>CAJQPC010000145.1 GCA_905480105.1 uncultured bacterium | reverse complement strand
CCAGGGGCGGCCTGCGCAACAGCGCGCTTGGATCGGGCAGCTCCTTCTCCGGGGTCACCCGCTGAGGCTCGCCGGTGGGTAGCTCGGTAGGTGTGGGATTCAGCTTCAGTGTGCTGGGGGGCTGCTCCGGCCGAACCACCTTGGGCGCCTTGGCAGGCCGATAGCTCTTGTCCTTGGCTGAGATTTTTAGACGCGCATCGCGCACCTCCTCCGCCTTCTTGCGGGTCCAGCTCAAGCTGGGATCCAGGACCAAGGCGTCCCGATAGGCTTCGTAGGCCGCGTCCAGGTCCCCCGCGTTCAGGGCGTCGTTGCCTTGAGCGACCAGCTTCTGGGCATAGGGCTCGGCAAAGTCCAAGACATCGGGGTGTTGGTGGTCAAACCAACGAGCCTCGTAGATCGCCGCCACCACGTCCTGCCGACTGTCAGCTTCCTGGGCAAGCTGAACCCAGCAACCGGCCAGGGCATCGTTCATCTCGTCTTCGCGATCATCGCGCCAGTCCTGGTCGTGCCACACGTGGTAGCGCGCCTGCCGCCAGGAGCCCCAGGAGGCATCACAGTCCCCAGCCTTGGCCCACTCCAGGGCGGAGCCAAAATCGTTCACAGCTTGGCCTTCAGCCTCTGCCGCGTTGACGATGTGCACAACGTTCGGCCAGAGCACGCTGCCCTCCAGCTCTCCGGGGTAGGCATTGCGAGGCAGCTTCTCGCTGGGCTTGAGCACCTCGCCAGTCTCCGCGTCTAAGATCCAAAAGCCCAGAGCGTACCTGCCTAGCGGCAGGTCTTTGGGCAAGTCAATGTCGATGCGTGTGCGGGCGTGCTCATCCTGCCGCCACTGCTTGATCGGCAGGTAGCCGTAGGCAGCTGGGACCGCCGCGATGTGGCGCTGACCCTCTGGGCTCTCCAACACCGCGAAGACCTGTACGTCCCGCTCGCGCAGCTCGGCCTTGAGCCAGTACTCAATGAAGAGCTTGCCGCCCTGAGGCACCTCGGGGGAAGGCACATGCCAGCCCTCGAACTCCAGGTCGCCCTCCATGCTCACCCAGCGATCCGGCGGGCCCTCGTACTCCGGGCGCATGATCTTCTCCCGGCGTACATGGTTGCCAATGTGCAGGGCAAGCTTGCCGGTGGGATAGCCAGGGACCTCGATGTAGTCCTGATCCCAGATGGGCAAGCTGCCTACCTTGGTCTTGCGCGCCCAGTTGGCATGCTGGTGGGCGAAGGTTGGCTTCTTCTCCTCGAAGACGTACTCGACGATAAAGTCCTTCTGGTAGATGTGGTGCCCCATGGACACGTCCACCAGTCCGGCCACGTCCACGATGCGCCAGTCCGAAAAATACATGTGGGCGCCCATGTCCACATCGAAGAGGCTGACCCGATCGATGTGCATACGGTCCTGGACGGTCTGCATGTAGCGAACGCGCTGGTGCACGTCGTTGACACTGGTGACCGGCTGGCCTCCGGCGTGGAGGGCTTGCCAGAGGTTGGGCGCGGCGAAGAGTAAAACAAGCGGGACGCCCAGGGCCCAGCGAACCACCTTCGTGTGCCCAAAAGGCAGAGACTCCAAGAGCTCAGCGAGCCCCACCGCGACCAGGGTCAGCAAGGGGATGATGATGTAGGAGACGAAACGCCACTGGGCCATCCAGTCGCCGCCGCTATACAGCACGAAAAAGCCACCCACCGCGCAGATGCTGCCCATCAAGCCCCGAGCCGCGCCGCCGCGATCCAGGTGCACCATCAAGCTGAGCACCATGACCGCTGCCCCTCCGTAGCTCAAGCCAGTGACCAAGCTATCGGGCACGGTCTCTGGCAGACCGTACGCACCCAGCAAGAGCGCGCCCAAGCCCATCAGGCAGACACCCAAGCGGGTCTGGAAAGCCTCCTTGGAAGAGAGGAGCAGGGTGCTTGCGGCCACAACCAATACGGTGGTGATGCGGGTGCGGTCCCAATGGCGCTGCAGCCAGTTCAGCCACTCGGGATCAAAGTCATCGGGCAGGCCTGCGCGGCCGTCCCAGACGATCAGAATGCCCGCGAGGAGCGCGCCGAAGGTGAACACCCACTTTCGCCAGTCCTTGAGCGTGACCAATCCCAGGCCGATGAGCGGAGCAAACATCCCCAAGTGGTAGGCCCGCAGGTAGTTGCGCAGGTAGTCCCAGCCACGAGAGGTCCAGCGCCAGGGCTGGAAGCGATTCTCGCCGTCCACCTTGGCATAGTAGGTGTTGGGAAAGGGCCACGCGAAGTAGGACACACGCCAGGTCTGGAACAGGCCATAGGGCACAAAGAAGACCCCCAGCCACAGGCCCACCTTACGGACCCAACCCTTGCCGTTGCGAAGGGCCAACACCAGGGAAAAAAAGCCACCCACAGCCCCGTATGCGATGCCTTCCGGACGGGTCGCAGCCAAGCCCACAAAAGCCAAAGCGCTCAGAGGAAAGCGGTGCTCTCCATCCCGGCCCTCGACCAGGGTGCGCCACATACCGGTGAGCAACAACACGTTGAACAGGCTGTTCTCAAGGCCGGAGCCGTGCCAAACAGCCACCGTGGTGGACAAGCAGACCAGCAGGGGTGCCAGCAGTGGGAAGTTGTCCCCTCCACTACGGGTACTCCGTTCAAATCGGGCTTCCTGAGCCAAGGCATAAGAGAGAGGCAGACAGGCCAAGCCAAAGACTGCGCCCATCAGCTTGGAGCTGACAAAGCCGTTGATGCCGACCAGGTAGCCCAGACCCATCAGGAAGGTCCAGAGGGGATTGGAGAAGCCCTCGACCCGCTCGCCGCCAGCGTAGGTGACCCAGCCCTCTCCGGCCGCAGCATTGCGGGCGTAGGCCATGGAGATGCCCGCATCCTCTACAAACCAGGTGGTGTAGACCAGGAAGTTGGCCAGAGCCAACATGCCCATCAGGCCCAAGGCGTAGGCGTGACGGCGCTGGCGCTCGTCCATCGCGGACCAACGCCGGGCGAAGGGTAGAATCAGGGCACGCCCAAGGGCATGCAGGCGCTCGCGGGGACTAGGCATGGCCATGACTGCATAATCCGTGGAAGGCTTGTCCGGCGGTGCAGAGCCCGCATCACCCCTCTGAATCCGAGAACGGGCACGGTCCTTGGGGTGGATGCCCACTCGGCCGGGGTGCTTGAGTCGGCGGCGAGAACGGCTGGTGGCCCGTTGTAGGTGACGCTCCCGTACCCTCTCGAGCAAGTCCTGGAGTTCCTCCTCCCAGTGGGTCGGGGCACTCAGACAGAGCATGCGCGCAGCCCGGCGTGCCTTGAGCACATCCGGGTCCTCGCTCTCGCTGGCGAGCATCCCCACAAGACGTCCAGCCAGAGCAGGACGGCCAGCACGCATGCTGGCCTGGATGGCTTGAACCAGCGCCTCCTCGCTCTCATTGGCAAAGAAGGAGACGTAGGCGTCTTCGGCCTGGGGTGTTGGGGCGGGGAGCCCGCTCACCTACATGGTCTTCTTGACGCCGGCGGCTTGGCCTTGAGCGCTCTTTCGCGCGGCCATCTGCTTCTTGAGTTCAGCGAGCTGACCCTGCGCAGCAGCATTGGCAGTCTTGGCTTTGATCTTGGAGAGCTTGTCGTCCAGAGACTCGCCCTTGATCTCGGCCCCAACGTCGGCCTCGGCCTGAAGCTTCTCCACGTGCTCGCGCACGTTCTCCAAAGCCTTGATGTCCGCATCGGTGCTCATGCCGTCCAGGGTCTCCTGGATGGAGATGCGCGCCTCGGCGTTTGCCTTTTTGGCCAGCACCTCGTTCTTCTCGCGCTTGAGCTTCTCGATCTCCCCTTGGAAGGCAATAAGACCGCTCTTGGCCTCTTCCGCCTGAACCTTGATCTTCTCCAGCTCGGAGGAGACCTGAATGATCTTGACGGTCAGCTCATCCTTTTTTTGGAGGAGCACCAAAGCGACGTCATCTTCCCCTTCCTCTACGGCCACAGGGATTTGGAGCTGAATCTCCGCCAGCTGCTTCTCTGCCTGCTCCAGCTCCGAGGTCAGCTTGTTTCGCAGATACACGATCCCGGAGACCGCTTTCTTTAGCTGGCTGTGCTTTTTGAGACGCTCCTCGATGGCGGCCTCGTAGACAGCCTCGGGGTTCTTCTGCTCAACTTCGGAGACCCAAAGGGAGATGAACCCCTTCCAGACGTTCGCCATTCGATCAAACAGGCCCATGGGATCCCTTTTCTAAATTGTGCACCGTCGACCTTGTACCCAGTCGCCTCGGCGCTTTCTATTGTCGGAGATTACTGGGTTTGAGCAGGTGCCGCAAGGCACCATATCTACGATGCAAGCCCCGCGACTATTGCAGATCAGCGGCCCAACCAAAGCCCCAGAGCCCCGGCGCCCAGGCAGACCGTCAGGGTGGCGACCACATGGATGGCCGCCAGACCCGCCTGCCCCTCCTGAACCAGACGCAAAGTATCGGTGTTGAAGGTGGAGTAGGTGGTGAATCCGCCCATCAAGCCAGTCCCCAAGAGCAAGCGCAGCCGGGGATCGCCAAAGCCAGGATGACTCAAGATCAAGCCCAGACAAAAGCTGCCCAACACATTGACCATCCAAGTCCCCCAGTGCCCGGGCACCGCCAAGCTGACGCCATAGCGCAGGGTGGCTCCCAGACCGCCGCCCACAAAGACCAAGACCAGGTTCTGCACACCACTCCCGAGCAGGGGACAAGAGCAGGGGTTAGCCTGCCTGAATGCTAAGCATCCTACTCCCCCTGTCGTTGGCCTCCCAGGCCAACGCCCAGACCACCCCTCCCCTGCCCGTCCTGCAGGCGCAGGCCGGAGCGGATTTCCTGGCCTACGCCGGACAGACAGTCGAACTGGCTGGCGCCGGAAGCGGCGAGGAAGAGCTGAGCTACGCCTGGGTTCGGAGCGGAGGACCTCCGGCAGAGCTCGACGACCCCTCCTCGGCAACCCCCCGGTTCTCAGTCGAGCAGCCCGGTTCCTACCGTTGGGATCTCACCGTGTCTTCCGGCGCCCAGACCAGCTTGCCTGACACCGTCACCGTGATCATCGTCGCCACCGAGACCCCCAAGATGGAAAGTAGCTGCTCCAACACGGGCAGCACGCCACTGTGGGGACTGGGCGCATTGGCCCTGAGCCTGGTGCTCTCCAGACGCCGGCGCAGCCTGTAAAAGAGCTGCTTAGCAACGGGTCTCTTTAGGGGCAGACCACCGAACCAGCATCGGCTCGGAACTTCCACTTGGCGCCTTCTACGGCGGTCAATACGCAGCTACCACCGCTGCTGTCCGGAAAGCTGACCCGTGCAGTCACGGTGCCCCCCGGCAAGCTCAGCAAACCTGGCGCCTGGACACTCTCACCACCAACCCGCACCCGCGCACCCGCGGGCACCGAAGCAACGCGAACCTCGACCCGGGCAGTAGGCCCCGCGCTTTCAGCTTCTTGGCCCCCTGAACCACGACCGACATTGGCGACGGGGCGGGGAGCTGGGGCCAACGGAGCCTTCTCTACCTCTTTGGCAAGCTCCACTGCCTCGGGGACCACCTGCTCCACCGGGAGGGCTTCCAACACAGGGACCACCACCGGCTGCTGAACTTCAGGGCTGATCACAGGCTCGGTGGGTTTAGGCTGTTGGAGCACCAACGCCAGAATGCCGGCGACAACAGCCAATCCCAGAAGAATCCCAAGAGCCCCAAAGAGCAACAGGCGACCCATGCCGGTCTGGTCCTCTTCCTCGTCTTGGGGCGGCGGCGGAAGGACTACCCGCTTGGCCCTGGCGGCCGGAGGCGGCTCCAGCTTGACTGGCGCAGGGGCCGGACTGGACAACTCAGGCTTGGTGCTCCCCAAAGGCTTGGGCTCATCTTTCTCCAGATCTCGCAGACCGCTGCGGCCCAAGGTCGAGTCGAGTGGGATGGGGTCGTGCGTCTCGCGGGCAATGTAGAGTGGCTCAACGGTGACCTGAGCGAACTGGTCCATGCTCAAGGTGCCACGGGGCAGTCGCTTAAGGAACTCATTGCAGAGGCGCCGCATGTCGGAGGCGGTCGGACGCCTCTGAGGCTCGTAGCGCATGCAGCGTCCGATGAGGTTGCGCACGGCCTTTAAAATCGGTCCGCCTTCGACCAGCTCTGGGGAGCTGAGCTGTGCCAAGCGCTCCTGCAGCTTCACGCCATGCTTCTCGGGGTGAACGCTAAGCCGCCCCAATGGCACTCCAGCGAGCAGCTCGAAGAGGGTGGAACCCAAGGCGTAGATGTCGACCGTGGGGTCCGCTTCGGCACCGTCGAAGCACTCGGGCGCCATATAGAGGGGCGAGCCCAAAGTGAGCGCTGAGGTGTGGGCCCCGCGCTCTCCGAACTCAGCCCGAGCGGTGCCAAAGTCCAGCACTTTCACCGAACCAGCCACCGAGATGATGATGTTGGACGGCTTGATGTCCCGGTGCACCACTCGCAGGGGCTCTTTGGCCCCGGCAGGGCGCTGATTGTAGGCGGCATCCAGTGCCGAAGCTACCTTGGCAGCGATCCCCACTGCGATCCCCACAGGCAAGGGGCCGTTGCCCTTCAAAATCCGCTCCAAGGTCAAGCCCTGTACGTGCTCCATGACCAACGCCGGGCGGCCTTCGATCTCAATGAGCTGCTCGACGCGCACGATGTTGTCGTGGTTGAGCAGTGCCAGCAGCGTGGCCTCGTCCCGAGAACGCACCAATATCTCAGGATGGTCCGACCATTCCGGCTTGAGCACCTTGAGCACGACCGTTCGACGGATCGCGCCCTCGCACAACAACGCGACGTAGACCGCCCCGAAGCTGCCCTCGCCCAACGTCTCGAGAATTTCAGTGTTGAGTGGAAGGGCCACCGTTCTGCCAGACTAGCGTCCACCAGCGTACCACGCGTCCCCAAAGCTGGGGGACCGGGGCCCTGTGCTCAGAACGTGAACGCGCTGCCCACGCCCACCTGAACCCAGGACAATCGTCCACCCTCGGCACTCTGCCAGTGTTGGCCTCCGATGCTCATTAGCAGCGGTACAGGACCCAGTTCGCCAACCTGAAGCTGGGCCAAGAGCGCTCCCCCAACGCCGGCGTCTAGCCAGTGCCCTTGGAGTTCCAGATAAAGCGGATCAATTGGTTTGAGCTGGACGATCAATGCGGTTCCCCAAGCACGACCAGGCTCAAAACGAGGGTCCTCGCCGGCCGCCTGGGCCACCAAGGTAGAGGCACCACCCAACACAGGGCCCAACGCAAGTCCCAAGCCAAGGCCCTGATCCTGCTGCCAGCCGGCCGCCAGATGTGCTCGTGTGGACGACCCTGATCGCGCGCCGCTGGCACCTGGACTCAGCTCCGCGCCCAGGCGAAGGTGCCACGCTCCGTGGCTACGGGCCCTCAAGATGAGGGCAGGGCCGCCTTGTAGCCCCTCATAGGTCTGATCTTGGTGCTGAATCTTGGTTAAGGCGAGCTGGTAGCCCATCGCTGCGCTGGCTACGCCGCCGCGACCAACTGTAAGCGGCTCTCTGCGCTCTTTGGGGACCTGTTCGGTGGGCGGCTGCTCAGGTAGGGGAGTTGCCACAGCGCGCACGGAGATCTCAAATTCTTCGTTGGGACCCAGCTCCAGCACGCGAACTTGCCAGCCGTCGTCCTGGAGCCACTGCACAATGTGCCAACCGCTGGCGATCTCCCTGGGGCCTGTGGTGTAGGTGACCACGCCGTCCACCAGGAGCACAGCTGGGTCAGGCTCAAAGTCCAAAATGAGCAGCGCCGGGGGGGCTGGCTGCACCCCATCCAGCTTGGCTTGGACTTCGGGCCCGTAGTCCAGATCACCAGCGCCCAGTGCAGCAGCCCTCTCGTAATAGACGCTGCTGTCCAGACTCATAAAGGTGCCGAAGGCCGCCTGACCCAACATCAGCTTGCCAAGCTCCCTTCGATCCAAGGGCCCATTCAAGCAAGGAAGGCTGTCCTCGATGGCGGAGAGTTCCTGCTTTGCGGACGGCTCACCAAAGAGCACGTCATCTTTTACGGCCTCCAAGCGCAAGGCCATGGCCTCGGGCTCCAAAGGGACAGGACACTCCTGCGCCAAGGCTGCCCCTGCACCCAACAGAAGAAGCAAGCTCACTATTGGGGTGCTCCTTCGTTGATCCAATCCTCGATCATGGTGATCTCACCCGCGGTCAGGCTGCCTGAGCCGCGAGGCATTTGTTGGCCAGACCCTCCCACAGTGGCCTGGGTCCCATCGATTTTGTGCTGAAGATAGCTGAGGGTCGAGTCGAAGGGATCGATCAAGAACATTGTGCCCACGTCATTGGAGTTCACGTACACCAAGGAGTCCCAGTCCTCGATGAAGCTTAGGCTGCCCGAGCCACCCGAACCGCCATGACAGCCACCACAGGTGGTGGTCAGAACCGGCTCAATGTCCGTAGAAAAGCCGTAGACAAAGCCGCAGCTGTCGTTGGCTGCGCCAGGTGTCCCATCGTCACCACCGCTCAAGGCCGTCGACGACTCACACCAGTGTCCGCCATGGTCGTTGGCGTCGGCGTCCAGGTAGGTGTCGTCCAGGCTCATTGACGGGCCCACAGGACTGCCAAAGTAGCTCGAGTCGGTGAAATCCACCTCGTCCAGCAGCACCGTCTCCCCGCTGTCCGTGTACATTCCAATAATCTCGCCAGCGTTGCCCACAGAGAAAGCCGAAGCACCGGACCCCCAAGTGTAGGTCGCATCTGGGGAGTAGCCACCGTTGGTGCCTGAATCACTGCTTGGACCGATCAGGAAATAGTCGCCGTCGGCCACCACGCTGCTGGTCACCACCACGCCCGAGGTCACCTCGGCCGCCCGGTTGCTGTCATTGGTGAAGTACAAGCCTTCGAAATCGACCTCGCCACCGGAGTTGTTGAAGACCTCGATGTACTCGCCTTGACTGTCGGCCACCGCAGCGGGGTTGATCATGATCTCGGTAATGACCAAGTCTCCCGTGCCCATGTCGGAGAGCAGGTAGGGGTCCGCCGTGCCATCGCAGTCATCGTCCACGGCATCGCCGCGCACTTCCGTCACGCCTGGATTTACGCCAGAGTCCGAGTCCAAGCAGTCCGTGTTGTCCGAGACATAGCCGGAGGGCGCATCGCAATAGTCGGTGCCGGTGTCGGTCTCATCGCCGTACAAGTCGGTGTCCGCATCGACGTAAAAGGCGGTCATGGTGCTCACGTCCACGCCGCTGTCCAGGTCGTCCGCGGTGCCACTGCAGTCCTCGTCGTCGTCATCGTCGTCACAGACCTCGGTCCCATCGGGGTTGATCGAGCTGTCGCCGTCATCACAGTCGGTGCTGACTGTGGACTCCCCGTCGGCCGTCTCACAGAGTTCATCCGCGGTCGACGCCACCGTGCTGGTGCTCCCAAAGCCGTCTTCGTCGCTGTCCAGGTAGCAGAGCTCGGTACCGTCACAGTCTTGGTCCACCTCGTCGCCCACCGCGTCGCTGGTCTCGCCTGGACTCACGCTGCCGTTGGCATCGTTGCAGTCGCTGTTGTCGCTGACGTAGCCGCTGGGTTGTTCGCAGAGAGCTGTGCCGCCGTCGTTCTCGTCTCCGTAGTTGTCCGAGTCGCCGTCCACGTACCAAGTGGTCTTGGACCCGGTCAGGGTTCCGGCGTCCAAGTCGTCAGCGACCCCGTTGCAGTCCTCGTCGGTGTTGGATGAATCGCAGATTTCACTCTCGCCGGGGTTGCTGTCGGCATCGGTGTCATCGCAGTCCTCGTAGCCTAAGATAGAATCGCCTACCCAGGTGCTGCCGTCGTCGGAGCACTCCACGTATTTGTCGCCATCGTCGTCGGTCTCGTCGGTGGGCACTGAGCCCGCACAAGCGTTGTCCTGACCGTCGCAGAGCTCTGTGGCCGAGGGATAGACCACATCGTCCGTGTCGTCGCAGTCCGAGCTGTCGTCGGCCAGCTTGGCCCCAGGACGATCGCAGTTCAGATCAATACCGTCCACTTCCGTGGTGGAACCGTAGCCGTCCTTGTCCGCATCTCGGTAGCAGGTGTCCACGTCATCGCAGTCCTGGTCCACACCGTCCGCCGCGGTCTCCGTGGCGGTGGGGTAGACCGTGCTCACAGTGTCGTCGCAGTCCTCGTAGCCAGTGATGCTGGAGCCAGCCCAGGCGCTGCCGTCGTCGGCGCACTCCACATAGCCATCGGAGTCGTTGTCAACCTCGTCCGTGTCGATGCTGCCCGAGCAGGCGTTGTCCTGACCGTCACAGAGCTCGTCGGCGCCGAGATAGACGGTATCGTCCGTGTCGTCGCAGTCATCCGCGTCGTCTGCCAGGCCCTTAAAGTCCCGGTCGCAGTTGAAGTTGGAGGCGCCGGTCTCCGCCGTGGCATCGGGGTCCCCAAAGCCATCCTCGTCTACGTCCGCGTAGCAGGTCTCAACCAAGTCGCAGTCGTTGTCTACGCCGTCGGCGACTTGCTCGGTGGCACCTGGGTAGGTGCTCGCCTCGGCGTCGTCACAGTCATCGTAACCCGTGGGCACGGAGCTCCCGTTCCAGCCGCCGCTGTCGATGGAGCAGGCCACATAACCATCGCTGTCTAAGTCGCTCTCGGTACTGGCAAGGCTAAAGTCACAGTCGTTGTCCTGGCCATCGCAGAGCTCAGTCGCGCTGGGGTAGATGCTGCGGTCGGTATCGTCACAGTCGTCATCGCCCGTCATGGACGCCGAGTCGCTGTCCCAACCCGAAGCCGGCCACGTACACTCAACGTATCCGTCGGAATCGTCGTCCTGCTCGTCGCTCTCCAGGCTGCCGTCGCAGTCGTTGTCCTGGCCGTCGCACAAGTCTGGAGCGCCTGGGTACTCGTCGGAGTCGGAGTCGTTGCAGTCCGTGTTCAGCAGCGACGTGTAGCTGCCCTCGGACTCGCACTGGCAGACAAAGCCGCCCGAGACGCCATAGCTGTCTGAGTCTGCATCGATGTAGTAGTTGGCGCAGCCCAGAGAATCGACATCGTTGGTGCTGCCATCGCAGTTCGAGTCCACGTCGTCACAGCTCTCTACTGCCTCTATTCCGCTCAGGTCTACACCCGGGAAGATCGAGGGGTCGGCATCGTCGCAGTCATCCCCGACACCGCCGCCGCGCTGAGACACATCCCCGGCGTCGTGACCGTCTTGGTCCGAGTCAAAGTCCGAGTCGCCCCAGCAGTCCGCGTCTATGCCGTCGTAGACAACATCCAGAGGGGCGTCGCTCTTGGAGCGGGGGTAAACCTGGTCGGGATCCAGGGGAGCCAGGCCGCCCAGGGGCTGGAAGTCCGTCGGGGTAGTGGTTGGGTCATCCCAGCAGTCCACTGCAGCCAAGCCTACGACCTCGTCTCCGAAGCTGTCCAAGACAACCCTTGCGTGGCCCGTAAAGGCCTCAGAGTCCCAAGTGCTCGGGAATGCAGCAATGTAGGCGGCGTCGACATAGCCGTCGCCGTCCCGGTCCCCATCGTTTCCGTCGCAGTTCTCGTCTACGCCGTTGTACCAGAGCTCCTCGATGCCCTCGTTCGGGAAGATGTTTGCGTCCGAGTCGTCGCACTCCTCGCAGTAGACAAAACCGTCGCCATCCGCGTCGTGGTCGTTCTCGAACCCTCCAACCTCATCAACGCCACAGTCTTGGTTTACGCCATCGTAGGGGGTGTCGGTGGCGCCCAGGAAGATGTCCACGGGCTGAATGTCTGCAGGAACACCACAGTCGTCGTCCTGCACAACGGAAAGATCCTCGATGGCGTCCGCGCAGTCTGTCCCGACGTCTCCAGAGACGTTCTCAATCCACTGGCTGTCCTGACCATCCCCGTCCTGGTCAAAGTCCGAGTTCTCCGCGCAGTCCTGATCCCCTCCGTCGTACCAGAGGTCTTCTGCCCCAGGAAAGACCAGGTCGGCGCTGGGCTGGATCGCGCCAGCCACAACCACTTGGTTCTCGGGGATCTCCAGCGTGCTGTCCCAGCAGTCGCCCGAAGCGATGTGGGCCGGAAAGTTTTGCCACGCATTCGGAAAATCCGCCGCGTAGAAGCTGGGCACAAAGCCATCGCCGTCCATGTCCGCATCGTTTCCGTCGCAATCCTGATCGATTCCGTCGTACCAAATCTCGATCTGGTCTCCCACGTTCCCGTTCAGATCATCACAATCCAGGCCAAAGGGCACTCCGTCACCATCCGCGTCCACAGCAGCCCAATCAGCGCTACAGGCAGTCAGTAGACCCAAAAAAAGGGGCAGAGCAAAGCGGTTCATCATGGGAGGTCCCGGAGTTACAAGGACCACAGGATAGCGCTGCAACCCTTGTATACACAAGCAGGCCCCTCTCTTCTGTTCAATACCGCGAATCTTCCACTTGACGTGTACCCCTCGGGCAATACCTGGGCCCTCGCTGCCGAAGATGCAGCGACACGAAGGTGATTCGATGATCAAGGTCGAGAAACTGAGCAAGCGCTACGGCGCCACAACTGCGGTACAGGAGCTCAGCTTCCAGGTGCCCAAGGGAGAAGTCGTTGGCTTTTTGGGCCCCAACGGCGCCGGTAAGACCACCACAATGCGCATCATCGCAGGCAGCCTGGGGGCGACCGAGGGCCGGGTTACTTTGGACGGCCAGGACGTCTTCGAGAACCCCCGTGAGGTGAAGAGGAGGATCGGCTATCTACCCGAAGTTCCTCCGCTATACACCGACATGAAGGTGCGGGACTACGTGCGCTTCGCCGCACGTCTCAAGGGAGTCGACGACATCAACGGCGCAGCCGAGGCCACCATCGACCGGGTCGGCTTGGCCCCAGTGGCCCACCGCATCATCGACCACCTCTCCAAGGGCTTTCGTCAGAGATGCGGCGTGGCCCAAGCCTTGGTCCACAACCCCGAAGTCCTGATCCTTGACGAGCCCTACTCGGGGCTCGACCCCGCACAGCGCGTAGAGATCCGGGACCTGCTCAAGGAACTCGCTCAGGAAGACCGTACAGTAATCCTGAGCACTCACGTGCTGGGCGACATCGAGGCGATGTGCGAACGGGTGGTCATCCTCAACAACGGAAAGATGGTGGGCCAAGGGCCGATCAGCGAGCTGACCAAAGTCTTGGGGGGTCGCACCATCAACCTGAGCGTTGTCCGCCCCGAGGGGCTGTTGGACACCCTGAGCGCCATCCCTGGAGTTCTCAAGGTCACCCCTGGCGAGGCCGGCACCATCTCCCTGTTCACCGAACCCGGTGACATCCGTGAACAAGTGGCAGCCGCCGCCGTGCCCTATGGCCTGCTGGAGTTCTCCGGCCGCCAGAGCCTGGAAGACATTTTCCTCCACCTGACCCAACAAGCGGAGGCGTGATGGGCAACATACTGGCCATCGCCAAGCGAGAGCTGCGCAACTACTTCGCCACCCCTGTGGGCTGGCTGAGTTTGTGCGGGTACATCTTGCTCACCGGCTTTTTCTTCACGATATTCCTTGGTTTTTACTCCGAACAGGCCGCCACCATGGGCTTTGACCCATACGGCCCAGCAGAGATGAACGTCGACGAGTACCTGGTGTCGCCTTTCTTTGGAAATGCAAACATCATCCTGCTCTTCTTGTGCCCCGCACTGACCATGCGGCTGTTCTCAGAGGACCGCAAAGCCAAATCCCTGGAGCTGCTCCTGACCAGCCCCATCTCCACCGCGGAGATCGTGCTCGGCAAGTACCTGGGCGCTCTAAGTTTTGTGCTGGTGCTCTTCTTGGGCACTCTGCATTACCCCACTCTGCTCTTCTGGATGGGCGACCCCGACCCTGGAATCATGGCCAGCTGCTACCTGAGCTGGACCATGATGACCGCCTGTTTCATGGCGGTCGGTCTGATGGCGAGCAGCTTCACCGAGAACCAGATGGTGGCCATGATCCTGGCCTTTGGGATCCTGCTCATGTTCTGGCTCTTGGGCTGGGCCGAGGGCAGCTTGGGCTCCACCGGATTCCAAGGGAGCCTCAAGGATGTCCTGTCCTTTGTCTCCCTGGTCAACCGGACGGAAGACATGCAGAAGGGCCTGATCCACACCAAGGATCTGGTCTACTTCGGCAGCTTCGTCGCTTTCTTCCTCTTCGTCACGCACCAGCGTGTCGAAGCCTACCGGTGGAGATAGTTCAGCATGAACAAGCTTCAAAAATACGCTTGGATCCTGGGTCTTTTGGGTGGCGCCTTGGTGCTCACCTTCCTGGGTTCCTACGCAGCCCTGCAAGAGATCCAGACCGCCTTTGGCGTGGTGGGCGGCATCGGCGCCGCCCTGCTCATCGCGTACCTCTGGCTGGACCGCGACGACCTATCCACCGTGGCCAAGGCTAAGAACACCTCCCTGGCCGGCGGTGCAGTCCTGCTCGTCATCATCGCCCTGGGCATCGCCATCGCCGCCAATGTGCTGGCCAAGCGCTACGACCAGCGCTGGGATGTGACCTCTTCAGGCACTTTCACCCTGAGCGAACAGTCCATCAAGGTGGCCCAAGGCCTGACCCAGCCCATCAAGGTCAGCGGTTTTTTTGCTTTGGAAGCCGATGACGTCGGGGCCTCGTTTGAGGAGCGATTCAATAGCTATGCCCAGCACAGTCCGATGCTGGAGCTAGAGATGATCGATCCCGACGCGGAGCCCATGCTCGCTCAATCCAACGGCATCACCTCCCGCTACGGCACCGTGATTCTGGAGATGGGCGACAAGAGCCGCCGCCTAGAGACCGACTTTGGCGAGGAGGCCCTCACCAACGCTCTGATCAACCTCACCGCTGGCCAGGAGCACATTCTCTGCTTTACCAACGGCCACGGCGAGCGCGAGCTGGACAACGACATGGATGAAATGGGTTTTGGTGGCGTGATCATCAAGGCCGAAGGTGGAAACTACACGGCCCGGAACTTCTCCCCCTTCCAACAACGCGCCGTGCCCCCTGACTGCGAGGTCGTCTTGGTGGCCGGTCCTTCCCAGGACTTCTTGCCCATCGAGCTCGAGGTTCTGGCGGCGTATGTGGCCGAAGGTGGTGCCCTGATGGTGCTGCTGGAGCCCTTTGGACTGGTAGACGGCGCAGTGGGTGCAGCGACCCCAATGCTCGCCAGGGACATGGCCAGATACGGCATTACCGTCGGCGAAGACCTGGTGATCGAGGCGGACCCTCAGTTCCTTCAAGCCGGGCTGGACGCCTCGATGGTCATGCTGCTGCCGGAGTCCTTTGACTACCACCCGGTGGTCAACGAGCTCAACGGCTTTGTGCTCATGGAGCTGGCCCGGTCGGTGGAGGTTGACCCCAACGCTCCCCAGGGCATCAACGCCCAAGTCTTGGCCCGCACCACACCGGAGTCCTGGGCTGAGAGCGACCCCATGCTGGCCTTGAGCAGCGAGCTGGCCGCCGACGAATCCGATCGCATCGGGTCCATCGGTGTCATCGCGCTGGCGGAGATCACCGACCCCAGCGTCATCGCAATCGGAGACGGACTGAGCAACCAGCCCACCCCCGCCGCTGGCGGCCGAGTCATCGTCTTTGGGGACTCGGACTTTGCCAGCAACAAGCTCTTGATCAATGGTCAGAACTTGGACCTGTTCATGAACGCTGTGGCTTGGTTGGTCGGCGAAGAAGACCAGATCGCCATCCGCGCGAACCAGGCCAAGGGAGGCCAACTCAACGCCAGTGTTGCCCAGTTGGTGCTCTCGGTCCTGCTGGCGATGCTGCTCTTCCCTGGTCTGGCCGTCGCCGGCGCGCTCACCACCTGGCTGATGCGCCGCAAGCTGTAGCAACCCATCCCCCTGGGCGTTAGGCCCTAGGGGCAACTGAATGAGTATTCAGACTCCCCCTTGACCCCTTCCTTCGGAGTGACCCATGGCTGACCACGTTGAATTCTTCACCAAGACCATCCCCGCCAAGATCGAGAACGAGCCCGCAGTCAAGGACATCGGCGCGAGCTTCGCGTTCAACATCGACGGCGGCACCAGCTACACCATCGACCTTGCGGCAGGCGCAGTGGCCGAGGGCGCAGCCGATGGCGCAGACTGCACCATCAACGTGAACAAGGACGACTTCGAGGCACTCCTCGACAACCCCTCCATGGCCATGCAGCTCTTCATGACCGGCAAGCTGACCGCCGACAACTTGGGCTTGGCCACGCAGCTGCAGACCCTGCTGGGATAATTCTACAGGCCCCACGGCTTGAGAATACGGACGGCGCTCAGGAGCAATCCTCAGCGCCGTTTCCTATGGGCTGTTGCTCAACAGCTCCGCCAGCTCAAGAGCTGGGAAATAGAAGCGTCCCGCCCAAGGAGTCCGCCCCTAAGCCAAAGCTTTCAGCGCCTGGAAGAAACCGCCCAGCTGCTGCGCCTGAACGCTGAACTCCCCCAACTCGTGGCGGTACCAGCCATGCCAGTCCGATCCACCGGTGGCGACAATGCTGTTCTTCCGGGAGAAACGCCCCAACTCGCGTCGGGTCTTGGAGCCCACTCGCGGACGGAAGACCTCGACCCCCTGCACGCCCAGCTCCACAAGCTCTGGTAGATAGGCCCGCGCCTGATCCAGAGAAGGATGGGCCCACGAGGTCAGGCCGCCCGCCTCCCGCGCGCGTGCGATGGCATCGGCCATGGACAGGGTCACGTGGGGCACCTTGGCGGTGTGGTTGCCCACCCACTTTCCAAAGGCTTGGCGCAGGTTATCGGCGTGGCCTGCGTCGACAAGGGCTTGAGCCAGGTGCAGGCGCGTGATCGCACGCTCTCCGTCGCGGCTGGCTTGGTCCGGCGGCGTCACCCCTTCCAGGGCCAAGTTCTCAAGGGCGCGCTCGTAGCGATCCGCCCGATGCTTGGCCAACTCGGTGCAGAAGAGCCGAAAATCTTCAGGCATGGCGCCAGGAAAGTAGACCAGCAAGTGCAGCTCTTGGTCGCCGTGCCACCCACTGACCTCGACCGCGTGCAGGACGTGGACCCTGTTCCCAGCCACCTGCTGTGGGCCCTCTGGGAGCTGTGCTGGCAGGTCATGATCCGTCAACGCGATCACATCCAAGCCCGATTCGCCGGCCAGCTTGAGCACATGCTCGGGGGAAAATCGACCGTCGGACCGGTCGCTGTGCATGTGGAGATCCACCCGGGCGTTCGGGTGCAGATTGGGCAGTGCGGTCATGGGGGCGATGTAACGCGAGCAGGCCCGGTAGGGGCTCGCTGGTCACGTCGGCCTTCGCGTAATGGGTCCAGAAAACTGTCCCGTTTCGTCGAGACTTGTCACCCAAACGAAGAGCGAGGAGCCCAGTCCGTCCACGGAACAGAAGGAGGAAAGACATGATGTACATCGCAGCACTCACCGCAGTTTCCCTGGCCGGCGTTCCCCAAGGCGACCTGACCCTGACCCACGCCAACCTCGAAGGAACCAAGCTGCGCTACGCAATGGACAGCACCAGCTGGCAGGGACTTGTGGTGCGCGATGCCCCTGCCACCCTTGCGGTATTCCAGGGCCAAGAATTGCTCTGGAGCGCGCCGCTAAACAACGCCAGTGGGACCATCCAACTGCCCGAAGAACCGCAAGGCAAACAAGCCATCTCCGTGCAGCTCTTCGCGCTACGTGGGGCGTGGATGGTCCGCTCCACAAACGGTGCTGATCGCATGGTCATTCGGCAAGCAGCCACCCAGCGCGGCAAGGGCCATGCCAGCGGCCACGGCCAACAGGGTCAGAGCGGACACAGGCAAAGCGAACCTGGGCAACAGCCAGTCAGCTACTTGGCCAGCGTTATCAGCGCCTGCGACGATACGTTCTACAGCGCCGGCATGGACCTGGCGTGTGTGGTCGCGGGCCAGGACTTTCGAGTGAATCCGGCTCCCATGATCTATGCCTGCGATGACGCCTTTTTTGGAGAGTCCCAGCAGTTGGCTTGCCTACAGGCCGCCCCCCTGTCCCAGGACATCTCTCCACTGATCCAAGCCTGCGATGATGCCTTCTACGACGACACCAACACCCAGCGCTGCATCCAAGCCTCGGCCCAGGCCAGCACCCGTCACGCAGCCCCTCCCATCGCACACATGCAGGCCACCATCCAGGCTTGTGACGATGCCTTGTACAGCAGCATCCACCAGCTCTCATGCGTTGAGCACGCGGTGGGTGTCTGGAGCGCCGGCCCAATGGTGCAGTCCTGCGATGCGGCCTACTACGGCGAGCTGGATGTGGTCCGCTGTCTACAGACCGCCTACCTGACCCGCCGAGAAGAGAACTCCAAGGTCGAAAGGAGCCACCAGCGACCGACTCATCAGCGCGGCTGAAAGCCGCTTACTATTCTACGTATCCGAGCGCTCGAAGCGCCTCTAGCTCCACCTTGGCTGCCTTTCCGCTTTGGTCAAGACGAACCTGACCCAGCGCTCTCAGCAAAGGGTCCGAAGCCAGAGGCGCCTGTCGGTCCAGCCCTTGGGGGTCCACCGCCAGATCAACCCACCACGCTTGCCCTTGGGCTGGCTGAACCACCCGGCGCGTGCCTTGGCGCGCGCTGGCTGCATGGGCCACGTATTTGTTGCCCACAGCCACTGCGATGCGCTCGGCGGGAACACCTTGCGCCAAGTCAATCCCGACAGGCGACAAACCTGCTGCCGTCAGCAGTGTCGGTGCCACATCGACCAAGCTGGCCACTCCCTCCCCAGTGCCCACAAAGCCAGGGTGCCGAAGGGCCAAGGGCACATCAATGACCTGGCCGGCGTGAGAATGCCCATGTTCAAAGTCGCCGTGGTCCCAGAGCTCCTCGCCGTGATCTGCAGTGAACAGGATCACCGCATCCTCCTCCAATCCCCGCTCCGCCAAGGCATCCAACAAGCGCAGAACCTGATGGTCGATGTAGGCCACCTCGGAGGCATAGCCAACGCGGGTATCCTGGCGCTGCTGAGGACTGACGATGCCCGCGTTCAGGTAGTCCGAGCGGCGCCAACCCAAGACCGAGCTCTGTTTCGAGGCGTGGCGGTGCGGCAGGTGCACATCCAGCAGATGCACCCAAACAAAAGCACCCTGCTCTGGGGCATCGACCAGGTAGTCCACCGCCCGATCCACCAACCCCTCTCCTGCCCAGTAATTGTCGGCGTGCACCGGTCGCCCAGCAAAGGTCAGGCGATGAGCAGCCCGTTCATTCACATGAAAGAAAAGCTCAAACCCCCGCTCCAAACCCGTCGAACTGGAGGCAAATGGGTTCGCCCCAAAGGCTGCCGTTGCGTAGCCCTGAGCCCGCAGCTCCTCTGCCAATAGCGGAATATTGGCGTTGACCGACCGGTACCCCAAGCCCGAAGCCCCGGCCCCATGCTCGTCCGGTGACACGCCTGTCATCAGCGAAGCCAAACTAGGCAAGGTCCAGCTCGAGGTCGCCATCGCACGCGGCCAATACCCGCCTCCGGCTGCGATGCGCTGAACGCTCTCCATGTCCTGGGCCTTGTCCCAACGAAGCGTGTCCACGGTGACCAAGAGAATCAAGGGTCCCTGGCTGGTCGCAGGAATCCGGGGGCTCACAGCCCCGACCAACTCTTTGCGCAGCTCCCCAACTGGGTCGCCCACATGGCTGCCGGAGAGCACCACCAAGCGCTGACCTAAGACCGCAGGCAGCAGGACCAGTAGGCCCGCCCACCAGCTGGAGACCGGCTCCAAGACACGCAGCGCCACCACGCCCAGGAGCACCAAGCCCACCACCGCAGCAAAGGTCATCACCAGGCCAGCAGGCAAGTGCAGCCATGCCGCGCCCAGCAGCAGCAGGGCCGCTGGCACCAGAGGCGAACGGGCGACCCCTTCCGGAGCAAAACGCAGCTGAATGAGCCCCAGTCCCCAGAATGCCACGCACTCCACCAGCACCCGCCACCCTTCGGGCGGCACCACCGCCCCATACGCAAAGGGGAGCTGCACCAGGGGTGCGAGCAGCCAAGGAAGCAAGGGGAGCAGGCGTTTCACCTGCAAAGGCTAACCCCCGGTGCTACTCCTTGGACATGCTGCTTCTACTCCTGGCCTGTACCGCAGGCCCCGCCGAGCCCAACGACACCCCAGACGCCACAAATGACACCAGCGTGATCGATGAGGGCTGCCCTGAGCCGCTTCCACTGGCCACTGAACCCTTAGACACCTGCCCCGAGTTAGAGGAGGGTCTGCTGGAGATCGACGGAACCCAGGGAAGCTACTTGCTCAGCGTCCCCGTAGAACCCACCCAGATTCTGCCCGTGATCGTCTTCCTGCCCGGAGGACCTGCCGACATCGGCAGCGCAACGAACAACTACTTTCAGTGGCTGGCCAAAATGCCCGAGGTAGAAAACACCTGGGTCATCGTCCCTCACACCAGCGGCGCGGGCAGCGACCGAGCCCAAGTGGCCCTGGACAGCTTGGCCGCCTTCCAGGGGTGCTTCGATCACGACAGCACGCAGGTACACCTGGTTGGTCACTCATCCGGCGGCCGCATTGCTTATCCCCTGGCCGTGGACACCCCAGCGCCTTTCCGCAGCCTGACCGGCCTACCGGGTACCTTCGGAGAGGAGACGGATGAAGCCCTACTCGCATCGCTGGAGTGCGTCCCGGTCCATCACGTGGCCGGCTCGGAGGACGCCGGATGGGTAGACGCTGCACGCGATGCCCAGACCCGAATGGAAGGCCTGGGCTTAGAGAGCACTCTGAACGTGGTCGAGGGCATGGGCCACGGCCCGGACGAGAGCTGGGACGGCTCCCTGCTCAGAGACTTCTTTGACCGTTTAGATTAAAGGACCCCCATGCTTTTGCTGACTTTGGCCTGTAGTTCCCCCAGCTCCGATCCCCTGGCGTCCCTGCTGACGTCGCCCCTGGGAGACCGCGCAGAGGCGCCAGACTTTGAGCTGGAGGACGTCAACACCACCAGCGAGAGCTTCGAGAGCTTGGTGGGCCCCTCCCAGTATTTGGACCGGGTCTCCGCTTGGTACTTCGGACACGCGACGTGACCCTACTGCAGTAGCCAGTTTGGCTACCTGGATCAGATGCAAGCCGAGCTTCCCGACTCCATCGCCATCATCGGTGTGAACGAGGTGGGCTTTGACAGCGGAAACGAGGGCTTCACCCAAGGGCGAGAACTGCCCTGGCTTCAAGACACCGAAGAGCAGACGGTGTGGGCACAGTGGAGTGTCTCTTACCGGGATGTGGTCTTGGTGGACCCCAGCGGCAAGATCGCCGGCGTGTTCAACCTGACCCTGTACGACCTGGGAAAGAACGGTGACTACGAGGAGCTACGGGACGCTCTGCTGACCCTGGACTCCGAGGAGTAGCTGGCATCAACGTCTTGGGCCTGTCCATTCTGGTGAAACCGATCCCCGCCCCAGAGACCCCTGGGATGCTGTTTCTTTGGAATCCGACCACCCTCCTACTCATTCGCGGGCTCAAGCACCTCGCCCCCTGATCCGAAACCCTGTTCAGGAGGTTTCGTGGTCACCAATACGTTCGCCAACTACGGCTTGGGCTTGGCGGAGCTTAGCGATCCTGTCGGGGACTGCGTGCAACGCCTGGAGCAGAACTTCGCCGCCCCAGGCTTTCAGCTCCCGATGCTTCCCAAGACCGCCTGGGAAGTCCGGCGCCTTACCCACAATCCTCAGCTCAAAGCCGAGCAGGTCCTGGCTGTGATCAGGACAGACGCCACCCTGGCTGCTGCACTCCTGACTCAGGCACGCCGCCCAGTCCACGGCACCCGCCCGTTGGAGAGTCTCGAACAGGCCTGCCTTCGCATTGGAGTCGACGGAATGCGGGAACTGGTCATGCAGACCAGCAAGCGCACCCAGGTGTTTCGGGCCCCAGAATACGAGCCCAAAGTCAGGGAGCTCATGCGCTTTGCACAGGTTCGATCCAGACTGTGCAAAGCCATCAACCACCACAGTCGCATTCCTCAACCCCTGGCCAGCATGTGCGCGCTGCTGGCCGACCTTGGCATGGCCACCGCACTGATGAGCTTAGGGCAGGTCCCTCGTGGAGAATCCGCACCACCGCTCGCCATAGCCTGGCAAGCAGCCCAGGAGTCCCATCCGCTTATCGCTGCCCAGGTCAGCAAGACTTGGGACCTGCCCGAGGGCGTTCTCTCGGTATTTCGACACCACCATCACGTCTACGTCGCCGAAGTGCCCAACCCCATCACCGCGACCCTCTTGGTGGCCAGTGCAGTGGCCGAGCACCTCACCCTTGCTCTGCGCGGGCCGGACGGCATGCAGCTCCGCGAAGAGAGAGCAGAAGTCAACGGCGCCCGCCGCCTGCTCGGCCTGAACACCGACAAGATGAAGCGCATCGTCGCCCAGGCCAGAACCATGCAGCTGGACAAGGTCACCTGATCCTACGCCCGGGTCAGCTGCCTAAAGACCTCTTCCAGGTTCCGGCGCTCTTGGCGCAGCTCCAAGATCACGCATCCCAAGCGCACGGCGGTGTGGAAAAGCTCAGGACGCAGTTCCCCTTGGCCGTGGATTTGCAGATCGATCTGTCCCTCGACCACTGCATGACCGGTCACATGACGAACGCTCTCCACACCCGTAATTTTCGACATCGCCTGGATGATGCGGGCGGTCTCTTGCACCACCTTGCCGGGGGCCAGACTCAGATGAACCAGGTCTCCCGAGGCAGCCCGAGTGACTTCTTCCGTGGGTCCATCGGCGACGATGAGCCCCTCATTGATGATCAACACCCGATCGCAGGTAGCCTGCACCTCTCCCAGAATGTGGGTGCTCAAGATGACCGTTTTCTTGGCACCGATCTCGCGAATCAGGGCCCGGATATCCATGATTTGGTTGGGATCCAAGCCCGAGGTCGGCTCATCCAAGATCAGAATGTCCGGGTCGTGCAAGATGGCCTGAGCAATACCCACGCGCTGCTTGAACCCCTTGGACAGGGTGCCAATGACCTGCTGACGCCGCTCGTCCAAGCCGCAGCGCTGGATCGCGCGCTCTACGGCGGCAGCCCCCTCTGCAACAGCCAAGCCGCGCACGTTGGACACAAACTCCAAGTACTCCATCACGCGCATGTCCGGGTAGACCGGGCTGGCCTCGGGCAAATAGCCCAAGTGGCTTCGGGCGCGGACGGGGTCCTCCAGCACGTCCACACCAGCAACCATTGCAGACCCAGCGCTAGCGGTGATGAATCCGGTGAGAATCTTCATCGTCGTAGACTTGCCGGCACCGTTCGGCCCCAAGAATCCAACAACCTCACCCGCGTGGATCTGAAAGTTCACACCGCCCAGGGCAGCATGGTCGCCGTAGCGCTTTTCCAGGCCCTGAACCTCAACGACCGCCATCTCACGCTCCAGATGCTCTACTCCCCTCATAACATCGCCACAGACGGAGGCAGACGATGCACCTGATAGAGCTCTGCGCGCCCAACGTCGCTCCAATCCCTTGGCCCGGGGTGGGCTCACTCAGCAGAAGCTATTCTCTGGCGGACCTGGCATTGGCCCTGCCCCACGCCGACTGCATACTCGTCCACCAAAATGCCCAGGATCTTTCCGAGCTTCTATCGACCAGCACGCTACCGGTCGTGGTCTGCGCAGATCACTCCAGCGTCGCCCAAGCAGTAGCCTGCATGCGTGCCGGGGCCGTCGATGTCGTGCCCAAAGCACTGGCATGGAACGCCTGTCAGGCCGCTCTATCCGTGTCCATGAGCGAGCCAAAAGCCCTCGGTCTGCTCACCCTGAGCCACACCCAAGCTCTAGAGCAAGAGCGTCTGGAGCTGATCGGACGCCTGTCGTGGGGACTGGCCCACGAAATCTTGAATCCGGCCACGTTTGTGATGGCCAACTTAGAGGAGACCCGCGCTTGCATCCAAGACCTTCAGCCTCTGCTCTCCTACGGCGTGGACCTGGCCCTTTTGCATGGCAACCCCGCCCAGCTCCAGGCCTACAAGCGCCAAGCAAACTGGCCCGAAGGATTGGCCGAACTTGAGGGGCTGATCGACGAGTGCCAAAATGGCATGGCGCGCATCAACAACCTGGTCAACGACATCAAGTCCTACGGCCCTATCGATCAGGCCGAGCGCGACCTGGACTTGCGACGCGTGCTCCAGCGGGTGTTGGGCTTGGCCCGAACCGACCTGCAAGCCATTCGAGTCAGCGTCGAGATCGATCGCGCTCCGCCAGTCCATGCCAGCCCAGCTCGGCTGGCCAGCCTACTCTCCAGCTTGGTGGCCGCCTTGCTCAAGAGACCGGTCTCGTCCTTGGATCGCTCGCTGGCCATCCGCTCAGCCTTGCACACCCCCTGGGTGGAGTTGCACCTTCACGACTCTGCCCCCCTCGGCGCAGACGAGGACAGCGTGGAGCTTGCCCGCACGCAGATCGGCTTGGCCTTTGGCCGTGAGCTGGTCGCCCGCCTACGGGGCGAACTCAGCATCCAAGGCGGCCCCAAAGGACTACACGTGCGCCTGCGCCTGCCAGCAGTGCTACCGGGACCCATGCTTCGCTCCGGCGAGCTGCTGAACGATGCCCGGGTCCTGGTGCACAGCCCCGAGGCAGAGGTCCGATCCAATGCTGCCGACGTGCTGCGCAGCAAAACCCTACACATCGTCGAACAGTGGCCTTCGCCCAGCTGGGCAGCAGTCGACGTGGCGTTGATTCCCCACAAGGCAGAGCCGATTCCGGGGCTACTCACCCTTTTCCTCTCCCATGGCAACATTCCTTTCCAACAGATGGCAGCAGCCCTGGCCAAGCGCCACCAAGACTGACTACACTGGCCCCAGCCCTTTGAAGCGCCACGGAGACCCAATGCTGATCCTCGCCCTGCTCTCTTGCACCAACGACTACTTGGTGCTGGAGGGAGAAGAGACCTCCGTTCTCGAGGAGCTTGAAGAGATTGACTGGAGCCAAGCTGAGCTCATCGTGACCTCGCCGCTCTCCGCCAGCTTCGTGCCTCTCGAAGAGGGAACCACCTTCAGCGCCCACCTAGAATCCGCAGAAGGGGAGATCATCGACTTCGACGAGATTACCTGGAAAAGCAGCGTGGCGAGCGACTGGAACCCCACTGGATCAGAGTTCGACGACACCCTGCCCATCGGAGTTCACGACCTACAGGCAAAGGCCATTCTACCCAATGGGGACCGCGTCTCCTCCACCGTCGGTGGTGTTCTGGTGCAGAGCGTCTACGCCGGTACCTACACGGGCAACGTTGTGGTCGACCTGATCACCGACCAGCTCTCCACCGCATGCTCCGGTGCGGCCACCCTGACCATCGACTCGGAGGGCGAGGTGGTCGACGGCTCTGCCAACTGCTTCCTGAGCATCCAAGGCATCGACATTGACGGTGAGTACCTGATCGGCGCCGAGAACAATCGCGGCGACCTGCAAGGGGCCATCGCACTGGACCTCTTCGGCTTTGAGGTGCCACTCGACCTGGAGGGCCAGGTCTCCGAGGAGGGCGAACTCAACGCTGGCTTTAGCGGTGATCTGGCTGGCTTTGCCGAAATCGAAGGTGAGCTCACCTTGACCCGCATCAGCCGGGAAGCCCCCCTCTAAGAGCCGCTGGGACGGCCTACTGGGCCCCTTCCGGGACCACGTCCGGGGGAGCATCCGGCCTGTAGGCGGCAAAGGCCTCCTGATAGGCCCGTATGCGTTTGGCGTTGGCCCCCAAGTCGCCCTTGCCCTTGCGGCTGGCGCTGCGCATCCTGAGCACGCTGATACCGGGCCCTTCCGGCACAACCCAGATGCTCACATCGTCGATGAAACCCATCTTGGGCGTCACCGCCTCGCAAGATAAAAAGAAGGGTTCTGGCGTGGCGCAGCTCTGCCACCCCGGCATGGTCAATGCCACCGCCTCCGCGCGGGCGAAAACGGCCTGGGGAGGCTCGTGAAAGCGCAGAGACCTAAGCTCTGGATAGGCCTGGCTCTCCCCAGTGGTCACGTCGTTTATGGTCAGACCCGCACAGGCGGTCAGCAGCGCCAGGATCATGCTCCTCCCTTCAGAGCAGCGAGCACCTCTTCCATCACCACCTGGCGCACTTGGTCCATGCCGGGCCCCTTCACGCGCACCGCACTGACTCCGGAGGCGGCGGCCAGTCCCGCGTGGCTGGGATCGCTACAGCCATCGCACACCAAGCAGGCTTGGGGCAGGTCGGCGCCCGGCGAGTCGGCGAGTTCGACCGCATTCGGGGGGCCACCGTAGCGCTTCAGGCCCATGGAGCGCAGTGCCACAGCTTCAGCGGGAGGGAGGGTCTTGATCCCACCCAATGAGCGCGCAGTGGCCGTAATCTTGGCTGTGTGCTCCAAGGTCTCCAGCTTGCAGAAGGCGTCCAGGAGCGAGGTACCCAGGGTCACCGCACCGTGCCGGTCCATGAGCACAGCGTCGTGGTTGCGCACATAGGGCCGCAGGGAGTCTGCCAGCCCCTTGGTGCCCGTGGTCGCGTAGTCCACCGTCGGCACAGTCCCCAAGGTCAGCACCACCTCGGGCAACACACACTGAGCCAGCGACTGGTCAGCAATGGTAAAGGCGATGGCCAGGGGCGGGTGGGCATGCACCACGGCCTTGCAGTCTGGCCTTTCCTCGTAGCAAGCCAAGTGCATGGCCATTTCAGAGGTTGGGCTGCCCCGACCGCGCACCTTCTTGCCCCGACGGTCGATGACCACCAGGTGTTCGTCCGTGAGCAGTCCCTTGTGGCAGCCCGCCTGAGTACAGAGGATGTCGCCATTGGGCAGGACGCAAGACAGGTTGCCGTCCATAGCCACCAACAGGTGCCGCTCATAGCAGAGGTGGGAGAAGCGGATCATCTCCTCACGCAGGGTGCGCTCACTCTTCACGGGGTCTTCCTCTTTTCGCTGGTGACACTCTGTACCGCAACCAAGGCCATTGTGCCCGGTGGGACCCAAAGCACCGAGGGGCTCTCCGAAAAACAAACGAGAAAGAGTGCCCGGCGCTGGAGGGCTCTGTTCAGCCTCTCTCGTGCTTCTGAGCCCGTCCCATCAGGGCCGCCATGGCCTGTTTGGGATCCTGGCCCTCGTACAGGATGCCGTAGACCTGTTCGGTGATGGGCAGTTCCACGCCCAGCTTGTGGCCTAAACTACGAGCAGAGCGCGTGGTGACGACCCCCTCCGCCACCTGGCCCAACTCCTCCAAGACCTGCTCCAAGGTCTGGCCCTGGCCCAAAGCCAGGCCAACACGGCGGTTCCTCGAGAGGTCCCCCGTGCAAGTCAGCACCAAGTCTCCCATCCCGGCCAAGCCCGAGAAGGTTAGGGGATTGGCGCCCTTGGCCACCCCCAGACGGGTGATCTCCGCCAAGCCTCGCGTGATAATCGCCGCCCGCGCATTCAAGCCCAAGCCCATGCCATCGGCCATGCCGCAGGCGATGGCCATCACGTTCTTTATGGCGCCGCCGATCTCAACACCCACCACATCGTCGGAGTGGTACACCCGAAAGGAGCTGCCGTGAAAGGCCTCGGCCACACGCTTGGTGGCCGAGGGGTCTTTGCCCGCAACCACCACGGCGGTGGGCTCGCCACGAGCCACCTCGGCAGCAAAACTGGGTCCGCTGATCACGCAGATGCGCCGGTCGGTCTCCAAGACCTGGGACATGACCTCTTCCATGGTCAGCAAGCTGCCCTGTTCCACACCTTTGGCGGCGCAGCACAGGATGGTGTCCTGGGGCAGGTGGGGCCTCAGATTCGTGAGCGCCTCACGCAAGGCTTGACTGGGAATGGCCAGCACTGCCAACTCGGCGTTCGCCAGCACCCAGTCCACATCGCTGCCCACAGAGACGGCCGAATCCAAGCGGTACCCGGGTAGGTAGCGTTCGTTCATTCGCGTCTTTTCAATGAGCCGAGCCCGTGCAGGGCTTCTCTCCCAGAGCCGCACAGAATGCCCACAGCGTGCCAGCTGCATGGCCAAAGCTGTTCCAAAGGAGCCTGCGCCCAAAACAGCTGTGTTCATTCAACCTCCCGAAAGTCCGCAAAGTAATCCATGCGCCGCCGATCCTGGGAGGCAGGGCGGGTGCGGGGACCCGCCCACTCGCGAAGTTCCTTGAGGCGGTCGTCCATGGTCACGGCCAAGGGCACCGTGTCTCGGATCACCCGAGTCAAGTCCCGAGTGCTCAACTCTCGCCCCTCGGCAAAGGCGTTGAAGAGCGCCTCGATGATCACCTGCTCCAGCTCAGCCCCGGAGTACTTCTCCGTCTCCTCGGCCGCCTGGAACAAGTCAAAGTCTTCTGGGTTTCGCTTGCGGCGGCGCAGGTGGATCTCTAGGATGCTCAGGCGCTCATGAACGCTAGGCAAGTCCACAAAGAAAATCTCGTCAAAGCGTCCTTTCCGAAGGAGTTCTGGCGGCAACCCCCTGACCTCGTTGGCGGTGGCCACTACAAAGACGGGGGCGGTCTTTTCCTGCAGCCAGGTCAGGAATGCACCAAAGGCCGCACCCCCCGTCCCTCCTGAAAATCCCTTCTCCAGCTCGTCAATCCAGAGCACCGCTGGAGCGATGGACTCGGCGATTCGGATGGTATCGCGCAGTGACTCCTCGACACGGCCCCCCCCCTGAAACACCGCCCCCACATCCAGGCGCAGCAATGGGATCTGAAAGCTCCCGGCAACCGCCTTGGCGGTCAGGGACTTTCCGCACCCCTGCACCCCGAGCAGAAAAACACCTTTTGGCGACGGCAAACCAAAGTCACGAGCCTCTTGGCCAAAGGCCTTTCCGCGCCGGTCCAGCCACTCTTTCAGCTGAGTCAGACCGCCCACCCCACTCATGTCCTCGACTTGCTCGTAGAACTCTAGGTAACGGGAGCGGCGGATGGCCTGGCGCTTGGCGCGGCCCAACTCCAAGAGTGCGGTGTCGTCAAAGCCCTGTCCAGCCACCAAAATGCGCGCGTAGCTGCGTTTGACATCTTTCTCCGTCAGACCCAGGCTGGACTGTACAAAGCGCTCAAAACGCTCGGGGCTCAGCTCTAAGCTCTGCTGGCGCAGCATGACCCGCAGCAGTCGGGAAACCTCGCTGCGATCCGGTAGCGGCACGTCCATGACCAGCAGGTCCTTCTCCAGCTCACGGGGCACCTGCAGAGTGGGGCAGATAAAGATCAGGCCCTGCGAGCGCGTGCCCAACAGCGGCTCCAGATCACGAAGGGCGCGCACAATCTTGGAGTCTGCAAGGCTCTCGTGGGCATCAAAGAACAAAAAGATCGATGGCTCTGAGACGGCCCCGCTCAGGTACTGCAGGGCCTCAAACAGGCCTTGGGAGTCGGAAACGGCGACCCCATTTTGGGTGAGACCTGTGGTTTGTCGCCAGCAATAGACCGCCATCTCCTCGTCTCGGACCATGCGGCCCACGTGACGCTCCAAGCGCTCCTCTTCCCAGGTGATCAGCGCGATAAGAGGGCTTCGGGTGCGAATCAGCAGACGAATGCGGTCCAGTAGTGACTTCATAGGGCTCAAGGGTAGCACCAGGGGTTAGGCAAAAAGCCGTGCGAATTGGCATTGCGATCACCCGAGCCTCGAACATCGAGGTCACCTGGACGACGACCCACATCATCGTGGGCCTGCTGGCCTCCGGCGTGGGCGTCCGTCTAATCGAGCCTTGGGACTTTGAGGTAGACGCCAAAGGACAACTGGTCGCGCGCGCCTACGCCCTAGACCCCAGGGACAAAGGCTGGTCCCGAAACCAGGTGTGCACGGTGCTTCATACGCGCCGCGCCCGCCGCTGCTTTGTGGCCTTGAAATCCATGGATCTGATGCTGGTCCGCATCAATCCCATGGACACCGCAGTGTTGACGTGGTGCCTGCGTGCCGAGTCTCAAGGCGTGCCGGTTCTCAACTCGCCTCGGGCACTGCTGATGACCTCCCACAAAGGCTGGCTGGCCAGCCTTCCGGACGTGCCCAAGCCACCCACGCTGGTCACCCGTGCCAGGGGCACCGCGCACGCTTTCTTCTCAGACTATCCCCAAGGGGTCGTGGTCAAGCCGGCCCGTGCAAGCGGCGGCAAAAACATCTACCGGGTGGCACATAAGCATCATCAAGACATGGATCGCGCACTGGACGAGGTGCAAAAAGTTGGCGATCGATATGCAGTGGTTCAGGCCTACCTGCCCCAGGCAGATCAAGGGGAGAAGCGCCTACTCTGGCTGGATGGCAAGCTACTCGGTGGCTACCTGCGAGAGCGAGCTCCTGGGGAGTTTCGCCACAACCTAAAACAGGGAGCAAAACCCCACCCAATCGAGCTAAGCGATGCGGACAATGCGATCTGCGAAGCCCTCAATCCCCACCTGATCGATGCAGGGGTTTGGTTGGCCGGAATCGACGTAATCGGAGAAAAAGTGGTCGAGGTGAACACCCTGAATCCAGGAGGACTTCATCTGGCCCAAAGCTTCTCCCCAGACAGAGACCTTGTGGCACCGTTGGTACAATCCCTGTTAAGGCGGATCGGACCGATCTCGGGCCCTGCCTGAACTGGCACCTGTACCCTTGGATTTGTTTGAGCTGAGCTGCAGCACGCTGAACGCTGATTCCCCGGAGCCGACAATGAGAAGTGCCCGCGCCCGACGCCGAGAAGACGATCTCGCGCCCACCAGCATGACCCGCAAGCAAGTCATGGACGCCCTGCGCAAGGGCCGCTCCCTGGTAGAGGCAGACCTTCGGGGCGCCGATCTGACCGGCCTGAACTTCGATGGACGCGACCTGAGCTTTACCAAGCTGGCCGACGCCGACTTGAGTGGCTGCACCTTCAAGGGTGCGCGCCTGGAAGGCGCTTCGATGTGGCACGCCAACCTCCAAGGCGCCATCTTGGACGAAGCCGTACTGGACTTCGCCGACTTGGACTGCGCCAACATCGACGGATGCCGCTTCCGCGGCGCCCGGATCAAGAAGACCATCTTTCCGAACCCTCGGGAGTCCCTGGACCAGATTGAGTCCAGCATCCGCACCGGTCAAGCCATCCGCATGGCACGGGACGACCAAGACTTCGAGTAGCGCAAGCGCTCGAAGATCAACAAGGGTCTGCCCACCGGCAGGCCCTTGTTGCGTTGTGAGGGGTGTTACCCTCTAAGTTCTCGGAACCCCCAGACCCACGCTGTGGTCTGTCTTGATCGGAGGCTTAGAGCCCACCCATGTTTGCCCTTCTCTTTGCCATGGTCCATCGGCCGACGGATGAGGAGTTGGTCCAGCGCTTCAAGGGAGGTGACCGAAACGCATACTCGGAGTTGGTTCGGCGGTATCAGAACCGCATCTTCAGCGTGTGCATGCGGTGGCTCAAGGGCGACCGAGAGATCGCTGAAGAGGTGTCCCAGGACGTATTTCTGGCTCTGTTCCGAGCGCTACCTGGGTTCCGCGGAGATGCGAAGTTGAGCACTTGGGTCTACCGAGTTGCCATCAACCACTGCAAAAACCGCCAGACCTACCGACACCGACGTGCCCACGGTCGCCACGATTCCATCGACGGCATTCAACAGGAGGACGACGCACCCAAACGACAGCTTGCAGACGACAACGCACCTGGCACCGACGCATTGGTGCACCAGCTCGAGGCTCGCACCTTGCTCCAGGAGGCCCTGGACCAGCTGGACGACGAACAGCGTCAGATGATCGTGCTGCGGGACATCGAGGATTTATCTTACGAGGAGATAAGCAAGCTGCTGGATCTTCCTCGTGGAACCGTAAAGTCCCGGCTGCACCGGGCCCGACATGAGCTTGCAAAAAAGCTGGGTCGACGCCTGAATTTAGCCGACGTGGTGTGAGATGAGCCAATGACTAAGCAAGAGACCACAACCCGCTTGAACGACTACCTGGATGGGGAATTAGGCCCGGCACAGGTAGCCGCGTTCGAAGACGCGCTCTCCAAGGACCCGGCTCTACGAGCTGAGCTGGAGAGTATCCAGGCGGCAATGGAGCTTCTCCGCACCGAGGGCCCTCTCCAAGCCCCCACCGGCTTTCACGAGCGCGTGATGGCCCAGGCAGCGGTAGAGCCAATGCCCCAGATTGGATGGATGGACCGCCTGCGTCGCTTCTTCCGCGACCTTCCAATGGAGACCCTGGCCATGGCCGTGGCCGCCACCATCGTGCTGGTCCTGGTCGGCAACTTCTTGCCAGACTCCGGAGAGCCTGAGACCGAGCCCGCCGCATTGCAGCCGGCCGAGCCCGAGCGTCGCGCCACGGCCGGCGCACAAGAAACAAAAGAAGCGGCCCAGAAGACCCCAGGGGCAGCGCCGTCAATCCAAGCAGAAGATGAGATCGACCCAATCCGCGAGGTCGCCAACGGATTGATTAGCGGACCGGTGGATAACAGCACCTCCGACAAGCCCGCCAAGAGCGGCTCTATGGACAAGGCCGATATGAAAGGGCCCAAGGGCTCTGACGTGGTGGGCATGCTGGACTTGGGTACCCAGGGCGAAGCGCCCATCGGCAGCACCTCAGGTGCCGAGCCAGCCTTCGAAACACCAGAAGCGCAGTCCGTCGACTTAGAAACCCAACTCAACGCGGCGGTGGCCTACAGCGTGGTGGTCAAGGACAGCAGCAGCCTCCGTCAGATCGCCGCTTTGGCGGAACGCCACGGTGGACGGGCGGTCCACGGCAAGACCGGCGCAACACTGAGCGAAGCTGATCTGGACGGCGGGCGTGTGCAGGTGCAAGTCCGGATTCCTCCCGCGCAGCTGGCGTCCTTTCACTCCGCCTTGAACAGCGTGGGCGCGGCACAGCGCACCAGCATGAACGACGCGAACCTGTACGGACCGGACACCATCAGCCTGAACCTGGACGTCCGCTTACAGTAGACGACACCCAGACTGAAGGGTGTCAGAGACCCGACAGGGCCTGTCTAAAAGTGGACACCCGGCACCCCTGGCGGCTGACTCTGTGCGGCACAGAGCGTGGCACGGGCCTTGCTTCTGACTCCCCAAACGCCTGGGGACACGATGCATGGACAGCGCGAGCACTACACTCTGAACGGACCCCGCACCAGCAGCGAGCTGGAGCTACTCTCTCTCATCATCGGCACAGCTTCTGGACCCTATGGCACCCGGCGCATTGCCCTGGAGCTTCTCCAACGCTTTGGCGGCGCTCGGCAAATCGCTCAAGTGCCCGTGCGTGCATTGACCCAAGTGCCCGGCTTGGGCCCCGCCCGCGCAGTCCGAGTGCACGCCGCATGCGCACTTACCCTCGTCCCTCCTCGTGACCCCGGCCCGGAGCAGATCACGTGTCCCCAAGACGCGGAGCGCTGGATTCGACCGGCATTGAACGCCCGGCGGCAGGAGCATCTCTATGGCCTGTACCTCTCTACGAGCGGTCGTCCCTTGGCCCTGGAGGCCCTGAGTACCGGCTCGGTAGACCGCACCTTAGTGGACCCAAGAGAGGTTTTTAGACCCGCCCTAATGCTCGGCGCGCGCTCCCTGGTTCTGGCCCACAACCACCCATCTGGGGACCCCCGTCCCTCGCCCGAGGACAGAGCGGTCACCCGCCGAGTGGGCGAGTTGGGCCGTAGACTGGGCGTGCAGCTGGCGGACCATCTCATCCTGGGCAGCAGGAGTTTCTGTTCTCTTGCCGAGATGGGTTTACTGCCCGCCTGGACGGGCAATAAAAGCGCCCTGACCGGAGAACCAGACGCACCTACCGACAATGCGGGGCATCTTGGGTTGTGAGACCTGCACTTCCGTGGTTAGAAGAGGCCTGATGTTTCCCTACCTATACGCACAAGAGACCGACGGCGATCCGCTCCTATTTGGAACCTACGGATTGATGCTGGTCACCGCTTTCCTACTGGCTGCTCTGATATCGGGTTCCCGCATGGGCAAGGTCGGCATCAACCCCGACGTCGTCGTGCCCTTGATCGTCGTGACTATCGTGAGCTCCATCTTCGGTGCACGACTGCTTCACTTCTTGGGCAGCCCTGGAGACCGCGAGCGCTTCCTGGAGAACCCGCTGATTCTTCTGGACTTGACCCAAGGTGGAATGGCTGTGATGGGCGGCGTGAGCGGCGCAATCATCTTCGGATGGAGCTACCTATACTTCAAGGGAGTGAACCCCTGGAAGGTCGCCGATATCGCAGGACCCAGCACTCTCCTGGGCCAAGCAATCGGGCGGATGGGTTGCTTCTTTGCAGGCTGCTGCCACGGCCAGCACGTCCCCGATTCCATCGTGGCCAGCACCCTGCTCAGCTTTCCTGGCGGCGACGTCGTCTCCCTGCAGGACAAGCCCTACGTGGCTTACGAGTACCACCGCACGAGCGGTCCACAGGACTTCGGCGCGTTCCCTGACGCTCAGCAAGGCATGGGAGCGCTCTTCGATGTACCGCTGTACCCAGTGCAAACCTACGAGGCCATAGGCGCGCTGATCGGCTTTGGACTGCTCAGCTTGGCCTGGCGCTATGGACGTAAGTTCGACGGCCAGATCATGGGCATGTACCTGATCTGCTACGCCGGACTGCGCTACATGGTGGAGATGTTTCGAGGCGATGCCGTGCGCGGGACCGCCTACCTGACCGAGTATATCGACGGCGGTTTGAGCACCTCCCAGGTGACCTCCCTCGTTTTTGTGGGTGCAGGCATCCTCTACATGGTCGTCTCCGCTTTCGTAAACAAAGGCATCAAGCCTGAAAAAGCGTACGCACCAGACTCGTCCATAGAAGACGAGTTGATCGACGAGCTGGGCTGAAGCTTCCGCCGGAGCAGCGAACACGCGGGCAGGAGCGACGGCTACGACCCTCATCACACCGAGATAACGAGTGCCTAAGACTGAGAACGGCCTGTCATGAGCACTCTTCTCCTCGCCCTGGCCTGTGGCGAGCGCGCCGCAGATCCACTGCCAGAGCCGCTGCCAGCCCCAGTCGAAATCAAGCGACGGGAAGACTTAGACCGCACTTCCCCCCCCGCCGCACCGGGCGAGCCCAGCCCCATCGTGCGTTTTGTGGCCATGGGAGATGGCGGCCAGGGCAACGACACCCAGTACGCAGTGGCCAGGGCCGTCCAGAAAGTCTGCGCTGAGCTCGGCTGCGACTTTGTGCTGTACTTGGGCGACAACTTCTACAACGACGGCATCGCCAACCTGGACGATGCGCAGTTCCAGACCAAGTTCGAGCAGCCCTACGCCGAGCTGGATCTGATTTTCCACGTGGTTCTGGGCAATCACGACTACGGCGAGCTCTCCTTTTCCGAGACCAAAGCCCAGTACCAGGTGGACTACAGCCAACGCTCCACCAAATGGAGCATGCCCGCGCGTCACTACACCTTCGTGCAGGAGCACGTGCAGTTTTACGCTTTGGACACCAACCAGGTCATGATCTGGGACCGCCCCGAGCAGAAATCCTGGTTAGCCGACCAACGTTCCAAATCAACCGCCAAATGGCACATCGCCTTTGGTCACCACCCTTACCTGTCCAACGGCCAACACGGAAACGCCGGTAGCTACGAGGGAAGCGCCTACATCCCCATCGCCAGCGGCGGGAATGTCAAGGACTTCATGGACAGCTCCGTGTGCGGGCAGATGCACCTGTACTTGAGCGGCCACGACCACAATCGCCAGTGGCTGGAAGATCAGTGTGGGACCGCCTTTATCGTGTCCGGGGCGGCGGCCAAGACCAGCGGTCTGGTGGGTCGGGGAACCCCTAGTCAGTTCGAAGACGACCGGAAGGCCGGCTTTTTATGGGTGGAGATTGACGGGAATACCTTGCGTGGGGTTTTCTACGATCAGGAGGCTTCCATCGACTACGAACACGCCTTCACCCGCGGGTTTTGACGCACGCCTCTGTACAGTTTGAGCTGCCCGACGGCTCCCCCGCGGGCTGGATCAGGGTGCGCTGATTGGCCGGCTGGGGTCCGCTGCAATGCAGCTGGACGATGCATGCATCTCCAAGCCCCCAGCTCAGACCTCGATGGTCACGATGCGCTTGATCAGAAAGGCACCCAGAATCTGCAAGAACAGCATCACAGCGAGCATGGCCCAGCCCAGACCGGTGGTCCAGAGCCGCTCGATGAGCTCCCCGTCCATCACATAGAGCACCGCGCCCAGCACAAAAGGCAGGATGACGATGATCACACCCTGGGAGATGCCCTGGGCTGTCAGGGTCTTGATGCGGCCCTGCACCTTGCGGCGCTCCTGAATGGTGAAGGAGATGGTGTCGAAGGTCTCGCTCAGGTTGCCACCGGACTGCCGCAGGATGTTGATGGAGGTCACCATGATCTGAAGGTCCTCGGTCCCGATGCGGTCCTCGAGATTGATCAAGGCGTCCTCTAATGGCACACCCAAGCGTTGTTCGGACATGACCAGCCCAAACTCCTGGGAGACAGGGTTCGGGAGCTCCTCGCGCACCATGTCCATGCACTGCACCAAGCTCAGTCCGGACTTGAGTCCGTTGGACATAAAGGTCAGGGCGTCCAGCATCTGCTCACTGAAGGTATTGACCCGGCGATTCCAGACCCATTTCATGATCCAGCGTGGCACCCGGTAGCCCACCAAGACGAAGATCATGACGAGCAAGGCACGCAACAGGTGGTACGGCGTGGTCCACGCCAGCCCTGCAGTCAACAAAAAGGCAGCAACGACCCCCAGTACCATCCCCACAAACATACCGAACACGACCTGCCTGCCGGAGATCTCCATGAACATCTTGTCGGCGGTTTGCACCATCCAACTCACGTAGCCGGAGGTGGTATCCAAAAAGCGAGCTTCGAGCCAAGGACCGGCCATCCAGCCAACGGCACCCCAAGCAATAAGAAAGGGCAGAAGAGCCAACAGGCGCAGGCCCGTGAGCAAGTCGTACCAGCCTGGCAGCAGCAGCCACTCGGACATCAGCGGCGCCCCCGGGGAGGTCTACCAACAGGGGGTTTGCTGCCGGTATTGTCGCTTTGAGGACGGGCAAAGAGCCCCCTAGGCAGTGCAATCCCTCGGGCCTGGAGGGTCTGTACAAAGCGCGGGACAAAGCCGGTGGCCATGTAGCGCCCCTGGACCTTGCCGTCAGCAAAGCCCTCCTGCTTGTAGATGAAGATGTCTTGCAGCGTGATGACGTTGCCTTCCATGCCGGTCACCTCTGAAACCTGAGTGATCTTTCGGGAACCGTCGCTCAGACGTGACTGCTGCACGATGATGTGGATGGCGCTGGCCATCTGCTCACGAATGGCCCGGCTGGGCAGATCCAAACCGGCAAACATCACCAATGTCTCCAGACGCGAAAGACAATCTCTCGGACTGTTGGAGTGGATTGTGGTCAGCGAGCCATCGTGACCGGTGTTCATCGCCTGGAGCATATCGATGGCCTCGGCGCCGCGGCACTCTCCAACCACGATGCGGTCGGGGCGCATTCGCAGGGTGTTGCGTACCAACTCACGAATGCCAACTTCCCCTTCTCCTTCTACATTGGCTGGGCGGGTCTCTAAGCGAACCACATGGGGCTGTTTGAGCTGCAACTCGGCGGAATCCTCGACCGTTACGATCCGCTCAGTACTTGGGATGAAGCTGCTCATCACGTTGAGAAGAGTTGTCTTTCCGGAGCCGGTTCCACCACTGATCAGGATGTTCATGTGGGCTTCGACACAGGCCCGCAAGAAGTCGGCCATCTCGGCGGTCAGGGAGCCGAACTTGACCAGGTCCTTGACCTTAAAGGGGTCCCTGCTGAATTTTCGGATGGTGATGCTGGGGCCGTCGATGGCCAAGGGTGGGATGATTGCATTGACACGAGAGCCGTCTTTCAGTCGGGCGTCCACCATCGGCGATTTTTCGTCGATGCGACGGCCAATTGGCTGAACAATGCGCTCGATTACCCCCAAGAGCTGGGCATCGTCGGTAAAGGTAGCCTGTGTCTTGGTCAGCTTACCGTTCATCTCCACGAACACATCGTTGCGGCCGTTGACCATGATCTCCGTGACCCGGTCGTCTTCGAGAAAGTCTTCCAAAGGTCCCAGACCTACAGCCTCATCAACCACCTCTTTGACGATACGCTTGCGCTCCATGCGGTCGCTAATGTGCGCACCCACCTGGTCCATCAGCCCCACAACCGCTTGGGTGATGCGCTCGCGCAGGGCCTCGTCTCGATCTCCGCCATCGGCGGCCAGATCCCGCTCCAAGCTCTTTAGGTCCACCGTCTCCACCATGCGCATGTGCAGCAGCATCTTGATTTGAGTGCGGGGATCGATGTCCTGAACGCTTGCGGCCTTTCCGCCGCGCTTCTTCTGGTAGGCCGCCAGCTCCTGCTGGGCATCTCCCGAGAGCGAGGCCCCCCGTCCTCCACCAATACTGGCCCCTTGCGGCCTGGCAAGCAGGGCCATGCGGTCCAGGGCGCCCATCTCCACAAGCTTCCGCACGAACTCGTCGTACACCCGACTCAGCCGCTCTCTGGGCTGACCGAGCACGAAAGGGTTCGCCTCCATCTCAGCCTTGTTGGCGACGGTGGGTTCATTGGGCAGCGTGACCATGACCTTGCGGCCCAGCACCTGGAGCATCTTGTCGGGACCAAGCGCCCCCTTGGCGGGCATCTTGTTGGCCACCACTTTGAGCAGCTCCGCTGGAAACTGCAGACGCTGCAGGGACTCTACGAGACGCCTGGTGTGGCGCAGAACTGAGAGATCTGGCGTGGCGAGCACAAAAATGCCGGCGGCCTGCTCGAAGATCTTCAAGGAGCGGTCGTTCAGCCCCACACCGCAGTCCACGACCATGAAGTCGCACAGGGGCAATGCCAAGCCCAAGAGCTCCTGGAGCTTGTCCAGGGATAGCTCCGCGCTTCGCTCGGGACTGGGTGCCAAGGGAATCACCCCCATGCCGGCCGGGTGTGCCGAGATGTACTGGCGGAATTGATCGGAGCTAAGCTGGTCGGTATACGGCGCAAAGTCTACGGCAGAGCGCGCAACTTGGTCCCCCTGAAGCGGCAACCCCAAGAGCGCCTGACAGTCACCCACCGACTCCCCGTCCAGATCCAACAAGAGCACCCGAGAGCGCGTCTCCTTGATCAAGGACAGGGCCATATTCACTGCAAAAGTGGTCCGTCCAACGCCATCTCTGGCGCCCGTGACCGCGACAATGCGCGTAGACACGATGGGCCTCCTATTGCCGGACCTCGTCCAAGTTGAACTGGTCCTTGATCTCCTGATTGGCCGAGCTGCTGGTCTCGTGAATCTGCGGGGTCAGGAACACCAGGAACTGGCTCTTGGACTTTTTGAATTCCTTGTTCCGGTACAGGCTGTACACGGCACCTTCCACCCCCTGGGTGGGCACGCGATTGTAGTCCACGGAGTCATTGACCCGCTGGAGACCCCCGATCACGATGCTCTCGCCACTGCGGCAGAACTCCGAGGTACTCAGGCTGGACTTGTTGACCGCCTGGTATCCATTGGGAGCGATCTCACCGAGCGCGGTGACCTCGACTCCAATGTCCATGTCCACCTCGTTGCCCTGGGCATAGGGCGTCACGTCCACGCGGATGCCTATGTCCCGAAACTCCACACTGTTGAACAGCCCTTGAGAGATCAGGTAGGGGTACTCAGCCCCCGCGAAGATACTCGCGCTATCGCCACTCTTCACCGAGATGGTGGGGTTCTCCAGCACACGGGCATAGCCCGCACTGCGGGCTTGCTCGATGCGGGGCAAGAGCGAGCCCACCGTGGCCGTCGCGTAGCCACTGGTCTGACCCCAGGCGCCATTGGCGTAGTCCCGCTGGAAGAAAAGGTCAGGACCGGCAACCGTGAGCGGAGTCCATTCCACACCCCAAGACTGGGTCAGACTCTTGGCCAACTCCACGAAGTGTACGGTGATGACCAAGGTCTGGTTGCGACCGGGGATGCGCTCCACCTCCCGCATATCCAGAACGCTGACCACATCAGGGCTATAGGCCGTGGCGATGGCCTGGGCGCGAGCCAACTCCGCCTGGGAGAAGACAACGCCCTCCAGCAGAATCTGGTTGTTCACCACGCGAACCTTCACACCCGGACGCTCGATCTCCTGCTCAATAATGCCAGCCAGCAACTTCTGAGCGACGGGAGACAGGGTGACCATGGACTCGACCATCGCCTCGCGGGCCGCCAAGTCCTCGATCCGTTCCTTCTCTTCATCCAGGGAAACTTCGCCCTGGATATAGACGCGGTCGTTGATGATTTTGATTGAGATACCCTCGATATCATCGAGAATATTCTCCACGTTCTTCATCACCCGGGAGAGGTTGCTGGGGATAACCGTGACCTCGAACTCGTCACGCAGAACGCCATCGATGTCATAGACCAAGATGTTGGTCGTGCCCGAGCGCCTACCTGCAATGAGAAGCTGGTTGGAGTCACGCAGGGGCACCACCTTGATGATGTCCGAGCCCGTGGCGATGTTTCCGTAGCGGTAAGGAACGTCGATAGCAGACTGGGTCTGCACCACAACTAAGACATCGCGCAGGTTGTCCTCGTCTGCAAAGCCTGGCTCAGAGAAAGTCAGGATACTCACAGCCCCAATACTCAGAGACAAGGCCAGCAGCGGCGCGATGAGTCGCTTGGACATCAAAATCCTCCCGTACGGATGACTTCCCAGCGGGCCCGAGTGCGGGTGCGCACGCGTTGGGGAATGCCAAGGGTGTTGTGGATAGTGGCGTGCTCGAGATCCAGAGCCTTTTCCTTCTCCCAAAGGGAGCGCAAGGTCAGGGTCAGGGCGCCCAAATCTTGTGCCATCACCAGCTTTTGAGCTTCGTCGGGGTAGACCGCCAAAGTGACCGTGCGCCCCTCGCCCAAGCCACCCGGCTCGTACACTTCTTCCTCGCCATCCACAGTGGTCACCGCTTGGGGTTGACCAATATCGTCTCCAACCGCCAGCACATACACGTTCTGGAAGAGCGTCACGGTGCGTACGTCGGCCTTGTCGCCGTCGCCAAAGTCAAAAGTGCCCACGATGTCCACGTAGGTACCCGGTTTGACGTGTCCGCCCACCGCATTGAACTCGTCGACCGCTATGCTCACACCGCGCATTCGCGGGGGCACGTAAAAGGCCAATCCAGCCTCGTCCGGCTTGACCAGCTTGGTGGCGAGCACCTGTTCCCCATCCAAAATGGGGTTGGAGCTGATCTGACCAAGCACCTCGTCCACGTCGGCGACCGCCTGAGGCTGTCGCCACTTGCGGGGCACCTCAACCAAGTCAAACATGGTCTCGTCCAACTTGTAGTTGGCCGGGATGTCTCGATTCGCAACCAGCGTAACCATTAGTTCGCCGTCAAAGAGAAGCCCCTGTTCCCGGTGGTGCACGTAGCGGCACTGGACCAGGGTAAAGAGCAACGCAGTGATCAACGCAGCGATAAAGGATTTGGGGTTCTTCACGCCCACCTCTTAGATGTGTCCAGAATAGCAGCCGAGAAGCACGCGCGGGGTTTGGGGTGCACTTGCGGACCCCTAACGCCTGCCGGAAGTAGAGGCTGGGCGGGCGTCATCCAACACGATGCGCATGTCTTGATCCATGGCCGTCACACCCACGTCCAAGGGGCCAATAAGCACATAGGCAGCAGCCGCGATGGCAACGGTCAGAACGGACATGGCAAGCATGGCCTCTACAGTGGACTGAGCGCTTCGCTGTAGGCGATTCACAGGGGCCCCCAGAAGGTGAGCCAATCGGTGAAGTAGACCAAGCCAACAGCCACCCCAATGACAGGGGCGTAAGCCACTACCGTTGTTGGAACGTCCTTGACCTGCTGACCGGTGGCCCGGCCGATCCCGGCGCGAAGGGCCGGCAGCAGGTTGCCCAGGCGGCCCTTGTAGGCCAAAACCGTCAGGCCGAAGGGAATACTGATCAGGTACATCATCAAGCAAGCCCGAAAGTTGATGCCGGGTCCTAACAACGCGCCGACAGCCATCATTAGCTTGGCGTCGCCAGCGCGCAGCGTTCGGCCCAAGGCGAAGGCCGGAAACGTCATGCCAAACCCAACAGCCAAGCCCTGGAGCCCAAACCAAGGCTGGCCCTGTATGATCCACCAAGAACTGCCGATAGCCATGATCGGAAAAGTCAGCTTGTTAAATATCTTTTGATATTTCAAATCGGTAGCGATGGCCGCGATCAGGGTCAGGGACACGAGCGCTTCTTGGAACTGGACCTGGGCCAGCAACTCAGTCAAAGCGAGCGCTCAAGGAAAGGGCCGTACGACCACGTCGCTGGCGTTCTGGAAGGTCAAGGACACACTGTCGGTCAGAATCAGAAAGCCAGTGGCCAAGCCGACGACTATCACGCTGATGCCGAGCAGATACTCGACCACGGACTGACCGCCGCGGCGCTCTCGTGTCAGGTGCTGTCTCGAAGAGCGGAGCATGGAACTACCATAGCGGATCGCGGGCGAGAGTACACTCAGAGCGATGGTCTTCCTGCTCTACCTGCCCCTGTTTCGCCGGAACGCCCCAGACTGACGTGCCTCCGCTCCGCAGCGTGCATGCGGCGCACAGGAGCAGTCCGCCTTTCGTCGTGCCCAAGAACCAAGCCGCACGTAGGCCCCCTGGAACCCGACACCGCCAATTCCAGGCTCTACGACGACTTTGCGCCTTTGGGTGGCGGGGATCCGCTGCCTCCATCGGGCTGCGACCGTACGACGCAAACCAGGGCGGAAGGCAAGGGCACCCCAGGTGTTGTCGGGCTGATCCTGGGGGTCAGAAGATGGGGCGACGAGCCTCTACAAGGGTTCCTCCCTCAACTTCCCCAACTGCGTGTTTCGTGACGCTCAGCCATGGTCTTGCAGTCGATGCACTGGGTCGCGACAGGACGTGCCATCAGACGCTTGTGGCCAATAGGGCCACCGCACTCACTGCACATGCCGTACTCACCCTCCGCGACGCGCTCCAAAGCGGACTGGATCTTACCGACCATCTTGCGCTCACGTTCAGCAAACCGCAGTCGGTGTCCGCGCTCAGATTCACTGGCCGCCACATCGACCTGATCGCCGTCGGCACTCTGCTCCTCCGTGAGATCACCGAGGTTGTTGCGGGAGCGGTCGATCAGCAGCTTAATCTGTTCACGAAGAACGCTGCGCAGATGCACAACCTCCTCTTCGCTCAGGTACTCATCGGCGGGCGGAAGGTCACTAATATCAGAACTCATGGCGCCTCCTTCTACAAGGTGTCGGACATAGGTACGTACCAGACAGTTAGCACATATCCCGAAACTGAAAAAAATTCGTCCTTGACGGGAAGGTTTCAGGTGGGCATTGTCCGCGGCGCCGGGGCTCCCCGCCCCGACTTGGAGCAAGTTATGTCTGCCGACGAAAAAATCCCGCTGCCCGACGACGAGTACCTGAGCCGAGAGGAGCTGATGCACCTCCACGGTGTGCTCCAAGCTCAGGCCGAGCTGCTTCTAAACGCCAACCGCCAGAACATCTCCCACCTCACCGACCAGCGCGAGGTAGACGCCGACGCGGTAGACCAGGCCTCTAACGAGTCAGACCGTGGATTCTCCCTGCGATTGGCTGACCGAGACCGCCTGATGCTCAAGAAGATCCAGACGGCCCAATCCCGCATGTTTGAAGGCGAATACGGCAGCTGCGAAGAGTGTGGAGAGCCCATCGGGTACAAACGACAGCTCGCGCGCCCCGTCGCCAGCCAGTGCATCGACTGCAAGACTTCTGCAGAACAGTCCGAGCGACGAAGCTGGCAAGCCTGATACCCTGCGCCACGTGGCCTGTGCCAAGTCCACGATGCTCGGAGGAGCACCATGTCCGAAAGCTCTTACAGCCGCCCTCTGGTTGCCTTGGCGCTGCTCGCACTGACCGCCTGCTACAACGAGGCGGACTACGAGGCCGACTATACCCAAGCGATGTGCGCCAAGACCTTTGAGTGCTACGACGCAGCACAGCAGGAGAATCTTCTCTGGGAGGACGAGGGCACCTGCATCGACGAGCGCGACGAGCAGGAGACATCCGAGGAGTGCAGCTTTGATAGCACCTCTGCCCAGGCATGCGTCCAGGACACAGAGGCCCTGAGTTGCCAAGACTTCTACGCCGGCCGCTGGCCCAACACCTGCGAGTTCGTCTGCGGAGAGTAGACTGAACGCCCCCACCACGCGGAACCTGAAGTGGCCCAGCCCCAACCCATCGAGCACTTCGGCAAGTACCAGATCTTGGAGCGCGTCGCCCAAGGCGGCATGGCCGAGATCTACAAAGCTCGCATGGAGGGGATTGGGGGGTTCAATCGACTCTTCGCAATCAAGCGAATCCTCCCCTCTCTGTCCCAGAACAAGGAATACATTGACCTCCTTGTAGACGAGGCCAAGGTAGCCGGCCTGCTCAGCCACGCGAACATCGTGCAGATCCTGGACCTGGGAGAGGTATCCGGCCAGTACTACGTGGCCATGGAGTACGTGAACGGCCGCGACCTGGGCCGAGTGATCGCACGCTGCAACAAGCGCGGCATCACCCTGCCAGTTCCCCACAGCGTGTTCATCCTCATCGAGGTTCTCAAAGGTCTGGAGTACGCCCACAACCGCCAAATCATGCGCGGTAAGACACCCATGCCCCTGGACATCGTGCACCGGGACGTCTCGCCCTCCAACGTGCTGCTGTCCTTCCAAGGGGAAGTAAAGCTCACTGACTTTGGCATCGCCAAGGCACGGGTCAAGGCTCTGGAGACCGGATCTGGCAAGATCAAGGGCCAGTTCGACTACCTGAGCCCCGAACAAGCCATTGGCCAGCAGCTGGACCCGCGCACCGATCTCTTCACCGCAGGCGTGCTGCTCTACGAGATGCTCTGTGGGGTGCATCCCTTCCGGCAGGGAGGCGATCTAAAGACTCTCGCCACCATCAAGACCGGCGAATACACCGCGCCCACAATCGCCAATCAAGACGTACCTTACAGCCTGGAGCTCGTGCTAAATCGGGCCTTGGCCCTGGACCCCAACGAGCGCTACCAGACGGCCACCGAGTTCAAAGAGGCGCTGACCAAGTTCTTCCACGACGCTGGCTTTATCTTCAGCCACAGCACGCTGGCCGCTTTCCTGAAGGGCCTGTTTCCAGAATCCAGCGCTCGGCGCCGTGCCAAGGCTTTGGAGCTCAAGGACCAACACACCCTGCCCATGCCCATCCCCCAGCCGATGGACTCTCTGGCGCTGGCAGACTCACCAGATGAACAGTCGACTCAGATCACCAAGAAAAGACCCAAGGCCATGCCAGAGCCAATTCCAGGCGCCAAGGAGAATGCTGCCCGGGTCAGCTTTGGTCCCCAGCCAGACGACGAGGACAGCTACATCAGCCTGAACTCCGTCAGCCTGGCCAGCCTGACCTCAGAATTAGAAGAAGCCACAGAGACCGCTGCCGAGATCATCCTGCCCGATCCCATGGATCGGGATCCGGACCCGAGCCGGAACTTCGGCCCAATGGCTGACCCCTTAGACGAGAGCACCATGCTCCCGTCCAAGGGCAATGCTCTGATGAACGCCTCGAGCCGTACGGAGATCCGCCGAGCCTCCCCCGCTTGGGCCGACGACAACCCCACTGTCATCCGACCCAGCGTCCCAGCCCCGATCAGCCGCCAGGACACCGAAGAGCTACTAGAGCTTGAGCTGGACGAGCCAACACGCAACGAGCCCAGGCCCCGGCCGCCCAGGCCCCCCCAGCCGACACAACAGGCACCCGCCCGACCCCAGGCAGCCCCCCCCCAGCAGGAGCCCCCACAGTCCCGGCCCTCCAAGCCAAGAGCGAGCGCCCCTGCAGCACCCGCACCGCGCATGGGGAGGCGCACCCAAGCCCTAGTCGCCATCTTCGGAGTTGCAGGTGTAGCGATCGGCTTTTTGGGCGGCGTGCTCACCGGCGTGCTCATCGACGCCTACAACTATGAGCCCCTAGCCAGCACCGCGCCTTTAAAAATGGAGCCCCGTCTCTTGGTCACGGTGCCCCAGGGCGCCACCCTACAAAAGGACGGTCGGCCAGTACCCCTGGCAGACAAGGGCTCCACACCCTTGACTCTTCGTGCAGGCGAGCCAGTGCAGCTCCGGGTTAGTTTGCCCGACCACACACCCGTCGAACAGACCGTCAGCCTCGACCACAACGAGGAGCGCGTTCTGGACTTTCAGCTGATACAGATCAAGAAGAACAAGTGACCGAGACCCCTGCTTCCCCTATCGTTCGCTTGCCAATAGCCGCCCTACAGGCCCTTCGTCCCAAGCAGTGGACCAAGAACGTCTTGCTCATGGCCGCGCTGATCTTCTCCGTAGAGTTTGTCAATGTCGACAGTGTACTGCTCGCCATGTGGGGCTTTGGTGCCTTTTGCCTGACCAGCTCCAGCGGATACATCTTCAACGATCTGATGGACAGGGATGCGGACGCCCTGCACCCGGAGAAGAAATTCCGGGCCATTGCCTCCGGCGCCTTGCCGGTAAAGGCTGCCTGGGTCCTGGGTGGGTTGTCTTTATTGATCGGCTTAGGCGCCGGGTTCTTCCTAAACCCCTGGTTCGCGCTCATCGCAGGTGTGTACTGGCTCAACACCATGTCCTACAGTGTGTGGGGCAAGCACCAGGTCATCCTGGACATCATGATGATTGCCGCTGGGTTCTTGCTGCGCGCAGTCGCCGGGGCCGTCGCCATCGATGTGCCCATCTCTCCATGGCTGCTTCTGTGTGCTGGATTTTTGGCCTTGTTCCTTGGTTTTAATAAGCGCCGAGGCGAACTGCTCTCCGTCGGAGACGGCGGCCAGAGAAAGAGCCTACAGCACTACAGTACAAACCTGCTCGAGGAGATCCAAGGGGTCACCTCTTCGGGCACCATCATATCCTACGCCCTGTACACTGTGCTGGGCTCCCCTACGCCGTGGTTGCTGCTCACCTTCCCCCTGCCTTTGTACGCAGTCTTTCGCTACATGTACCTGGTGCAACAGGGCAAGACTGGCGACCCCTCCAAGGTGCTCCTCACCGACAAGCCGATCTTGGTGATCTGTGTTGTGTATGCACTGTTGGCGATGGGGCTATTGTTGTTTGCCCCAGCGGGTGGTGGCAAGCTGTTTGGGCCGCTTTGAGAAACGGATAGACGGGACGAATCAACTCAGTTTTCGGCCCTTCGCCTGGCCCGACCTACCTGTAATTGGCATCGCCAAAACCTCGGGCCTGTCCATCGTTTTTTCTTGGGCAAAACTCCCGAAAGCGAGTCGCTAAAGCACCGGGCGCCCATCCGAGTCCCACTCCAGGAAGGGATTCCAAACCACCTCCCACGCGTGCCCAGCCGGGTCCACAAAGTACCCGCGTTGACCGCCCCAACCCACATCGCTGGCCGGCACACTGACGCGGCCGCCCGCCGCATGGGCCTTGTCTAAGAGGAGCTGCACGTCCTCCTTGTGCCGCACGTTGTGGGCCAGCGTCATTCGTGCCGTTCCCAAGTCCGCAGAGACAGGCACTCCCGCATCCTTCGCCAGGGCATGAACCCCGTAGAGTGAGAGGATCAGCCCATCCAGCCCAAAGAAGACCACCTTGTCGTTGCTCTTGTCCGATGCAACCAGCCCCATCGCCTCGTAGAATGCGCGTACAACTTTTAGATTTGGGCAGGACAAGGTAATATAAGAGGGCTGCATCTAAAATTCCTGTGCGATTCTTGGGGGCGGGCCTGCAGCGGGAACGTCCACCAAGGCTTGAAGGGAGGGTGCCGTCTGGAGCACTGTGGCTTGGTCCTCGCCATCGACATCAATGTAGCGCAGGATCAATCCTGTCTCCGCGACCAGGGCTAAGTCGGCCCCAAGCTCCAGTCCCGTCCCAAAGTCCACCCGCTCAGTGAACGCACAAGACCAGAGATCTAAAGCGGGGCAAGGTCCGCTCTCCTGAATGGGCAACACAACGACACCGTCCACCGTCTCCAGCTCAATTCTGTCTTGGCCCAAGACCAGATCCGAGTCCCGTACGCGCACGCCCAACACGATGCGATCGCCGCGAACTCGGCCCACCACCGCAAGAGAGGCATCGCGTGGCCCCTCCCAGTGTTCAAGACCCGAGGAAACATAGCCGGCGCTGTCCACAGGCAAGGCCTTGGCTCCCCGCCACTCTTGAAAGCTGCCGTCGGCTACCGCGTCGCCCTCTCCGAGTAGGACCACTGAGACCACGCCGTAGGGCGCCAAGGCCGCATCGGTGGTCTGAGATATCGGCAGCATCTCCACAGAATGCAGGCTGGCCACACCGGTCGCCAGAACCAAGGGCTGCTCGCGCAAGGGGAGGTTTAGCTGGACCTGACCGCTGTCCAGCTGAACGCCAAAGCCCTGACCCGGGCCTTGGGCTTGAACTTTTCCTTCCGGAAGCGCGGGACCTGGATCCTGACCGTCTACGCGGCGTAAACCAGCCGCGTAGCGGAGACGTGGAGGGTGATCGGGATCATCCAGCTGAACCACGACACTAAAGGGGTGGCCGTCCTCGCCCGCGGCGGAGACCGCTACGGCGGCTGGCAAGAGATCTGCACGGTCGGGAATCGGTGTGCACCCAAAAAGGAGCAACAAGCTCACGCTTTAAACGCAGTAAGCATCGCGTTTAGGCCCAAGTCCTCTCCGAGCGACTGGGCATAGTGAGCCGAAAGGATCTTGCCGTCCCGGATCAGGAACTGAGCGGGCAGGCGCAGCTGGCGCATCTCAATGGGGCCCACACCATGTTTCAGCGACCGAAGCGCGCCGCGCATACTGGACAGCCCCAAGCCGCGCAGGCGTCCCAGCACCGGGCTGTGGCCACCTACGCCCCACTGCGCAAAGAGGGCCTGTTCAGGATCGCAGATCACCGGTGAGAGCACGTGGTAGCGAGGCACAAAGTCCTGGGCCAGCTCCGCGGTAGAGTCCGTGATGACGGCCACCCGAATGCCCTCCACGTCAAAGTCCGCATGCCGATGCTGGAGCTGTGCCAATCGCTCACGTGTCAGGGGTGAGGACAGGGAACGCACAAAGCACAACAGCAAGGGCGTGCTGCTGGGCACCTGTACGGGGAGACCAAAGACGGGCTGGCGCTCGAAGCTGGGCGCAGAATCACCAATAGAAAGCATGTGGCAAGGCTAACCCAAGGCCAGCCTGCACGGGCAAGAGTGGAACGGACGACACAAAAGCAAAACCAAAGCAACTTGGAAAAAGGCCAGTAGCAAGCGTGTTGCGCGAAGACATCGGTCCTCTCAAGACCCGTTCCACCCTAAACAACGGGAGTCAGTTCAGCGGAGCTCTGCCGGGCAGCGCGACTCAAGCGATCGCCCAAGCCAATTCCGCCTGGGCCGCCCCCTGACCGAGCTGCCAAGGGCCTGTGTGCCCCGTACTGGGCCAGATGAAACACCCGACCTGAGTGCCCGGCGGGCAGCGCAGCACGGCAGCTTGGCTTGTAGAAGGTCCATCGCCTCGCTAATCTTAGGCCAATGGACCCCATCCTAAGCCCCCTGGGCAGCTCAACCCCCTTCTCCGCCCGGGGTGACTCCTGAGCACCAAGGGGCTGGCGCGTCTGCTCCACCTGGACGCACGCGCGATAGCCCTGTTTCGGATTGGGCTTGGGGTGACCTCGCTGGCGGACCTGGGGTCCCGAGCAGTCGATCTCCAAGCCCACTACACGGACGTGGGGATCTTGCCGCGGGCCATGCTGGCTTCCTCCTTCTGGCCGCACTTCTGGTCCGGAGGAATCGCCTGGCAGGCACTGCTCTTTGGCCTGGCAGCGGGGGCGTCGATCACCCTGATCTTGGGCTGGAAGAGCCGTTGGATGGCCGGCCTACTCGCGCTGCTCTTGTGGAGCCTGCATGCCAGGAATCCCCAAGTTCTGTTCTCGGCCGACACTCTGCTGCGCTGGCTGATGTTGCTGGCGACACTGATTCCACTGAACGGGGCCTGGAACCTCCAGGGCAAGCCTGCCCAAAGCCTTCAAGGGCTTCCCGCGGCCATTCCCTTGGGCCTAATGATGGCGCTCTACGGCGTAGGTGGGCTGCTCAAGTCCGGGGCTTGGTACTCGGGCGAGGCGGTGGCCATGGCCCTGCGCATCCAACACTACGCCGGTCCCCTGGCCGGCTGGCTCTTGGAGCGTCCCCAGCTCTGCCAGGGTCTGACTTGGTTCACCCTGGCCGCCGAGTTGGCCACGCCTCTGCTCCTGCTGGTCCCTCGCTGGCGCGTTCGCGCAGGTCTGGTCGCTTTTTGGCTCCTGACCCACGCCGGCTTTTCAATGGGCCTAAGCGTGGGCATCTTTCCCCTGGTGGCTTGGAGCGCCTGGTTTCTTCTCCTGCCTGCGCAGCTCTTTGGTGAGCGACTTCCCGCCCTTCGGCCCGGCCCGTTGAACCGGTGCGCCAGCGGGGTCCTGCTGGCCATTTTGGCGTTGACCAACCTGCACAGCCTGGGTTGGAGCCACACCCCAAAGATCGAAGCCGCCCTTCAACGCGTGCACTTGGCCCAGCACTGGAACATGTACGCGCCCCAGCCGATGGGCTTGGAGGGCTGGCTACTCCTCCAAGGCCGCTTCGAAAACCGACCCCTCACGGAGCTATTCAGCGGTCAGCTCTGGAGCTTGGACAAGCCACAAGACCTCAGCCAACACTACGGCGGTATGCGCTGGCGAAAAGCCATTCGAGCCCAGATGATCGACCCCACCAACCGCTACAGGGAGCCGATGGTGGTCTGGGCTTGCCAACACTGGTCCCAGGTCCTGCCAGACGACCCACCCACGTACATCAGCATGGTCTGGGTCTTCGAGGCCAGTGGACCGCCTGAGCGCGTGACAAAGGTGTTGCCGGTGGGAGGGATGGACTGCACTCCGAACCCAGGACCGAGCACCGGAATCTAAGCATGCTCCATGCGTGCTGCTCATTGGGCTTGCCTGTGGGGGACGCCAATCTCCAGCGGCCCCAGACTCTCTCGATGACAGGGGCCCCCCCAAGTGCTTCCAACTCGAATGGCCAGATGCGTCCCTCGTCTTGAACACGGCCAGAGGCCTTCGAGCGCACGCCTCACCTGTGGTCAGTCTGCCTGATCGAGGGTGTACGAGCGCACATGCACCCCATCTCCAGTAAAGGGCGCCCAAAATGGCTCCTGGCTGGGCCAAGACCTGGTCTTTTTGGTGCACATCCACGCCAATGGCAGCGACGCGCTGCTCACCGCTACGCCAGCCTACGAAAGCAAACACGCTCATCGACCACGGAACCGATTCGGTGAACCTGATCTTTGGGGCGCCGGACATGCCGTGGGTGCTGGAGAACCCAGCGCCCGCTACTCGTAGCGGTAGCCCGCACCCGACACGAAGGGGAATGCCTCCACGCCGGCATCCCGGAGCGCATCCACAGGCAAGGTCAGGATGTTCACCGGCAAGCCCAGCTCGGACCGTTTCTCGTTGACCAAGTCGGTGATGTGCACGAACTTGCCCTCGAACGCGGTGATCATCTCGGAGACGGCCGCCTCTTCTCCTGGCTCCATGCCCACGATGATCCAGTCGGCCGCACCAAAGTGCTCTTGAGCCCGACGCAGCCACTCCGCGTCGGTTCCTCGGTGCAGAGAGCAGCCCAAGTGCAAGAGTCGGCCACCATCGGGGAAGGTGATCTGGATGACCTGTGGCTCCGATTCGGGCTGCCGTGTCCGGTTTAGGAAGTGGCGGGCGGCCTGGCTGGGATTCATGAGAGCGGCACTTGCTTTGGCCAGGTTCTCATTGATCTGGCGAGGAGCATAGGCCATGGCCTCGACCAGAATCTCTTTGTCCACATACCCGCCGGGGGCGCTCAGCTGTGGGCTGCCAGCTTCCTGCAGCCAAGGGTGCAGCGCGGCGTCGGCCAAAACCCGGACCCGGCTGCCGCTCTTGAGGGCCGCCATCAGGACACCGGTATGCTCGGGCTGGTGCCAAGTCAGGACGACCTGATCCTCTTCTTCCACCGGCTCGACAGGATCAAAGCGAAAAGTACGCCCGGCCCACTCTGCACGGATACTGGCAAAGCCCTCGTGAAAGAGACGCAGGCGCCAAGGGAAGGACTTGCCAGAGGGTGTGGTCGTCATGTCCAGATCACCAGGTTCAGATGTCCGATGGCCCAATCGGGCCCATCGGTGGAGATGGATAAGGTTGCGTAGATCCGTAGCTCATTTGCGCCGCAGGGGTACGCCATCAGGCGCCCTTTGCGAAGCTTTTTGGCCGCCAGGGGGCTGTCACCCAAAACGGGGGTTAGGCAAACAGCGGCCAACAGCCCCAGAGCGTCCAGCTCGTGTACGACCGTTCCGGGCAACTTGCTCAGCGCCATGGAGCAGGTGACGCACACCCCGGCCAGGGATCCCACACCGGGACCTTGGGGTAGCCACGCCGCCACAAGATCACACCAGCACGGACCACACCGAACCTGGCGCCCCGAACCACAACGTCCGGAACCCGGTGTTCGTGCTGGTATGCAAAGAACTCGCCGCTGCGTACCAAGCCACTCTGGCGCGCAGCGCAGCTCAGCAGCACGCCTTCGGCCGCAGTCCAAGGCGGTGCGTTGAACCGTGAGCGACTGCGCTTGACCCTGTCCTTCGCTCCGACCGGGGCTGTAGCCAGGAATGCTGACCCCAGACTGTTTCTGACCCAAGTCCCGTCCGCCTATTCTGTCCGAAAAGAGGACTCGGACACAGACGCTCCCTGACGGTCTTTCCCACAGCCCGCGCTCAATCTTCCAGTACACTTCGGGGCGCACCTTGGAGCGAAAATTGGCCACCTACAGCCCCCCTGATTTTGCCACTCTGGGCCTCACCGACGCACCCGACTGCCACTTCGAGGCTGCACCAGCCGATGCTCTGCTGCCCAAGGGCTTTTTATGCACAACCAACTTCCCGACCTATGTGCGGGCTGGCGGTGCCTGGAGAATGCCCGAGGACCCGCGCATGGACTCCCATATTGTCTGGGACAAAGCAACGGATCGGCTGATGGTTCGGGAGTTCCGGAACATCTCTAAGGGCGATCTGGTGGCCATCGCAGCGGCCGAAGATGGCAGCGAGGGCGTTTATGTCTGGGACAAAGGATTCCATGCCCCGAGTGATGGAACGCACCACGAAGAGGCCTTCTCCTTCATGTCTTCGGACGTGAGTCGAGAAAAACCGGTGGACTACGAAGGGCTCTTGGCCGCTTTCAGGAATAACCGAGGAGATAAAGGTCATATTATCTGGGTTATTGGTCCTGCATTGGTCCACTCCCGAGGCCGCACTGCCATGGATTGGCTGATCCGCAACGGCTATTGCCACGCCCTGCTCACAGGCAATGCGGTGCCCGTGCACGATATCGAGATGGCACTCTTCGGCAGCACCCTGGGCATGTACAGCGACGGCAGTCCCGCCGCGGGCGGCCACAACTTGCACATGAAAGCCATCAACGCCGTCAAACATGCAGGTGGCATCGACGCGATCTGCAAGAGCGGTCAGGTCGAAAGCGGCATCATGAAGGCCTGCGTGGACAGCGGCGTGCCCTATGTGATCTGTGGCAGCATCCGGGACGACGGCCCACTGCCCGAGACCATCACCGATGCGGGCGCCTCCCAGAGCGCGATGCGCGAGCAGACCGTGCAAGCGACGATGGTCGTGATGGTCGCCACGGCCCTGCATGCCATCGCGGTGGGCAACATGCTGGCCACCTTCTGCACCCGCCCAAACGGGGAGATTGACGAGCTGGCCACCATCGTGGTCGACCAGACCGAGTTTCTGGTCTCCAAGCTCAAGGACCGCGGCACCCACCAAGCCTTTGGCGTGGTCACCAACGCCCAAGACTTTATGCGGGTGCTGCAGTTAGAGCTGGCGGAGTAGCGCCTACTGCAACTTGTAGGGCACGGTCCAGACCACCGGCTCTTCCAGGCTATCGCTGGTCAGAGAGACGGTCAGCAGCATCGTGCCGTCGGGCTTGAACGCAAAGGTGTTCACCCGATTGCCGCTCTCGGTAGCCAAGACCAAGGTCACCGTGTCGCCCCTGCGAGAGATGCGGGTCTTGACCGGGTCGCCCTTGCCTTGCCAGCTGGTCACTGAGCGGTCGATGGGTCGTTCAAGAACGGGAAGTGCGTCGCACTTGTTGGACCAAGAGTCGGCCTGCAGGTCGACCTGGTAGGTCTCGCAAAAGGTCATCGCCTGTACCAAACGACCCTCGGCCAGGCCCTTGGCGTAGAAGGGGAAGCTCTCTGCAGCCTCGGCCGCCTTCTTGTCCAGGGAGCTGCGAACGACCGATCGACTCAGGGCGACCACATAGGTCCCTGTGTAGATCTTAGCCGTCTCCGTGGCGGTCCAATTCAGCGGCAACAGGGGCGTGGCCAGCAGGGCGACAAGTGACAACATCGGAACCTCCAAGCTGACTCTACGACAGAGACGTAATCGCCTCCAGGAACATTCAATGCAGTGCCTCCCAGAGTCAGACTGTGCTTTGCCCACCGTGGTTCTTACACCCTCGGTCAGGCAGCCTGAGGATCACCGACCAAGCGGTCCCACTGGGCCAAGAGGTGGCTCATACCCACCAAGGCCAGGGGCATGGTCAGAAATACTCCCAGAAAGCACAAGAACACGCCCAGCTGGCTGATCATATTAAAGACAAAGCCGCCCACGAACAACATCATGTAGCCCGATGCATTGTTCTTGACGGCCACGATGGATGCCCTGGGGCTCAGGATAGGCATCATCTCGCCCCGCATCCCGCGCCGCAGCAACTCTGGCATGACCAGGGTCAGGACGAACATCATAACAGCCGCACCCAACATGCCCAGCATGGCCAGCACCCCCCCAAAAATGTTCACGATGGCCGCTATGTTCGTGTCCGCAAGGGCCCCTGCGAAAATCCCGAAAGCAAGGAGGAGCAGCTGCAAAATAAACATGACAAACACGATGATGAGCATCGGGCCAGCCAGTGCCACCAAGGGCGCGAAGCCCTTGCTCAGTTGGCTCCCAAAATCCAGCCCCGGTAGCTCCCTCTGCCCTTTTTTGGCGCGCTCAAATACCTCGCGCATCCAGCCCAACAGCACCACGTAGCCAACGACGGGCACCAAGCTGACCAAACCGATGACCACCACTTTGCTCATCCACTGCGGATCTGCAGTCAGATAGGAAAAGGCCTGGCCGATGTCGACGCTCGCGCCGATTGGGGCCGACTTGGGGCTGGGGCCAACGGTCACTTTGGGCTTGATGTCCATAAACACGCTCCGACTCTGCCGACCGATATCCCAACATCGCCTTCCAGTCAGGTGGTTCAGACCGACGTGCCCACACGGGTGACTTTTTAACGCCGACCCCGGGCCTGTTCTCGATACAACAGGACCATGTCCCCCATCCTCTTCGCTTTGCTGACAGCTCCAGTAGCTGCCCAGAACGACCCCTATCGGGCCGAACTCCAGATCGACGTGAGCGACTATGAGACCGGAGCCCCAATCTCGGGCGCCGAGATCACCTGTCTGCGAGGAGACAAAGTAGTCAACTCGAGCACCTCGGATGTCACCGGCCGCTTGCAGCTGACCTGCGTGCCGGGGAACGTGACCATCCGGGCCATACACCCGGACTACGAACTGCTCTCCATCCAGGAACAGCTCGAATCGGGAGCCAACCGCATCCGGGTTCGTCTCCGTCCCCCGGCATCGGCCAGCATGACCATCGTGAGCGAAACTATCGGGGACGAGGTCAGCCGTACCGTCGTGAGCATCGATGAGCTTAAGTCTGTTCCAGGCACCTTTGGAGACCCGGTCAAGGCCATCCAGACCCTGCCAGGCGTGGCCCGCCCCAACATCGCGGAGGGCAGCATTGTGGTCCGCGGGGCAGAGGGAATCAACACCGGCTACTACGTCGACGGCATGCCCGTTCCCTACATGTTCCACACCTTGGTGGGCAGGAGCGTCGTGATCCCCGGGTTCATCGACGACATCGAGTTCTTTCCAGGCGGCATGCCTTCCCGATACGGCGAGGTCACCCAGGCGGCGGTCAACGTTCGCACGGACACCGAGCCTGTGGGCGCCACCCACGCCAGCCTGACCATGGACTTCTTGGACGGCTCTCTGAGCTTTGAACACCGCATCACGCCGGATCTAACGGTACGCGTGGCCGGCCGAAAAAGCTGGGCGAGCGCCTTTATCTGGGCCGGTTCGGCCATCGCGGTAAAGCGCAACGGCGGTGAGCCCTACCAAGCCACCTACATCGCGCCCAAGTACTCCGACGCATTTGCCGATGTGCGCTGGAAGGCCACCCCCACCGACATGGTCAGCGTCATGGCCATGTACTCCAGGGACAAACTGGTCTACCGAGAGGCGAAGTTCGACGCCGATGGCGATGGCGAGCCGGATCCCTACGCCTGGGAGGATCAGGACCTGCCCTACAACCCACCGGACTGGATCGACAACTACTACCTAAGGGCACGCGTGCGCTGGGATCACGACGGCCCCGTGCACGACCACAGCACCTGGATCAGCTCCGGACCCGAGCAGCAGCAGAACCTCTTGGGAGCGTGGTGGCTCTCCCGTCAAGGCCCCTACCGAGGCCGGGTAACCGGGGTGAGCACTATCGTACGGCGGGACGACCGTTGGGCACTGGAGGGGCCTGTCTTGGAGAAGGGATCTGCGATTGTTCATGGCTTTCAGCTGACCCTGCGCCCGGTCACGGCAATGGACTTTCAGGATGTCTTTGACGACCCCACAGCCAATGTCGCCACGACCACCGACGACCAAGCCACCTTCTCCACTTGGGTAGAGGGCCAGTTCAAATTTGGCGACTGGTATGTGGCCCCAGGCATGCGCGGTGCCGCATATGCCTACAACGGCAAAACAAGTTTGCAACCTGAACCTCGCTTTACCATTCGCCGCTCGGTCGCTGACAACTGGTACGTGAAGGGTGCCTTGGGCCGCTACTCCCAAATGCCTCCCATCGAGCGCTACGCTCAAGGAATCGGCAACCCCGACCTGCCCATCATGACCGCGTGGCAGGCCAGCATCGGTGCCGAGGGTGACCTGCCTTACGGTTTCTCATTGGACAGCGCGATCTTCCTGGGCTTGATGGACAATCTGGTCGTTCGCGACCTGGTCATCGACGTGTACAACGACGGCGGCACCGCAGTCTCCGAGCTGAACCCCGAGTTTTTAGACGTGACTGGCCGCTCCTACGGCGCCGAAGTGCTGCTTCGCATGAAACCCCTGCAGTCCAACTGGTGGGGCTGGGTCTCCTTCACCTACGCCCGTGCTTGGCGCATCGATGACTCCGGGCGGCGCTTCCCTGGCGACTACGACCAGCCCCTGTCCTTGTCGGTGGTCGGTGCATACGACCTGCCCCGAAACTGGGAGATCTCCGGCCGCATGTCCGCCACCTCCGGGCAACCCTTCACCCCCATCTTCGGCGTTTACGTACCCCAGGATCAGTACTTCGCCGAGCTGCGCGGCGAGCTCAACTCGGACCGCTATCCGGCCTACTTCCGCTTAGATATTCGGGCCCAGAAAACCTGGCAGCGCCGCCACACCGACTGGACGGCCTATCTGGATGTGTACAACACCACCTGGCGGCAAAACCCGATCTTGGCGACCTACAACTACGACTACAGCGAGCTGCAGACCTTGGCCCATCTCCCCCTGCTACCCACCCTCGGGATCGAGGTCAGCTACTAATGCGCACCCACTTTCTCTTTTCCGTGTTGCCCCTGGCTGGTGCCCTCACCGGTTGCTTCACCGGACTCCTCGCACAGGCCCCCTCCTACCAGGCGACCTCCTACCTGGTCACCGATACGCCAAAGATAGTGGCCATGCGCGTCACGCCACCGGTACTCTCTCCGGACACCCCGCTGCAGCTGGAGGCATTGATCTTGGCCCCTCAGGGAGAGCAGCTCACTCAGGTCACGGTTGCCACCTGCGGTACGGGTCGAGACGTACAAACCGCCATCTTTGATCTGAACTGCTTCGAGGACTCGGACGAGTACACCCCCTTGGCCCAAGATAGCTCACTCCCCCTGGTCTTCGAATTTCCGGAGACCCCCACACTCCAGGACTGTAACGACCCCTTCTACGTCGACTACGACACCCCTGATACCGCTGACACCGCCTGGGGAAAAGACACCTCGGCAGAGCCGACCGAGGCCTGCGCACACTTCCTTCCCATGTTGGTCACGGCCACCGTCGGAGACCGAATCGCCTACGCCAGCGACTACGCCCTCTGGTTTCCTTCCGGGGCCCCCGAACAGCTCGAGTCCCTGGCAGAAATCCAATTCGCCATCAACGCTCCTGAGAGCGCAGCGCCGGGCGATGAACTGGACCTCTCCGTGATCGCCTACGGGGACTATCGAGACGCGACTTTCCACTGGTACGTCGACGCTGGAGTGCTCAAGGACACTGGCGTTACCGGCGCCCATCAGTGGATCCCCGAGAGCCAGGACAACGCGACGGGCGCTACCCTGAGCACAAACCGCTTGGTCGTGCCCCAAGACTACAGCGGTACCTTGCGAATCTATGGCGTGATGCAGGAAGGCGGCGGGTTCTTCTTTGGGGGATCTGGAGGCAGCGACTTGGAGGCAGCCAATATGGTGTGGATCCAGAGCAATGTGGAGGTGAGATGATGCTACTCGCGCTCACCCTTTTATCCTGCGATGTGCGGCCTAACGACCCACCACGATTTCAGAGCTTCAACGGCCAAGACATCCGCTACATTTTAGGTTTTGCCACCTTCAGAGACCTGGAGTTGGTCCTTCAGACCAAAGTCGGAGCCTCGGTGGATATGGAGGTGGAGATCCGAGATCCCAACGGGGACGAGCTGCAGATGCTCTTTCCCCTGGCCCCCCCGGGGATGGACTGGGAAGCAGACTCCCTGAGCGGCACCTGGAATGTGCCCGAGGACTACTGGCAGCCCTTCACCCAGATCCAAGTGCTCGCTGTCGACGACCGAGGCGCAGCCGATGTGCTCTTTGTGCCCTTCGCTGTCGAAGGTGCCCTGGTGGACAGCGGCGATTTTTCCTTCGACGGTGGCGCCTGGTTCGGCGAGGGGGTGATCACCGACGGCACCTACACAGGCCTGTTGGCCTGGGGCAACGCCTTGAGCGGATGTGTCTGGGCTTGGCCCCAGGTCGCCAGCACGCCCGCAGAGGGATGCCCAGCCTGTGATGTGACCCTGGAGCTCGCGGGCGCCAGTGGCGCAACCTTCGAGGGCGACTGCAGCGACGACACCAAGGCCACCGAGACCATCGAAGGCTTTGGGGTGGGCTACGCCGCCCAAGCGGATCTCGACGGCTTCACCCTCCAAGACGTGATCTTCCTGCGGGCATCGGATGGCTCTTGGCGTCATGTGGGCGAAGGAACCTTAGATGCGGAGACCGGTGCGTTCAGCTTTCAGGCATTTGTCTACGATTAGGGCTTAAGCCGCACCTCTTCGGTCCGATCCGGCCACACCCTGGAGCCGGATTTTATGGACAACCACCTCACCCGCTTTGACAAACGCTTCGAGCTTGAGCCGAGCGACGACTCGGCCCCCATTTTCCTGCTCTCGGCAGGCTGGCGCAGCGGAAGTACCCTACTCCAGCGGCTGCTCTGCTCCACAGGCGAAGCTTTGATCTGGGGCGAGCCATACGGGCGGTCCGGACTCATCCCCTCCCTGACCCGAGCCAGCATGGCGCTGCGGCCGGACTGGCCAAATGAAATGCACTTTGCCAAGCCCAACCACAACGACCTCGTTGGCGGGTGGATCGCAAACATGTACCCCCCCCCACAAGCACTGCGCGACAGTTTCCGGGCGCAGTTAGACACCTTGTTCGCCCTACCGGCTCAAGGCCGCGGCTTTGGACGCTGGGGTCTGAAAGAAGTGCGCCTGCAAGCCATGGACGCCCGCTTCTTGAGCTGGGTGTATCCCCAGGCCCGCTTCATATTCCTGGTCCGCAATCCCTGGGATGCCTGGGCCAGCGCCAAGGGCCTGCAGTTCTACGAGCAGTGGCCAAACCGGTCCATAGAGACCGCCGAACAGTTCTCTAAGCATTGGGCCAAACTCACACGTAGCTTTCTACAGTGGCCCAGCGATTCCGGAATGTTGGTGCGCTACGAAGACCTGATTCAGCCAGGCTTTGACTTGGGTCAGATAAGCTCTCACTGCGGCCTAAAGGACCTGGACCCTGGACCGCTGTCCGTAAAGATTCGCGGGATGCGCAAGGAGCCGAGCACCTTAGACGCCAAAGAGACTGCGCTGATCGCAGCCAATTGCGCGTCGCTTACGGATCTCCTGAACTACTCGCCTCCCTCCGCCAAGGCTTAGCGTTCGTGAAGAGACGGAGTGGGGCCATACGCATTTGGTGTGCCAAGCGCGGGTGGCGCTGCTCCTCCTGGACTTAAGCTCAACTTGTCATGCAAGCGACCGATGACCTACCCGAGGTGAATCGTGCCCGAGACCCAAGCTAGTACCAATGTCAGCCCGAACCCAGAGCGTTCCGCCATCCTCAGAGAGGCTGTAGAGGGGGTCCGCTCTGCCTTTGCCCGCGGCGACCTGGATGGGGCTGCCGAGATCTGCGGCATGTTGGTCCACGTGAACCCCGATGAAGCGGCGTTTCGAGCCCTACAGGGCCAGGTGCTGCGCGCCCAAGGCAAGAGCTCTGACGCCGACGCCGCCGAGACTCGTGCCGTGGCCATTGTGGCCAAGCGACTCGAAAAGCAGGCAAAGCGGGGCCGAGTGCTGAGCTTGGGCGAGCGCATGCTGGCCTTCTCGGATGTCCTGTTCCTGGGCGGCCCGCCAGCGACCTTTGTCGCTCTTGGCCAGATGCAGCTCCTGGTCATGCTGGAGCAGGGTATGGAGAGCCATCACCGGGTCCTGGATGTGGGCTGCGGGACCCTGCGCGCTGGCATATGGCTCATGAAAGTGCTGGAAAAAGGGAACTATTTCGGAATTGAGCCACATCAGGCGCGCCTGGAGTTCGGCAAGGAACACGTGGCTGGCCCCGCTCTTATGGACCGGAAGCAACCGCGCTTCGACGGGAACGCAGCCTTCGACTTCTCCGTGTTTGGGGAGCGCTTTGACTTTGTGGTGGCCCGCTCCGTGTGGACCCACACCAGCAAGTTGCAGATCAGCGCGATGCTGGACGCTTTCGCGGCCCACAGTGCGCCCGGCGCGGTGTTGCTGACCAGCTATCTGCCCGTGAGCGCCGGACGCCCGGACTACCTGGGTGAGCAGTGGGTCGGACGCAGCGCAGATTCGCCAGTCGGTGGGCTCGTCGCGCACAAGACCGAGTGGGTACAAGCCGCCTGTAAGCAGCGTGGACTGCGCGTGCGGGCCCTGGAAGATCATGTGGTCAATGGCCAGATCTGGCTGCGTATCGAGCAGATTTAGTGGCAGGCCTGCACTGAGCTGCATTCGTGCGATGGGCAGCATTACCGCGATGGGCAGCAACACCATCGCCGACAGCACCGAGCGCTGCGGCGACATCTTGAGCGACGGTGTGGCCCTCGCATTCGACTGAGACTTGGCGGTCGGCTAAAACGCTCCCGCTCGCGGCACATGTTGTGAGCCAGAGCCTTTTTGCCCATGGGTGCGCATCGTGAGTAAGCATTGTGAGTGAGCTGAGCTACCAGTTGGAGATGGGCCACCTGGACCTCGGGGAGCTCAAGCTCGCCGCCCAGAGCGTGGCTGCAATGTTTGAAGGGGTGACTGTCGAAGTAGAGAAGGAAGCACCGGATACGGTGACTTGCTTCTTTTCCGTGCCCCAAGAAGAGGGCAGCGGGAACTTCGAGGTGGAGATCTCCGCCTACGACATGAGCCGGGACGGCATCCTGTTGAACATGGAGGCCGGCGATGGGGACAACAACGAGGCCTGGGATGACGCCTGCGAGCTAATCGAGCGCATGGCCAAGGAGCTGGACGGGGAAGCTCTGGATTAGTTCACCCGCTGGGATGCGCCCCAAGGCCCAGGGTTCGGAGCGCTTCCAGCAGCAGACAGATCACTCCGGCCGCGCCAACACTCGCTTGTCTCCACCGCCACTCCCATCCAGCTCCAGCTCGGATACCAGCACAGCTGGCACAGCCCAGCTCCCAGGCAAGCCGCCCACAGCACCAATGTAAAAGCGCTCCGGCCCCGGAGGACCGTCCATCACGCCCACGGGTGCTGCGGTCTCACCAGCCAGAACAACATCGCGCAGTGCCCGCCGATCCACACCGGAGAACTGCAGCCCGCGCACGGGCTGCTCGCTGCCATCGGGCATGAGCAGGTAGGCCTCATAGGGCCGGGTCAGACCCGCTCCAGGGCCCTCTCCCATAAAGGTAATGTCCATGTCCTCGGACATGGCAGGGGGCTCGATCCGACGAATGATCAGCAGACCTTCGTTCTCGGTCTGGGCAGCCATGCGCAGTCCCTTGCGACGCAGCGCCCGTTCCGCGCGCGCGCGCTTGGGGGAGACGTGCACGTTGCTCGGCATGGCCTCGCGGCGCTCAGCGCCCATGCTGCGGCCGTGACCAGTGGACTTCTCAGCGCCCTTGGCGGGAATCCGACTGTTCAAGACCCGTCGTACAACACCGTCTTCGACGAGTACAACCTGCTCACCGGAAACACCCTCCTGATCCCGGGCATACCGCCCGGCTTGCTGGGCGTTGGGGTCGTCCACGACGGTCCAACCGGCTGGCATGAGCCGGCGGCCCACCCGAGCAGTGGGTCTGGAAATGGGGGCCTCACCGAACATGCCTCGGCCCTGAGCCTCGGGTGGCGAGCCCACAAACTCACCGGCTGCCAGCTGGCGATAGAGCTCTACGCTCGCAGCCTCCTCAAAGAGCACCGGACCCAAGTATTCCTTGAGCACCTGGGCGTCTTCCAGGGCCACAAGCCACTCGGCCATCTCGCGGACCTCGGCCTCCATCTCGGCCATCGGAGGCAGCTCTGCAGCGGTGCGAGCCACCCACCAACGTCCGTTACGCAGGCGGCTACCGTCGGAGTGCTTGAGCACTGCTTCAACGCGGACCACCGTGTAGCCGGTGTCCGTGATGAGGCGTGTGCCCTCGCTGCTCACAGTGATGCGCTGACCTTGCCAGTCGCGGCCGGCTGCTTGGCCCTGCTCCAGCTGGGGATACTCGGCGAGCACACGGGAGAGCTGAACGACTGTGGACTGCACACCTTCGGCGTCCAGGGCCAACGGTCCCCCACTCAGATCTACCACGGGCTCAGCAGCCAACATGGCCGGCAGCTCGCTGAAGGCCGGGTCACCCGGGGGCAGCTCCGCACGCTTGCGAGAGAGCTGCTCGACGGCCTGCTTGTAGGAGGCGTCTGTGGCCAGCCAGATGCTGCGGCGAAAGGCAGTCTCGTCGTTGTCCAGAGGCAGACGTATCGAGAACGCCCCGTTGGCCTCGCCGAAAGCATCGAAGTTGCCAGAGTCGTAGGTGGAATCACCGGCGCGCGTCTCAACGCGCATGACCCGGTAAGGCACGACATCCGCGGATAGAACTGCACCCATCTCTGCAAAGAAAGTGGCGAACTGGCCATCTACAACGTCGTATGAGACCCAATAGGGCGGCGCCTCATCTTGCAGCTTGAGCTCGGTGGTGGCGCGCTCAAGCTCGGACTCCAAGGCTGGAATTAGACCGGGGGGCGGCGCCGCGAAAGCAGCGCTCAACAGGAGGAGGATCATGCGGGCTCCTGGGTGGCCTGGGCCACGGACTTGGTGTCACCTTGGGGACTGGGAGGCGCGGGCAACAAAGGTGGGCGGTCGTTCTCCTTCTCTTTCCTCTGCACCTCGATCTCTTCGAGCAGCAGCGAAGGCGAGACTGCGCTGACCGGTACCCAGCCGGACTCAGCCCCGCAGACGCCGTTGAAGACTTCGGGGTCATCACCCGCGGCCAAGATGCGGGAGAAGGTGGTCAGGGGAGTTCCGATAAAGTCCCCGCCACGCACCAACTCGTCCGGGCGACCGTCGGCGTACACCCGCCAGACACTGACCGGGCGGACGTTGAAGGAGTTCGGGGTGACCCGGCCGGTCAGGGTGAATCCGCCGGTGATGTCATCGACGATCAAGCCGAAGGGCTTGTCTTGTTCCTCTACCTGTTGGATGAGCCCGGCCCGCAGCTCCTCGAAAGAGACGCTCTCGTGGGCCTGTACGATCAAATTGCCCTGGCGCGCGACGATGGCATTGCCCGGTTGACGGCGGCCGTGGCCGTTGCTGGAGTCGATGCCCTCGATGGGGGCCCGAGACATCAGGAAGCCCAGCAACTCCCCGTGGTCCACTAGGGCGACCCGCTGAGCCAGCACCCCCTCATCATCGTAAGGGTACGTGCCGTTTAGGTCCAAACCGGCCAAACTGCGGATGGTGGGGTCGTCGACCACCGAGAGGAAATCAGGCAGAACCTGCTCTCCCACCATGTCAGTAAAGGTCTGCCCCTCGTCTTCGTCCTTCTGGCGATGGCCCTCGACGCGGTGGCCGAAGATCTCGTGGAAAAACACGCCGGCAGCACGTCCGCGCAAAATAGCAGGCCCGGTGTACGGCTCCAACAGGGGAGCGTTCTTGAGATCCGTGACGCGCTGGGCTGCGATGCGGGCCATCTCGCTAAGGACCTCCGGGCTGGGCAGCCCGTCTTCCGTCGAGGCGTCCAGGTAATCGTAGACCGCCAACCGGGCCCCATCTTCAGCCAAAGAGACCGCGTGAACACTCGCTCGATAGCGCACGCGTGTGTGCTGAAGTTGGGTGCCTTCGGAGTTGGCCAGCAAGAAAGTCTCAGCCTCTGCTGTGACCTCGACCCCGGACTCGAGTACCTCGGGGTATTCAAGAAAGACCGTGGATATCTGGCGCAAAGAGTCCTCCCACGCCGCACTCAGCTCCACATCCTGAACCGGACGGATGTCCACCACCTTGGGGGCTGACGAGAAGTCGTCAGATGGGTCGTCTCGCGCGACTTTGACGGCTTGGTTGGCCCGTACCTTGGTCATGCGACGGACGGCCTGTTGATACGAATCGTCCAGCTCTCGCCAAAGGGTCAGCTCGGCGGCCTGCATGTCGCTGGCCCCGTCTCCTATGGGCAGGCGCACCACACTTCGACCCTCTTCAGAGAACCAGCCAGCGTCGAGCAGCTTGTGGGTGTTGTCCAGCGCATAAGAGCCCACACGCAGATCCAGGTCGGCATAGCGGTTCCAGTCCTCTCTCTGGACCATCATGGCGCCATTCGTGGCGCTCAGGTGCAGGCTGTGAGACTGGGTCACCCCAATGGCCAAGTGATAGGGCGGCTCGTCCTGGTCCCCCAAGGCCGCCATGGTGTGTTCTACCGCGTCTCGGGCCACCTGAAGCATCGGCGCCGGCTCAAGAGCCCCTACTGGACGAGCAAGGGGCCCAGGGGCTTGCGGCGCCTGCTGCGCTGAGAGTCCAGGAAGCAGCAAAAACAACATCTGGGGAAGCATCAACACCCTCCGGGGAAGCAAAGCGAGCTCTCCCAGAAGCTAACGACCCCGGAGGCCGTGCGTCGGTTCCAATCCCCCACGGGTCAATGCCGTGCGAAGTCGCTTCTCAGAAGCCGGTCCCATCGTCTTCGACGTCATCATCGTCAACATCGTCATCGCCATAGGAATCGAGGGAGTCCTCGTCCATGCCGTCGCGGTGCCACAAGATGCCGATCAAGCGCTCCACCACGGCCACGACGTCCTCGCCCGTGAGCTCGATCTCGTCGTTCTTGGTGAACTCGTACTCCAGGGTATCCTGGAGGGGCTCCTCGAGTTCAGCTTCTTCCTCGATCTCACCGAGGATGTCGTCGGTGTCGTAGTCGGCGTCTTCGGCCGCTTGTTCTAGACAACGCACCAAGGCATCTGCCAGGGTAGCGGCATCCGGATCGTCGTTGACGGTCTCCAGGTAATCGTCAACTGCGATCACAAGGGACTCGCGGAGCTCAAATGGCAACTTCATGGCAACCTCGGACGGGCCCCTGAGGGCGATGAGCGGTCCTACCGTGTAGCCTCCAAGGCTGCAACCGATGCAATGCAGCCCGGTCGCCAAGGCAGGCCTACCTGAGCTCGGGTTATGGACACTCATGCTGACTCAAGACCTGCTCCACGCGCTCCCCAAGACCGACCTACACGTGCACTTGGACGGATCGCTTCGGATCGAATCTCTGATTGAGATGGCGCGGGAAAGAGGCGTCATCCTGCCGTCAAATTCTCCTGACGGCCTGCGTGAGTTGGTCTTCAAGCCTTCGTACTCTTCCTTGTCCGAGTACCTGACGGGCTTTGCCCTGACCGGAGCAGTGCTCCAAGACCCCGAAGCCCTGGAGCGCAGCGCCTACGAGCTCGCACTGGACAACTTGGGCGAGAACGTCTGCTACATCGAGGTTCGCTTCGCGCCTCAGCTTCACATGAGCGGAAAGATGAGCATGGAGCGGGTGGTGCGCGCCGTAGCCAGTGGTTTGGAGCGCGCCAAACAGGAGCACGCCAGCAAGCCGGAAGTGATGGACGGCACACTGCCCCCCTTCCACTTTGGGCTCATCCTGTGTGCAATGCGCATGTTCGAGCCCGGCTTTAGCGCTTGGTTCTCCGATTTCTGCGGGGCCCTGGGAGAGTCCAAGCCCAACACCCTCTACGCAGAAGCAGCCGAGCAGCTCGCCCGCGGTGCTGTGCGCCTGCGAGACGCCGGACTGCCCATCGTGGCTTTTGACTTGGCGGGCCACGAGGCCGGACACCCTGCAGTGCACTACAAACCCGCCTTCATGCACGCCCACCGCCACTTCTTGGCCCGGACCATCCACGCGGGCGAAGCCTATGGGCCCGAATCCATCTACCAGGCCATCGCCGAATGCCACGCCGATCGAATCGGTCACGGCTACCACCTCTTCTCCCCCGAGGCCGTGGCCGATCCCAGCGTGAGGGATCCCCAGGCCTACTGCGAAGATCTCGCGCAGTACCTGGCCGATAGGCGCACGACCATCGAGGTCTGCATCACGTCAAACATGCAGACCAACCCCAGCATTGGGGATGTGCGCAACCACGCCTTTCGCAAGATGTTGGACCACAAGCTCTCCGCGACCCTGTGTACCGACAACCGCCTGGTCAGTCACACGACAGTGACCCGAGAATATGGCATTGCGGTCCAGGCTTTTGACATGACACCAAGTCAACTCAAGAACACCGTCGTGTACGGATTTAAGCGCAGTTTCTTTCCTGGGGCCTACCAAGAAAAGCGCGCCTATGTCCGCCAGTGCATGGCCCGGTACGAAACGGTGTTCGCCGCCCACGCGGCAAAACAAGCCTGAGTTCAATGGGTCTGGAAAAATCTGAACGGCGCCGAACCGCCGAAGCACCTACTTCTTAAATAGACGCCCAAAAAAACCCGTTTTCTTTTCTTCTTTGGAAGCCTTGGCCTTGTCGCGCTGAAGCTCCTGCATGGTCCGTCGCAGCTCTCGCTCGGCCTCGACGTTCGCGCCGTTCATCTCCAAGGCCTTGCGAAAGGCCCCGACACTGCGCTTGTGGTTGCCCGCGCTGCGATAGACCAGCCCCATCAAAACCCAGCCCCCGTCCAGTTTGACGTGGTTGTCGATGGCATTTTTGATCATGTCAATGCCCACCTGCGCTTGATCTGAATCCTTGCCATAATTCAGCTTGAACAGGGTGTACCCGTAGTAGGCTTGAAACTCCGCTTCTTCGGGCACAGCCGAGAGGGCCGCCGAGAATAGCTCGTGGGCTTTGACCAGGTTGCCACGGTGAAACATCATCTGCCCGGCTTTGAACTCATCCTCGGCCGACAGGATGGCGCGCACCTTCTCCATGGCCAACTCGTCCTCGGACTTGATGCCGTGAATCACGCGGTCCGTGTAGATCTTGCGCTTGCCCTCGTCGCCCAAGTCCTCCCAGGCCTGATTCACCCTGGCAAAGACGTCCGCAGCTAAATCACTCACTTGAAGAGGTGAACCAACCCAGCAGTCCGGATGCAGCCGCTGAGCCAAGGCAAAGTAGGCTTTTCGCATGGCCGGCTCTCCCACATCCCAGTGCACTTCCAAAATCTCGAAGTGGTTCTCACATCCTTCGATGCGCTTGAGCTCAGCACGCAGCTGCAGCAGATCCGGGTCCTCTTTTGGGGAAGCAGCTAGGGCCTCTCCCACCGACTCAGAGTCCCCAGCAGTTCCTGCAGGCCCACCGATCGCAGTCTTAGGCGTCGGCGAGGTCACTACAGGCATATCGAATAGATCCGCCAGGCTGCTCGACGGGCTGGAAACTGGGTCCTCCTGCTCCAGCTCAGGGGGCAGGCTGTCGTGGTCGATGGTGGTCTTGATCCGAGCCATGGTGGTCTGGTCTTGTTCAAACTCCACAATCCCGGTGATCAGGGCGAGATAGATCACCCGACTGGCGGCGCCTGACTCCAGGGCCGAGAACTCCAACACATCTTCCAGAGGGCGAGCCCCGTCCATGGAGTCCACCAGCTCGGCGGCCATGGGCTCCAGACCCAAAGCGGCTGGATCGGCGCACTCAAAGCTGCGGCGCGGGAAGCGGCTGCCTAAGCCCGCCAGTCGTTGAGAGATGGTGTTTTCAGGGAGCTTTTCCAGCACGATGCGCGCAAGGATCGGCAAAAGCGGCTGAGGAGCTCGCTTGGGTGGCACAACGTTGGGCGTGAAGCTCCACTTGCCATCCTTGAGCACGACAGCGTTGCCGATTCGCAACACCACCTGGGCGTGGGCCAATCCCTCGGCATCCAGGCTCGGCATGCGCTCGGCGATTCGCTCCACCGTCTCACTGCGCAAGTTGCTCTTCGAGTATGAGAGCTGTCCGCCTTCGAACCAAAAAGCGCGCTTGCGCTTATCTTGGAGGACGTCCAGGCGACCACTTGCGCCTTGGGCAATGAGGCTGCCCAAGAGCTCGGCCAAGGGAGGGTCGTTCACGGTTCCAGACTGCATGGCCCAAGCTTAATCCACCACCGGGCAGAAGGGGGTAAGCTGATGATATGGATCCCCTCCGCAGCTTGGCACAGGTAAGTCTGTCCACCTGGAATACTCTGGGCTCCCTGCACCAGCTGGTGATCGGAGTGGGCGTTCAGGCGTTGCGGGGACCCGACTCCAAGGGACACGTGATGGAGATCCTGCATCGCGTCGGCGTTCAGGGAGGCTCCACCGCCATTGTCACGGCTTCGGTCGCTGGCCTGTTGATGATCGGATTGCCACTCGCCTTCCTGGGGGAGTACGCCTTGCAACATCCAGCGGGGGGGGTGTTGGGTCTGCCCGCTGTGCGCCTGCTCGCCCCCGTGCTCGCAGCCGCCACGGTCGCCGGGCGCCTCCAGATAGTGCCTGACGCCCGTCCGCTGGCCGAGCAAGCCTACCCACCGGTGCTCGGCAGCGTGCTTTCTGCAACATGCCTGTTCATCTTGGCAGCCTTGGCGGCAATCGTCTCCGGCTACGGCGCAGGAGGCATCTTGGGCGGGCAGAGCTATGCCACTCTATTCCACGATTTTGCCAGTGATTTTGGCTATACTGACCTAGCACATGGACTCGCAAAATCGGCCCTGTTCGGCTTGGTCGTGGGCGTGGTCCGCGCACACCAATCCCTGGTCGGCGGCCAAGCCCGAGGCGCCTTACGCGCCGTTCTCGCTTGCATTGTCCTGGACGCTCTGCTCAACCTGCCTTGGCTTGTGGGGCTGTTGTGAGTGAAAGAACCGAACGAATGGTGGGCCTCTTTGTCCTGCTCTGTGGATTAGGCCTAGCAGCACTGCTGATCTTCGCCACGGCTGGGGATCGACTTTGGGCCAGTAAAAACAGCTATATGGTCGTGTACCAGGACGGAGTGGGCCTGACCCCAGGTCTCAGGGTGACCATCGCAGGGCTTGTCGTAGGTGAGGTCACACAGGTTCAACTCACCCCGGACCGCCAGGTGGCCGTCTCCCTGTCCATCGACACGGCCTATGCTGACTTTGTGCACACAGACTCGGTGGCTCAGGCCCGGATGACCTTGAGCGGCAAGCAGGTGGACATCGGACCCGGTTCTGGTCCGACCCTGAAAGATGGCGGCATGCTGATCGCCGGTGAGAACATGGATCCCTTCGTCGTCATTGACGCGGCAGAGACCCTTGCCAAGCTCGCTGAGGCCCTCTCTGAACTGCGCGGCCTGAGCGATGCCTTTGGCCTGGGCGAGGGCGAGATTCCTAGCGCTGTACAGGACTTAGCTTTCATCTTGGAGCAGCTCCGAGATGGCAAGGGTCTGATCGGGCAGGCGATCCAAGACCCGTCCCTAAGCCGGCAGGTTCTTACCACTTTGGACGACGTCGAGCAGGCGTCCCAAAGCTTGGTTCTGGCCAGCCAGGCCATCCAAGAAGCTGGCACCGCAATCTCCGGCGCCTCGGCCGACTTGAGCACCGGCAGCGTAGCCGTGGGAAACGGAGCTCAAGCGATCGAGAGTGGCATGCCCGCGATCCAAGAGGGTGCGGAGTCCATCGACACGGCGATGGAAGAGATCAACCGGACCCTAAAGGAACTCAACCGCAGTCTGACCCGCATGCAACAGGTCATCGAACAACTGCCGGGGGCTCGGGTGCTGGGCAAGGACCAGAAGGATCTCAAGGGAAAGGCAGCCCCAGGGGATCCCTGAGCCCCCGGACAGGTTTTGGTATTGAACGTGGAGCGGCTGCGTTATGGTCGGCGCCTCCACTCCTCCTAAACAAGGCGAGGCACAACGTGATCAACAAGGTCATTCTAGTAGGCAATCTGGGCGCTGATCCAGAGATGCGCACAACAGGCAGCGGCATGGCCGTCTGCAACTTGCGCATCGCGACCACCACCCGTAAAAAGAACCAAGACGGCACCTGGGCGGACTCGACGGAGTGGCACAGTGTGGTGTGCTTCGGTCGCACCGCTGAGAACGCTGGCCAGTACCTCCGCAAGGGCCGCCAGGTCTATGTGGAGGGGCGCCTTCAGACGCGGAAGTGGCAAGACAAGGAGGGCAAGGACCGCTGGAGCACCGAGGTGGTCTGCAACGACCTCAAGTTCTTGGGCGGCCGTGACGGCGGCGGCGGCGGCGGCGGCGGCGGCGGCAGCTACGGTGGCGGCGGAGGAGGTGGCGGAGGTGGCTACGGCGGCGGAAGTGCCGGCGGCGGCTACGGCGGCGGTTCTACTGGTGGCGGCGGCGGTGGCGACACCGGCAGCGGCGGCGGCGATATGCCTTACGGCGGCAACGACGACATTCCTTTCTAGGGAGCCGTAGACCAAGCTCACCCGATCCCTAGCCGGCGGCAGTCTGCCGGTGACACGCCGCCATCAGCCAGGTCACCATACCGGGCTGGTGGCGGTGTTGTTTCTGGAGCCCAGTTCGACGGGTCAGCTACCTGGAACCAACAAGTCCAAGACCACTTCGCCGTGCACGATCGCGGCCCCCTTGCCCTTGAGTTCTTCGTAAGATTCATCCCAAACACAGTCCGCCGGGTACCAGCTACCGCGGTCTTGCAGGTCCTCCAGCTTGGTTCTAAATTCTGCCTCCGAGAGCGACGACACCGGGATCCACTGGATCTTGCCTCCCGCGATGCGGGTTCGTTCCATAACCCCAACATCTCCGTAGGCCTGCCATGCACTAGAGACTATGTGCTTGCGACCATATAGGGTCGCCTTGCCGCCACCGTTGGGCACCCACGCACCGTCAAAGACCATGCTGTTCTGGGAATCTGGCTCGTTCCAACCAAAGTCATCGGCGTAGTACACAAAGCTGTGGTTGCTACGCAGCTTGAACTCTCGGGCGTTCTCAGGACCGCATACGTTGACCCAGCGTGCATCTACCGCAGCGCTCAGGGGATCACCCTTTATGGCAGACAACAGCGCTTGCTTGCGTGCCGTCCCTGAGACCGAGATCCCCAGGGGACCGGCGGCATCGATCAGCCGAAGCTCTGAAATCACCACATCCGGATACCGGCTACCGGCGGTGGCCTGGACGATGCTCAAGGTGAGCTTCTTGCCCTGGACAGGGGAAGGGAGAGGGAGAGTCTGGGCGCCCGAGCGGTCCTGAACCGGGAGTTCCATGACCGGTCCACCATCAACACTCAAACCCAAAACCTTGACCCGACCGTTCTTGGCGAAGTGGTCCGGACTGCGCTGGTAGCCGTTCCACAGCTCGAGGGCCTGGATGCGGGTGACACGATCTAAATCGACGGACACCGATTCGCCCAAGCCCAGGTCGGCTGCGCCTTCCACCCAGCCAAAGTCCGTTCGCCCGTCGACCAGATAGCTGGCGTGGTAGGCATCGGCGGGCTCCAATGTGCTGGATACGCTGAGCGTTCCTGAGATATTTCGAGGCACCCCCAAACGCAGGTCCTGGCCGTTTGCACTGGCCTTTAGGCCCTTCAGACAAACCGGAGCGTCGGCGGATTTTACCTTGACGAACAGGCTGGTGACCTGCTGTCCGATGACCACATCAGCGCCTTGTGGGCCAACCTCCAGCTCGCTTCCACCGTTGCCATTTGCGTAGATCTCAACACCAACAGCTTTGCCACAGCTCACCAAGCTCAGGGTGTCGACCAACTGAGGGCTCTCGAAGCGGAGCAGCACGCCCTCGGCGATCGCGTCACCCGGGGGCTTCCAGCCAGACCCCAGCAGACCGGCTCCACTGCCCGAAGTCGCGACTGTGGAGCGCAGCAGCAGGCCCGGCTCCACTTGAATCCCCATCTCCACAGGCTCAGGGATCGCCATGGGGGTGACCACTGGTGTTGGAGGCGGAGATGCGGGGTCGGAGCCAGAGCAGGCCAGCAGCAGCAAGAACATGGGAAGTACACTCCACGAAAGAAAAAGTCAGGAAGAGACTACGCCAATCTGCACGGCGCTTCCAAGCGACCGCATCCGCACTAAAGGCCAACCTGATCTGGCAAAGCGTAGGTGACCCGCGCGCGGTTGCGCACCAAGACCTCGCTGCTGCCATCGTCGCTGACACGTAGCAAAACGTTCTCGCGCCAAATGCCATCCGGGCGCCGCACAAAGCGGTGGTCTTGTTCCTGGACCTTCCATCGCACTCCGGTGTCCTGGGCTTGGGTCAACGCACCGACAAGAAACCCATCCTCAACTCGAAGGCTT
>CAJQPC010000144.1 GCA_905480105.1 uncultured bacterium | reverse complement strand
CGCCCATCCTGCGTGTCACAACCGCGACGTTCCCCAGCCCTATGCCACCGTGCTGGAGCAAGAGGTAAACCCCAATCCCAAGCGCATCGCTGCCGCGATTCGTCAGGTCATGGGGAGGAGCTGAATCATGGCTGAATTCTTCGAAATGCCACAGGCTACGCCAACCATGGAGTTCGGCACCCTAGGTGAATGGAAAGTGACCGAGGGTACCCAGCTCTCGCCACAGGACGTGATCGCCGTTGTGGAGACCGACAAGGCCGCCATGGACGTGGAGGTCTTCGATTCCGTGGTCCTGCTCAAGATCCTCGCCGCCGATGGTGACGAGATTCCAGCGGGCTTTCCAATCGCCATCATCGGGCAGGAGGGAGAGGACATCTCCGCTCTGATGGCTCAGTTCGCGACCATGGACCCTGCAGGTGCAGCACCCGCTTCACAAGCAGCTCCCGCAACACAGCCTTCTGTGACACCAGCTGCCGAAACCCGGGCTTCCGAAACACAGCCCGCGCCGGACAAGGTTGCAGCAGCACCCGCTCCAACGGCGCCAAAGCCAGATCTCAAGGGAGGTTGGACAGGCCCCGGCTATGCCGGCAAGGCCTTGGACGACGCCCTGATGGAGACTTGGGGGAGCTTTCACGTAGAGGGCCCTCACGTCCGGATCTCTCCCCTGGCCCGCAAGCTGGCGGAGACCAAGGGCGTGGACGTGGCCTTGATTGCGGGTTCCGGACCCAATGGGCGCATCGTCAAGGCGGATGTGGAAGCACACAAGGCACCAGCCGTGGGCACTGGAATCGGCGCCCCAAAGGCCGACGAGACCGTACGAAACTCCAAGATGCGCAAGGTCATCGCAGGGCGCCTGAAGGAGTCCTACTTAGACGCGCCAGTCTTTTTTCTGACCGCCGTCTTGGACTGCGACTCCCTGGTTGCCTTTCGCAGGGATCTAAACGGCCAGCTTGCTGAGCAGGGACTCAAAGTGTCCTACAACGACCTGACCGTCGCTGCAGTTGCCAAGGCTCTCCGGGATGTCCCCCAGGTCAACGCCTCTTGGGGGCCCGACGCGATAACGCGCTTTGGCAGTGTGGACGTGGGTGTGGCCGTGGCCCTGCCCGACGGTCTGATCACCCCAGTCATTCGCCAAGCGGACAAGAAGAGCCTGGTGCAGTTGTCTGCGGAGACCAAAGACTTGGTCAGCCGGGCCCGCGACCGCAAGCTGGATCCCAGTGAGTACAGCGGTGCCGGCTTTGCTGTGTCCAACCTGGGCATGATGCAAATCGACCAGTTCACCGCCATCATCAACCCCCCTGGCAGCGGCATCCTGGCCGTCGGCGCTCTTCAACAGGAGCCCGTTGTGAACAATGGCGAGCTGGCTGTGGGTTGGCGCATGAAGGTCACCATGACCTGCGACCACCGTGTGATTGACGGCGCCCTGGGCGCTCAATTCCTACAGTCCTTCCGCGGCTATATCGAGAACCCAATGCGCATTGTGGTTCTCTAATGGCTCACTTCGACATCCTGGTGGTCGGCTCAGGTCCTGGCGGCTACGTCGCGGCCATCCGTGCCCAGCAACTCGGCCTGAGCGCTGCCTGCGTTGAGATGGCTGAGCTGGGCGGGGTATGCCTCAACTGGGGCTGCATTCCCTCCAAGGCCATCCTAAAGTCCGCCGAATACGCCAACCTTGCCCGACACATGGACGACTACGGCATCTCCGTGGGCGAGGTGTCCGTCAACATGCCCAAGATCATCAAGCGCTCGCGCAGGGTGGCCAAGAAATCCGAAAAGGGCGTGAAGTACCTGTTCAAGAAGTACGGCGTGACCCTTATTCAGGGCCGCGGTCAATTGGCCGGTGGCGGGAAGGTCGTGGTGTCCTCGGGCGAGGAGCAGGTCGAGCATACCGCTGACCACATCATCGTGGCTACGGGCGCGCGCGCCCGTTGGTTCCCGGGGATGGAGCCCGACGGGGAGAAGATCCTGACCTACCGCGAGGCCATCGTCTCCGAGCACAGGCCTGAGAGCGTCGTGGTGCTGGGTTCTGGGGCCATTGGCCTGGAGTTCGCCTACTTCTATCGGGCCATGGGCTGCGAGGTCACCGTGGTCGAAGGCCAGGACCGCATCGCCCCGCTGGAGGACGCAGAGTGCTCCGAGGAGCTCGCACGCGCCTACCGAAAGCTGGGCATCAAGCTGGAGCTGGGCAGCTTCTGCGAGTCCAGCTTACGCAAGGGCGAGGGCTGCGTGACCACATTGGCCAACGGCACCGTCATCGAGTCCGAGCAGGTCTTGCTGGCTCTGGGTGTACAGGCCAACATCAGCGATCTGGGCCTGGAGACGGCCGGCGTTCGGACCGAGCGTGGTTTCATCACCACCGACTCGAGCTGCATGACCACCGCGAGGGGAATCTACGCCATCGGAGATGTCGCCGGCGCCCCCATGTTGGCCCACAAAGCCAGCACCGAGGCGCACATCTGTGTGGAGCGAATCGCAGGCCACAGCGTGCCCGACTTGGACACGAACCTGATCCCCGCCGGCACCTTCTGCCAACCGCAGATCGCCAGCGTTGGACGCACAGAGGCCCAGCTCACCGAAGAAGGCATCGCATTTGAAGTTGGCCGCTTTCCCTTCGCTGCCAACGGAAAAAACCGGGGCACCGGCTACACCGATGGCTTTGTGAAGGTGATGGTTTCCCCCACCGATGGCGAGCTCTTGGGCTGTCACATCATCGGGCAGGACGCCACCGAGCTGCTGAGCGAGGTCGTCATGGCCATGTCCGGCGAGCTGGATGCGCAAAGTTTCCTACACGCCGTACACAGTCACCCCACCTCTTCAGAGGCGGTGATGGAAGCTGTGGCTGTGGCCTTGGGTGTCAGTGTCCACATGTGAGCCGGAATTGGAGGCTGTGTTTCGCCACCACGTCACGGTCGGATTCGGAGACTGTGACCCGGCGCGCATCGCCTTCTACCCGAACTACTTCCGTTGGTTTGACGCGGCATACAACGCCTATCTCTTCCAGTACTTTGGCAGCTTCGAGGAGGCCTTGAGTCAGATCAACACCATCGGTACGGGGGCGATGGAGGTTGGCGCGCGCTTCCACTCTCCGGTGGTGCCGGGCGATGTGCTGGAACTGGAGTTGCGCCTGAGCAACTGGAGCCGAAAGAGCTTCCAGGTGGACTACTCCGGGACTTGCCAGGGGCGCCGCGTCATCACCGGCTTTGAGGTGCGTGGGGTCTTTGTGCGGGTAGATGGCAAGGTGAAGGCGGGGAGCACGGCTGGACTGCGAGAGGCTTTGGGTCTGGCAACATTGAGCTAAGAGCCAGAGGAACGCCACAACCCAAGCTATGCGCGCCCAGAAAGGAAGCGGTGCAGGCAGATTGGCTGCTCTCGCTCACAGCATTAATACCAGGGTCGGACGCGAGTTCATGTTGCCCCTTTCTGTCTTGTTGTTCCTGTCTGCCTGCACTGAACCCTCCCCAAAGGGCGAAGCGCCTCCTCCCCGCCCCGCGGCAACCGGCGATTTGCTCATCTCCCAGCTCTACACCAGTGGCGCGACCGAGGCTGGCGGCGCCGACCACTACTACTCCGATCAGTTCATCGAGATCGTGAACGCAACGGGCGACACTCTGGAGCTGGAGGGCCTCCGCATCGCGGACGTGTACGGGGTCTCCGGTAAGATCAACCCCAACACTCAAGCGGACAGCTACCGAGAGAGCCACCCCGACGTGGTGGTCTTGTTGACGGTCTGGGAGATTCCCTTCTCCACACTGCTTCCCGGTGAGACCCTGCTGATTGCTCAGGACGGTGGCAACCACCGCCCCTTCTCCGAGGTCGACCTCTCCAGCGCCGACTTCGAGGCCTTTGTCACCGACTCCCCTCGAGACGAGGACTCGCCGACCGTCGCCAACCTGGAGTCTCTGGTCTACAACAGCGGCTATGATTGGCTGATGACAGTCTTCGGGCCCAGCGTGGTTCTCCTGGACGGGGAGACGGCGCTTGGTGAGCTCACGGACACGCCCTACGGCGCACTTCCCACCATCTCAACCGACGCCGTACTCGACGGTGTCGATACCGTCATGG
>CAJQPC010000143.1 GCA_905480105.1 uncultured bacterium | reverse complement strand
CAGAGCCAGACGTGGACTGGGAGCGCCACGAGCAGGACGGTCGCTACACGCTCATGGGGTGCTGCGTGTCTGCCGACGATGCCCCGTATGAGTGTCGCCACTGCGGTGAGCCGACCTTTTTGGCCTCCAAACCTCCCAGTCCTGTCGGGGTTCCGGCGGAAAACCAACAACACTGACAATCGCCCCCCCGCTGGACTCTGGCCCTGTCTTGCTCATAGAGTCGTTTCATCTGCAGTGACCAGCGGAGACGACGTGGTGACGAAGAAGACCCAGGTGGGTTCGTCGACGGACGTGGGCAGCCTTGGAGTTGGCAGTGTGACGAACCTTGACGCTCCGGCCAGGTGGCTCGAAGATGTCAGGTGATCACTGGGCTGAGCCCAGGTGAAATAGGATGAGCTTTCCTCCCAAGGATCAGGCGGCACCTACTCGCCAGCAGGACAGGGCTGCGTGATGTTTGGAAATTATTCCGGGTATCAAGGGTGGTTTCGGCACTCTAAAGGTGGAGTTCCACAGTGGAAATGTACGCACAGTGACCGGTCAATACCGCCGCATACACCAGCCACTGCCTCAAGAACTTTAAAAGGACAAAACAACGGACGCACGGGCAATATGTAATGGTACGCTTCAGTCAGGAACCATCAAAGATCGGAGTGAAAACGATGGCCGAGGATTTGAAGTCGATTCTCTCTGCACCCAATCAAATGTCGCATCGATATTTGCGGGCCATCATCGGGTTTACCATTTCAGTCATTGATACGAAAAACGTCAAAGAGGTACTCTGGCTTTTGACGGACGACATCATCGTTGACCTTGGCTTTGAAGACTGTGTTGTTTACTTGCTTGATGAAGCGCGCGGCGTACTCGTCCAAGAAGCCGCCTACGGCCCGAAAAAGGCGGGCCCTACGCAAATTCTCGCACCCATCGAAGTCCGGCTTGGAGAGGGTATAACGGGGCGCTGTGCGGTTGAGCAGCAGCCCATTTTGATCAAAGATGTCTCAAAAGACGCCAGCTACATCGTTGATGATGCCGCGCGCATGTCGGAACTCGCAGTGCCCATCATCAGTGGTGGTCGAACCATTGGGGTGATCGACTCAGAGCACTCAACTCCAAATTTCTATACCGACCAACACCTTGCGACCCTGCGTGCCCTCAGTGCCATAATCACAACAAAGCACGAGAGCGCCTCCGCACTGAGAGACCTTCGCGAAAGTGAAAGTAGATTAAGGCATCTTGCAAATCACGACTCCCTGTGTGGTCTGCCGAATCGATACCACTTTCTGACACAGTTACAGTTGGCTGCGGAACGCTTTAAAGAGGGTGAATCCACGCATCTGTGCGTCATGACTTTAGGCTTAGACCGCTTCAAACTGATCAATGACTCTTATGGCCACGCCATTGGTGACCAGCTGATTGTTCAGGTAAGCAGAAGAATGAAGCGCTTACTTCCCAAAGAGGTTTTACTGGCGCGACTGGGCGGTGACGAGTTTGCCGTACTCGCAGAAAACCAAAATGCGGCCAACCCAGGTGCGCTTTGTGAGCAACTCCTGAACGCACTCTCAACGCGTGTCTCACTCGTCAGCGCAGATGTCCGAATATCGGGGTCCATCGGTGTGGCAGAAGCGACTGCGAAAGCGTGTAGTGCGGGTGAATTAATGAAGCTGGCAGATCGCGCAATGTACAAAGCCAAAGCGGTCGGTAAAGGCTGCTTTGTCATGAGCAGTACGCTACAGACGGTGTCTGAACTGTCTGACCTAAATATGGAATCTGCAATCGCCGCAGCGTTGAAGAATGAGGACTTTGAGGTCTATCTCCAGCCCATCGTTACCTTGGAAGATTGCAAGACCGTCGGATTTGAAGCTCTCGTACGCTGGGCGCACGCGCAAGTCGGAGTCATTCGTCCAGATTACTTCATCGACTTTGCAGAGCGGTCAGGGCAGATCCGGGACATTGACCTGTACATGATCCGCAAGGTGTCAGATGTACTCGATGCGTTGGCCGACGCTGGACATAGCAACATGACGATCAGTGTGAACATTTCTGCGAGCCTGCTCTCTCGCGCCGACTGGCTTGATGTTGTCGGCAAAGACGTATTTGAAAAGGGTCTTTACATTGAGATTACCGAGCGCGCGATGGTTGCTGATGTGTCAGAGGCCTCAAAAATCCTAAAGACGCTGCAAGACAGAGGCTCCAAAATCTACGTGGATGACTTTGGGACAGGCTACTCCTCGCTCAGCTATCTGGACAGACTCCCCTTTGATGTCATCAAGATTGACCGTAGCTTTGTTGATTCCGTTACCGAATCAGAAAAATCCCTGTCACTGATTAAACTGTTGGTCTCCCTTGCACACACAATGGGTGTCGACCTGGTGGCAGAGGGCATTGAACAACCAGAGCAACTGCAGATACTCAAAGAGTTGGGTGTTCGTTATGGCCAAGGGTACCTGTTTGCGCGACCTATGCCGGTCAAAGACGCATTCCAACACCTAAGTAAAAAACCAAGTTCTTAAAGACCCTGAGCTCAACGAAACTCAAAACTGGTCGTTGGGGCGAAGGCCAACGAAAGCAAGCATCCAGGAACCGTTTGGTCATGAGGCATCAAAAAGAATGCTGGCCCCAGTGACCGCCCATCAAAAAACGAGCCCACACCACAAGTCGGAAACCACTGAATTCCTTGAATAAGCTGAGTGCATATCGATTTGGGGACTCTACATGGTGTTCGATTTGGTGTAAGCCGGCACAAACACAACGCAGATCCCAGTCAGCGAAATTGATGCGGTCTCGATGACAGATCTGTGGTTCTATAACAAATGTGGTGGCGTTGTTCCACTACTGTATGTTGTTCGTCGACACCCTTGGGTCCGGTGGAGCTTTGTTGCGATCGACTGAGCACTCTTGCCAAACCAAGGCAAGGCATCCTTCGATGGGCCGACTGGCTGTGAAGAACGGGCGGCGTGGATGGCCGGGCGTGTCCCCACTGCTCTGAGCGTATGACCTGGAAAGCAGTGGTTGTCCGACCGGCAGCCACAATGGGCATCCTAGGTCACTGCCTGTGTTTCTCTGAAGCGTCGAGGAGGATGGGAAGCAGAGCAATCGATGTCAAGAAACACCCTCCGACTCCAAGCATGGCGAGGACTGCCAAGCCGAAGAAACCGTTGTGGTTCAGGGCGAGCAATACACTGAAGCTCAGTGCTGTACTCAGCGTTGTGAAGAGGATTGCGTGTCCGACCTGCCCGATGACCTGGGGCAAGTCGCCATCGGCTTCCCGCCAGCGGTGGAGCACGTGAACCCCGTCATCCACACCGATTCCAAAGATGAGCGGGAATGCGGTGAGCATGACCAGGGTAAATGGAAGGTCCAATAGAATCACCACGCCCAGGGCCAGAGCCGTGCCACTGATGAGTGGGAGCATCGCTGCGACCACGAGAAAGGGCCGCCGAAGGTCGAACAGCAGGACGCTCACCAGGAGGCATCCGATAATGGCCAGCGACGATGCGATGCGGTCGAATCCACCGACAATCATCTGGTCAATCACGAAGTAGGGACCCGCAGCTTCAGGGGCCAGAGCGTGTACCGCTGTTCGGAAGCGGTTGATTGCGTCCACCGAGATCTCGTTATCGGTGGGGTAGATCTGAAGGAGAAAGGAGTCGTCCAGGCGCAGCCGTCTCTCCATGTGGGGCGGGAGGTCTCCGGATGTGCTGGCAGCAGCTGCCAGATCCTCACGAAACTGCACGAGGCGCTGATTGTGTTCGTGGATGGGCACGGTTTCGAGAATCGTTAGGCTCTGGAGTGCACTCTCGCGGGTCTCGTCCGGGGGCCATCTCTCGATGAGCTGGCGGAGACTGCTCAGGTTGCGTGTCCATTGGTCGGAGTTGATCTCCACCACCCCGACCGGTTCGGAGAGCATGCTGGCAATCCGTTCAAGCTGCGCACTCCGGGCCTCCCGATCCACCGTGAAGAACGAAGTCCAACCGAGAACCCGACTCACCTCGGGCAACTCTTCCAGTCTCTGGGCCAGCTCCCGCGTCTCCTGTTCCCCTTCGACCAGGACGCCCACGGGCTCCAACGTGATGTCGAGTCGAGCCTTGACCTTGTCGCTGGCGTCGAGGGCCGGCAGATCCTGGGTCATGATCTGCCTCAAGTCCTGTTCGAGCGTCAGGCTGGGCACCTTCCATGCGGCGAAGACAACCATGATCGTGAACGCAGCCAGCACGGCCTTTCGGTATCGAAGGCTCAGTCTGACCCAGCGGGCCAGGACTTCTGCAGTTCTCGGCGGTGGTGGGATCTCCCGGTGTCCGTCGACCAAGCGGAGCAGAGCGGGAAGCACCGTGAACATCGCAAGCAGTGCCATCAGGATTCCAATTCCAGATGCGACTCCCAGGTGAATTGCGGCCTTGAAATCGATGAAGGAGATCGCGAAGAAGGCCCCCGCCGTGGTCAATCCGCCCACCAACACCCCATGTCCTGTCTGGCCCCATGCTCTTGCAATGGCCTCTTCGGTCGGTCGACCTTCGCGACGCTCGTGATCGAAGCGCAGCAGAACATGTGAGGCAAAGTCGATTCCCAGCCCGAACAAGATGACCGCGAAGCCTGCGGCGAGAAATGAGAGGTAGCTGAAGCACAGCGAGAGCATGCCGCCGGCCCACACCAGCGACACCAGAAGTGAGAGCCCGACGCTGATCACCGCCAGCGAGCTTCTCGACAGGCGCCAGAGCAGGAGGAGGACCAGGAAAAACGAGACCGTCGAGAGAGGAAGGATGCGCGAGAGAACCGCGGCGGAGTCTTGGTAGCTCACCGCAGCAAGGCCCCCCAGCGCGATCTCCAGCTCGGGATATTGCGCACGAAACTCGTCCAGGGCGCGATCCAGAGAGAGGTAGCCCAGGGGGTCGACCTGTCCTCCGATGGGGTCGAGGCTGGTCTGGAGGTCCACCAGATAAAGGGAGCGATCGGGGGATCGGTACCACCCATCTTCGACGGGGATTCCCGGTGAATCTACATCGGTCTGCCCGCCAGCGAGCAGCTCGAGCTGTTTCGTCACCAGAGACGCACTGTGGGCGCGCACGGATAACGGATTGACGAGCTGCATAATAAGGAGCCCGAGCCCGCGATCTTCTCGCCCCAGTGCAGTAGACAGGGGGCCGCTGGCCAGGGTCTCTATCTGATCGATCCTGTGGTCCTCTGCTGCCCAGAGGAGACGCTCGAGCTCTTCGGTGGAAGACCAGTGTGCTCGGACATCCTCGACGACCTCCAGGGAGCCAAAAACCTCCTCGGCTTCGAGAGCCGCACGCTGTCTCTCTTCTTCCTGCCCCCCTTCGATCAAGAGAACCAGCGCGCCGCTGTGTGGAAACACCTCCTGAAGCTCACGAAGCTGAACGACATCTGGGTCGTCGTCCGTAAGTGCACCTAGCACAGACGCGTCTACGGCGAGTCGAAGTGCAAGGATTCCCAGGATCAGAGTCGGTAGGAGGAGAATGAGCAGTAGGCGGACAGGTTGGCGCCAGGAAAACAGCGCCAATCTCCCGGGGAGGTCGGAGGAGGAGTTCATGGGGTTTGGTGCAGCTCAGGCGTTTTAGTTTGTTTTTAGGGAGTGTTCATGCAACTGGCCCTGTACTCTTGCCCCTGTTTTTCCAACAACGGACGCCCTCATGTAGATAGGGGAGGTACCCGAGAAAGAACGCCACAATGAAGAAGTCCCGCTTGTAGCTCCTGTGGCCCAAGGTCTCCTCTTTGGATTGGAGAGACAACTGCCCCTCCCAGTTAAAGTGAACCAAGTCCTGCCAGGTGGTCCAGTTGATTACCACCATCAACGAGAAGATGAACCACGGAATGGTGCTCAACCACGCGTGCGCATGGTTCCAGAGAGTGGGCGATTCAACACATCCTATATGCACCTGACGGTATTAGATTCATGAGCAATACCGGTACACTTGAACGGCCCGAGGTCCTCACGGAGCTCGGTCAGGAGACCCTGCGCCGCCTGATGCGGGCCTGGTTCGAATTCGAGCGACGTCTCGCCAAGGTTCCCATCTTGCGCAAGCTCGATACGGGGACATTCACACGGGAAGACTACCTCGCACTTCTCAGGAATCTTCGCCCCCAGGTCGTCGAGGGAGCCCGCTGGATCAGCCGATGTGCGTCCAGCTTCGACCGGCATCACGCCGACATCCGTTCGGTCGTCATCGGTCATGCACAGGATGAGCACCGCGACTACGAGGTGCTCGAGTCGGACTACGTGGCTCTGGGGGGAAGCCTGGTAGACATCCAGAGCCAGCCGCGAAATATCGGGTCCGAGAGCCTGCATGCCTACCTGATGTACCAGGCCAGCAAGCCGAATCCGGCAGAACTCCTGGGTGCAATGTGGATCATCGAAGGCCTTGGCGAGAAGATGGCCAGCAGCTGGGCAGATCGTATCGAGGAACTGACTGGGTGTGACCGGTCAGCCACCCGGTTTATTCGGTACCACGGGGACAACGACGACTCGCATATGGACAAGCTCGATGGCATGCTCGACCGCACCTGTACCAGCACCGAACGTGCCAATGCAATCGTGAAGACGGCCAGGGTCGTTGGTCGACTTTACGCGCTGCAACTCGAGGAGATCGACCATGGCTAAGGAACGGGATGCATTCCTGCAGGCGGTGGCGCTGGACGACACCATTCCCATTGATCCAGAGGCCGTAGAGCTCTGGCTGAAGGACCTGGAAAACCCACTGCGTTGGAGCGTGATGCCTCTATTGAGGCTGACCTATTCGGGCGTGTTGTACCTGACCTGGTTCTTCAAGCGGGTCCTGCCCTTCCAGTTCTCGGCTCACCGCTTGCTGCAGTGGCTAATCTGTTGGTTCTGTAAGTATTTCGTGACACCAGAGGCCAATCGACTGATCCTCCGGCATTTCACCACAGAGTCCAATATTCTGAACTTCCTGATAGACAATACGTTGCCGCACGTCACGCCGGTCGACCTCTATCCCAAGATGCTTAAGGATATGAAGCAGTCCACATTTGTGGACCATGACCAGGAACTGTTCCGGGCCATCCGTGACCTCGGTAGTTGGGATGATTCCCCGTGGCCAAAGCCGCATGGTGAGCTGAAGTGGACTCACTGGCGGTCCATGTCCGTAAGCTATGACACGAGCCATAAGAAATGGACCCAGGTACTCGACTTCGAGACCGCGCACGTTCTGTTCATGGCCCTGTTTTGCTTGTTGCTCACCAAGGACGAGTATCGTGCGGCCATAAACGGGTTTAACTTTGATCAGTCGATCGCGATACGGATCGCGAAGATAATTGACGACCCGAGCATCGTGGACATGGCCTACAATAAGTATCCGCTCTACCTCCTGGGTCCCTGGAACCTTACCCAGCGCTTCCTGATGCATGGCTTCTTCACCGAGTTCCTCCACGCACGTCTGGAGCGCATTCGTCTTTCCGGGACCCCTTGAAGGCGACTCATTCTGGGCTACTCGGGTCGCCCGGATCGACGACGAGCCAACAAGCCGGGACCGGACCCTAGCCAACGAGAGAATCTACGCAGTCTGGGCGGGCTTCACACGCTCAGCGGCGTATATTTTTTTAAGGATATACACGCGCGGTTTTGTCGTCTCTCTGGGCGTGAAGGCTACTATTCGAAGCTCTCTAAAGCATTCAAAGTTTATCCTGATGAAACTGGAGTTCAACCGGGTTAGTCATGTTGAATCTAAGGAGTGCTCAAATGCGTCTCGGTTCTGTTCTCATCGCGTTTCTTTTGTCCTTCACCTTTGCTTGTGAGTCAGGAGACCATGGCAGTTCAGATTCAGGAGTAACAGAAACAGGCGGTCCTTCAACCGATTCCGGCGATACGGACATGGACACGGATACAGGCACTTCCGGTGATTGTGTCGTGGTTGGGGACTTGGACTTTGGGTCAGGAGGCGGTAGTTCGGGCGTAACAACGTATCCAGTTACGGTGACCAATGACATCATCGCTCATCCATTTACCGTCATTGAGGGCGCTTACTACGGTAAAGTTTCGATTGCGCCTACTTCTTCGCCATTCCCAGATGACGGGACTGGGGTCAGGGTGTGGTGGTCTGAAACGGCTGGCGGGCAGCCGTTGGCTGGTGACTTTTGTTCTGCGAGATTGGGGCGAGAGGGGACGATGTTTTGGGATCAGTCTGGGACGAGGGGATACGGTTGTGAGATTGACAATACGGCATCCACGCTACACCTGAATTTGCAAGCGTGTATTTCTGCTTCCGATGACACTACCTGTGGCGCAGCTGGCGCTGAAGCCGGCTCTCCTGCCCCCATTTATATCCAAGGTCAACTCGCCGAAGTGGAGTAGATGAGCGCGCTACTGACAAAGAACCTAACCCAGTCTTCATCGCGAAAGCATGGCAGTGGGCCGCCGAGGGTGGGATCAATGATGAAGCATGGTGCTGTGGGAAAAGATCTGGGACCGGACTTTTAGGGTTTTGGGTTTAAGTCACGGGGTTCGAGCCGTCGGTCCCCCGGCCAAGCCTGGGGCCTTCGCCGCCGCTGCGCGGGCCCGCCGCCTCCACCATCTGTTGGTTGCTCACCGATAGAATACTGCTCCCAGCTCCTCGAGGGGGGTGTTGATGTCTGGATTCCACTCGCTCAACGAGACCACCGATGCGCTGTCGACGTCTGCCACATACAGGTCGTAGCCGCCGGCGCCGCCTCTGCGGGTACTTGAAACGAACACCGCATCCTCTCCGTATGGAAAGGCGTCCGAGTTGTTGCTGGATTCGTCATTCAACGGCAGGGCTCGGGCGGGCGTGCCATCCCAGTAGCCAAGGTAGACCTGATCGTGCACATTGGATGGCGAGACCCAACGCGTGAAGAGGTAGGTCTCGGCATCTCGAATGATCGGGTAGTACTCTTGGACGCCCTTGGCGCCTTGTACGACGCTGTCGCCGGTCCCGTCTCGTCCAATCAGATGCAGGTCTGAGTCCTCCCCGGCTCCTTTGGCATAGAGGACCTGGGAGCCGTCGATTGTGGCGAAGGGCATGGATTGCTCGATGGCACTGCCGTCGCTCGTCAATGTGGCGACCACCGAGCCGGTCGTGTCCAGTTCGATAAGGTCGTAGTTCGACTTGCACACGATGGTGCCGGCGGGTGTGAACTTGGGGTCCTCATCGCGGGTTCCCCAGTCCTCCGTCAGGTTCTCGGGTGGCTCCGACGAACCGATTGTCCACAGAAACACGTCCCAGTCTCGGTCTCCCCCGCGCCGGTCGCCCATGAACACGATCTGTGTTCCATCAGGGGAGAAGTGTGCATTCATCGCGTGGTCGATGTCCCAATCCGTAGAAATTTCGGTCAGGCTGTGATCGGCAAGGTCGACCATCAAGAGTACCGAGTCCCAGGCGTCGTAGCTGGAGTATCGATGAAACACGATCAGGCCCGATTTCGTGGGGGCCAAGCCTGTGTCGCCTCCAAGCCCGGTCTCGCCCGTCTCGACGACGCCCCCGATTGGTTCAGCCGTGTCGATGGTCGACCCCGGACGCTCACACGCGCAGAAGGTTCCGATTCCGAGGATGCAAGACATGAGTCGGGGGGGCATTCACGGGTCCTGCATCCAAGGGGTAGGCAGTCTTAGCACCCCTTCAAGAACGGAACGCTGAAAAGATGCGCCTAAATCGCGCCCAACACCCCCACCCAAGATTTACTGCCCGCGCGCGGTTTGGTAGGGTGGTCTGCACCACTAAGGACTCAGAACCCACACGAGCGGCCTTGCCATGTTGTCCAGATCAAAGCGGTCATCAGTCAGTGGCGAATCGTCGGGCCAGTCCAGTCGGGCTGCAGATTCGCTAGAGAGTTTGGAGCTCAGGGACCCCCTGGGAACCGATTCCCTGACTGCTTCCAGGGCGGCGCCTGCACAGACTGTAGACGAGGGGTTGGCCGGATCCGACCTCACCCCCGCGCCGGCTCCGGCCAGCAGCGCTCCAATCCAGGTGGAAACCTATGCCGCCATGAAGCAAGCCTTCGAGGGCAACAGCCAGGGTCGAAGCAAAAACGCCGCCTATCAGAAAATTCTGAAAAAGCTCGATAAGGCAATTCAGCTGGATCGCCAGCTGGCCAGTAATTTGGACGCCGTGGATGATTTGGTCTCCTTGATCAGCGAGATCAAGGAACTCTGTTCCGACGCCAAGTCAACGCACTGGAGCAAGCAGACCGCACGGAATGAGGCGATCGAGGTCCTGAAACTTGCGCTGGATGTAAAGGATCGTGAGCTGCTGGGTCTGCGGTACGAAAACCTCGAGAAGGACTACGGAAATAAAACCGGCCGGATCGTGTTTCGTGGGGATGGGCGGGGACCCGGCCACTTCGGCTTCGACGAGCTCGGGGCGGACGAGACGGTGTTCGACATGTGGGACCCGGACGGGGAACAGAGCATCACCCAGGTAGGCGCCACGCAAAACATGATCTCCACTTCGAGTGAGCACAACCTGCCCAGCCGCTATGTGGGTTTCGCCAAACAAAACCACAATAAGAAAACCGGTGGGCGATTCAACTTCACGATTTACGCGATCTACCTGCCCGCCAACTCGGCCATTCTTGTGTCGGAGTATCTCGAGCACCGAAAGGAGCGGCACGAGCAAGGAGAAGCGGTGGGGGACATGACCGGCCAGGACAATATCGGCAGCAAGGAACTCGCCTCCAAGGTGCCGATCAAGAAGGAAAACATTCTGGGCTATCGGGTTCTCGGCGGCAGCTCTGGCGTCAAGGCGCCACAGGACTACGTCGAGATCAATCCCGCCAGTGCGCATGCTGCCGAAGCCGATCTCGAAGAGTTGGCGCTGTTTAAGAGCTCGCCCGACATGACCCACACCGGGGCCATGTAGACGGTTCGTACGCTTTGGCCAAGCTCCCCACCGCCTACCACATTGATTCCGGAGATGAGCTCCCGGTTTGGGCGGACCGTGGCCACCCAAAGGGGCCACGTTTCCGTCGTTTGTCGGGCTTCGCCTGACAAACACGCCAAACAAAGGCTTCCGTTGGCTACCCTGGAGTGTTCTCGCCCGCGAGGGGGAGATGAAGGATCTCTACCCGCAGTCCGTCAAGAACGCGAAGCACAACTTCGACCCATCAAAGGCACGCAACAAGGACACGCAGGGCACCGCTCTGGTCGCCCAGCCAGACAGCGCCGCCCCTGCACCGGCCCCTGAACCTGCGGACAGCACCACTGACTTGGTCACCCGGCTCAAGAAGCTCAAGGGCCCTCTAAAGGCCGAGCGGGTCAGCTTCGAGGAGTTCTAAGCCGACAAGCGCCGCATCCTCGACGCGCTGTAGCCCTTGCTCCTCCTCGACGGGATCCCCGATGAGGTCCAGCACGAACGGGAGCACCATGGTGGTGGACTCCTCCGGGACGGACCAGGCGACCTAGTAGAGGATGCCGCTCAAGCATCCGGTCATCTCTGGAGGTATGCCGCCGAAGTTGAGCCAGGCAGCATCCTCGAGGGGGGCGGTTCTCAGAGGTCGAGTGCGATCCCACGTCTTCTCATCTACCTTGCGCATGCCGTCCAAGGGCACGGGTGCGCTTGGAGATGGGGGGTGGGTCCGCCAAGGAACGTGGGCAGCCTTGGAGTTGGCAGTGTGACGACCCTTGACGCTCCGGCCAGATGGATCGAAGACGTCAGGCGACCACGGGGCTGAGCCCAGGTGCGGTAGAATTAGGGTTCCTCTGACTACTCGGCGGGGGCCGGGGTCCGCCGAATGAACTCGTAGGGCCCGGCCACGGCTCCCCACACCTGCTGCCCGTCGGCGTCCCAGCCCTGATCCCACGACATCAGTGCGTCCCCGGCGAGCGTGACGACGCTCGTCGCGTAGGATGCACCACCCAGGCTGCTCCCGCACTCCTCGCCCTCGGTGCCGCCGTTGAACGCCACACCGTCCCAGGCCAGCACTACGTCGCAGCCCTCGCGCAGATCGAAGGCGTCGGCGTCGAGCGTCACCGCCGCCGGGTCCTCGCAGAGTCCGACCAGCTCGGCCTCCTGACTGGGGGATCTGGCCTCGTAGACCCGGGACACCGCCATGTCTTCGGACACGGCGTCCACGACGTACAGTCGCTGCCGGTAGGGCGACGCCAGATCGTCGACGGTCGCCTGCTCGATGTAGAGCACGCGCGCACCGAGCGCAGGCAGGTCCACCGGGCACAGGCGCATGGAGATGGCGTAGTACTGGGGGTCTGCCTTGGCCTGGTCGGCCGAGTCGAAGTCCCCGACCAGCCAGTCGGCGAGGCGGTCCTCGACGGCTGGACCGGCGTCGGCGGGTTCGGCGGTGTCATCGTTGGCGGGCTCGACAGCACATGCCGCGAGCAGGGACAGCGAGAGGAGTTTGGCGAAGGGTCGCATGGTTGATCTCCGAAGCAGGGGGTGTCAGTGGCTCTCAAGGTAGGCGATGAGGTCTTCTTTCTCGTCCCACGACAGCGTGTCGCAGCCGTACATGTGGCCTTGGTTGCCCATCGCGTCCCCTGTCGATGCCGGGCGGGCACCGTCCAGGCAGAGCAGCTCGTCGAGGCTGGTCAGCGAGCCGTTGTGGAGGAACCGGCCCGTCGCCCACAAGCCCACCAGACGGGGCGACTTGAGCGCGTTCGTGACAGTGTCCTCGCCCAGGTCCACCCCATCCAGGGTCGTGCCATCCGCCTCGGGGTCCATCCAACGCATCATCGCGTCGTCGGTCCCGATCTCGGCGAAGCTGTAGAGCGTCAGCCCACTCCCGCGCGGTCCGGAGTGGCACTCAATGCAGCCGGCGTCCCAGAACACGTCCTCGCCCCGCGCCGCGGCGTCGGGGTTGACCCAGGTGGGTTCGGGCGCGTCGAGGCTCTCGATGTATGCGACCAGCGGGGCGACCTCCGCCGGGCCCCACGCGGCCACGTCTCCGCCGCCCAGTGCAGCGAATGCGCCCGCGAAATTGCTGAGCGACCGGGCATTGCCCGTGCAGCCCAGCATGCCGTGGTCCATGCCGGCCGCAGCCTCCTCGGCCGGGGTAGGGATGCCCCACAGGCCCTGAATCTTCGACACGGTGTGCACCCCGTCGTTGATCGGCAGCGGCTCGATGAAGAAATCCATCGTGCCTGCAGGCCACTCGGCGTAGTGGCGCTGTGACTCGAGCGAGAACGACGGAATCTCCTGGCCGAGCATGGTCGCCATCCAGCCCACCAGCTGCAGCTGGGCGCCGAGGTCTGCCCAGTAGGCGTCCAACAGGGGCTGGAGCTTGGCCTCTGCCACGGGATCGATCGGCTGCATCAGCCCGCCCGTCGCCGCCAGCGGAAACACGCCGAAGACCAGGTTGTGCTCGCCGTAGGCGTAGTCGTGATTGGGCGCGCCCACTGCGTAGCGGCCGTCATCGAGCGGCGCGAAGTGGCAGCTCGCGCAGGTGAACACGACGCTCTGCTCGTCCTGGGACAGCGTCAAGCCTAGTGGATAGCCTTCTTCCGAGGTCGGATCGGGCACGAGCCCGTATTCCTCGAACGCCTCCCCGAAGACCTCCTCCTGGAAGCTGCGGAGCAGAATGTCGACGAGGCCCCGGGGGACGCCCGCCGTACCGAAGGTCTCGTAGAAAAACATCTCCTTGCCACACAGCAGCTCGAGGCGCCGGTCGCTGGGGCTCGCCGCGTAGCGATCGCAGGCGCCGCGGAGGCTGCCGTTCTCAAGCACCCGCATCAGGCTGGCGTCGGTGTTGACCAGGCCCTCCGTGGTGTCCGGGCGCGCGGCGAACGGGTCGGCCCGCTCGGGTTCCGGATCGCCCGAGTCATCTCCGCCGTCGGGGGTGCCGGTGTCCGTGTGTGCATCGTCCCCCGCCGTGTCGACCCCGCTGGTGTCGCCCGCGAATTCGATCTTGTCCGCCAGGTCGGTCCCGGGAGTGAGCAGCGCGCAGCCCGCCAGGGTGAGAGTGGCCAGGAGTCCGATGGTGGGTGTCATGGGGCGCTTCCGGTTTTTACTTGTGAATAATACCTACTCGCAAGTAGATAATTGGGAGGCTACGTGCCGTCAACCCCGGAGATCAGATGGGCCGCCCCCTCGCCGACGCACACGCCGTCCCGACCCCCCAGCGCATCCTGGACGCCGCAGAGCGGGCCTTTGGCGTGCACCCTTTCGCGGCAGCGCGCCTCGCCGACATCGCGAAGGCGGCTGAGCTGCGTCGTCCGAGCCTGCTGTACCACTTCGCCACCAAGGACAAGCTCTACGCCGCCGTCGTGGACCGCCTTTTTGGGGATCTGCTGGAGCGCTTTGCGGTGGTCGGCCAGTCTGGCGGCAGCGCGCTCGAGACCATCGACGCTCTGTTCCAGGCGTGGGTGGACTTCATCGCGGAGCGGCCGGCGCTCGCGCCGCTGGTGCTGCGCGGCATCATCGACGGGCAGGGCCCCGTGCGGGAGCGGCTGGAGGGGCAGCTCGTGCCGCTACTCGACCAGATCGAGGCCTACATCCGCCACGTCGGTGCCGCGCCCAAGGCCATCTCGGTGCGCGCGGCCCTGCTCCAGATCGGCTCCACCACCTTGGTCCGCGCGGCCAGCGGGCCGCTGGCGGTGCCGCTCTGGGGCGATGAGGACCCGATGCGCACAGTCCGGCGGCTCTTCGACCTGCCGGTTCCCGCCGGGTCCTGACAGCTCGACCGCTACCCAAGCGCTACCCGATAGACGGTTCGTACGCTTCAGCCAAGCTCCCCACCGCCCTCCGGCGTTCTCCTCAACGACCATGGTAGGTCGCCACGTGTTGACGCAGCGCTCGATGCCCGGGGCCGCCTCCCTGACCGCGTCATAGAACGCATCATTGCTGAAGGGCACCCCAAATGCCTGGCGCCCCTGTTTCGGCAACACGCCCCCCGTGTTCGCCTTGCCGGTGTCGGACTTTGGCTCTGTGCGGGCCGGGGGCGACGTCGGGGGCTGCCGGAGAACGGACTGGTGCTGGGGGGATGGTCTGCGGCATCGACGGCTCCGATATCGATCGCTGCTCCGAAGAGGGCTGCCTGCGGAACAACAGGTACGCGATCGAGTACAGCAAGCCCAGCAGAAGGGCATGCCAAGCGTATCGGTTCAGGAGCTTTTTCATATTTTCCCTCCCCGTCTGTTAAATTTCTGGTGCCATTGGACACGTGCCCCCCGGGAGTTGTTGATGACCTCAAGCGATAAGCAGGTAGAAGATAGTCAAAAGGCCGTTGTCGACGACGGGCTGACCTTCACGGGCAAGTTCGCCGGCGGGCTCCGAAACGACCTGAAGCGGCGACTCCCGCTCTACTTGGACGACTACAAGCAGGGCTTCCACCCCAAGGTCCTCGGCTCGATTCTCTTCTTGTTCTTCGCCTGCATCGCCAACGCGATCGCGTTCGGCGGCCTGACGGGTCTGGTCACGGATGGCCAAATCGGGACCACGGAGATGATGGTCGCGACCGCTGTCGGCGGCGTGCTCTTCGCCGTGTTCGGTGGCCAGCCGCTGACGATCCTGGGCGGCACCGGCCCCATCGTCATCTTCACCGGTCTTTTGTACGGCGCCAGCGAAAGGCTCGGCCTGCCGTTCCTGCCCGTCTACGCGTGGACCGGCATTTGGTCCGGGGCCATGCTGATCGTACTTGCCCTCACGGATGCAAGCGCCCTGATGCGCCTGTTCACCCGATTCACCGACGAGATCTTCGCGGCCCTCATCGCCGTCATCTTCATTGTCGAGGCGATCCTGTCGATGGTGGGGCCGTTTAAGAACGTCGATGGATTCGACTTCTCGATCCCGCTGCTGGGGGTTGTCCTGAGCCTCGGCACCTTCGCTGTGTCCCGGAGCCTGAAAGAAGCTGGCCAGACTCGCTTCCTGGTCGCGGGCGTCCGCAATTTCCTGTCCGACTTCGGCCCCGCCATCGCCATCGCCGGCATGACGGTGGTCGCCCTGGCCCTGCCGCAGATCGAGTTGGAGGTCCCGGCCATCCCGGAGACCTTCGGCACCACGTCGGGTCGGCCCTGGATGGTGGACGTGATGTCCTTGCCCACCTGGGCCATCTTCGGCTCGGCCATCCCGGCGCTGATGGCGACGATCCTGCTGTTCTTGGACCAGAACATCACGACCCGGCTGGTCAACGCACCGGACAACAAGCTGCTCAAAGGCCCGGGCTTCCACCTGGACCTGCTCGTCGTCGGGCTGATCGTCGGCGTCGGCTCGATCTTCGCGCTGCCCTGGATCGTGGCCGCCACGGTGCACGCCCTGAACCACGTTAAGTCGCTGGCCACCGTCGAAGTCGTGGAAG
>CAJQPC010000142.1 GCA_905480105.1 uncultured bacterium | reverse complement strand
CATCGAGATTCCGAACAAGAGTCGCCAGACAGTGTGGTACCGGGACATGCTTGCCAGCAAGGAGTTCCGGGACAACGACTGGCTGTTGCCCATGGCCCTGGGCAAAACCCCAGCCGGCAAGCCCTACTTTGGAGACTTGGCCAAGATGCCCCACTTGTTGGTGGGTGGAACCACGGGGTCGGGAAAGAGCGTGGGCGTCAACGCGATGCTCGTCACCATGCTCTACCACCGCACCCCTGAGACCCTCCGCATGATCTTGATTGACCCCAAGATGCTGGAATTCGAGCTCTACAACGACATCCCGCACTTGCTGCACCCGGTCGTGACCGAGCCCAAGCTGGCCAACGCGGCACTGAAGTGGGCATGTACGGAGATGGACGCGCGTTACCGAATCCTGGCGCGTTGGGGTACTCGAAACATCGAGAACTACAACAACAAGGTGGAGCGGGAGACCCAGGACTGGACCCCCAAAAAGGCCCGCCGCTATGCGCCCCGGGGCTTGCCTCAGGATGAGACTCCACCAGAACCGAAGAAGCTGCCCTACATCGTCATTGTGATCGACGAGCTCGCGGATCTGATGATGGTGGCGTCGAAGGAAGTAGAGGAGTCAATCGTGCGCTTGGCCCAAAAGGCGCGCGCCTGTGGCATCCACCTTATTGTCGCGACGCAGCGTCCTTCGGTCGATGTCATCACGGGTCTGATCAAGGCCAACATGCCCACGAGAATCGCTTTCCAGGTGCGGTCCAAGACCGATGGACGCACAATTCTGGACCAGAATGGCGCCGAGACACTGTTGGGAAAAGGCGACATGCTCCTTCTTCCACCTGGAGTGTCTGCTCTTCAGCGGCTCCACGCCCCCTTTGTTTCCGATGAGGAAGCTGGTCGCGTGACGGAGTTCTGGAAGGCCCAAGCCGAGCCTTCTTATGATGCGCAGATAAAGTTGAGCGGGGAGGAGGAGCTTGGAGAAATTGACGACGACGACTACGACGACTGCTACGACTTGGCCGTTCAGATCGTGTCCGAGGCTGGCAAGGCCAGTACTTCGATGATCCAACGTCGCCTGAAGATTGGCTACAACCGTGCGGCCCGCATCATGGATATGATGGAGCGCGACGGTGTGGTCGGTCCGGCCGATGGAGCGCGGCCCCGCAAGGTCTTCGTTGACGCCATGGACGCTTAGGTACATCCCTGGAGTCTGTCGCCTTTTGTCTTTGCCTGAATGATCTGCCGTCCATCGGCGTCTTGGCATGCAGACCTTCGTGTCATTGCGGGTAAAGCATCCGCAGGCTACCCCACGATTCTAGCGAGGAAGTCGCCTTGAAGTACGTCCGACCCCTATTTGCCGCCGCCCTTCTCAGCGTGGCTACCACTTCCCCAGCTCTTGCAGAGCCCCCAAACCCAGTCCCGGTGTCTACCGTTGCCCCCCAAAACGTTGTGGAGCTCGTCAAGGCCGTAGAGGCGACCTACTCCAATGTGGAGTCATTGAGCGCTGACTTTGAGCAGACGTCTAAGGGCGCAGGCTTTGAGCTGACCATGAAGGGCTCGGTGAGTCTTGCCAAACCGCGCCAAATGCGCTGGGACACCACCTCTGAACCTGTGGGTAGCTTGGTCGTCTCAGATGGCGATAAGCTTTGGATGTACTTACCCAGCGAAGGGCAGGTACACGTTTACCAGGACTTGAGCAGCTCCGCTTCGGGCTCCATGGCCATGGACATTCTTGGCGACCTGGACAGCTTGGATGAGAAGTTCGAGACCAGCATGGGCGAGGCGGGTGCGGGGTCCTATGCGGTCGTGCTCAAGCCCAAGCCTGGCATGGAGAGTAGCTACCTTCAGATTGAGCTGGTGGTGGCCAAGAGCGACTACAAGCTCGAGAAGGTGACCCTGACCGATCTGTTCGGTGGGCTGACCATCTACAGCTTCTCCAACCTGAAGCTGAACCCCCAGCTGGAGAAGAGCACCTTCACCTTCGTGGTGCCCGCGGGCGTAGAGGTGATAGACCCCACAAAGATCTGATTGGGAGTCATCTTGCAGCGCGTTCATCTAGTGAGTTTGGGCTGTCCCAAGAACCGGGTCGACTCAGAGGTCATGGTTGGAAAGCTGCAGGAGGGTCCCTTCGAGCTTGTAGACGAGCCGGCGCTGGCCGACGTCATCGTTGTGAATACCTGTAGTTTCATCCAGCCAGCTACAGAAGAGTCCATCGAGACTGTCTTAGAAATGGCCCGCTTCAAGGAAGAGGGAAGCTGCACCAAGTTGGTTGTCACCGGCTGCATGGTCCAGCGCTTCGGCAAATCCTTGGAAGGGGAGATGCCAGAAGTTGACCACTTTTTGGGCACCGGCGAGTACCACCGGATCGCGGATGTGCTCAATGCCCGGGACGCGATGGCTCCCAAGAGCCACATAGATGTGCCCATGTACATCCATGATGAGATGTCTCCGCGGGTCAATTCTTGGGCGGGGCACAGCGCCTACCTGAAGATCTCCGAGGGCTGCAACCACCGCTGTACTTTCTGCATCATCCCTCAGCTCAGAGGCAAGCTTCGGTCACGTACGATCGAGTCTCTGGTGGTCGAAGCCGCCAAGCTCTCTGCGGGTGGTGTGCGTGAGTTGAATCTTATCTCCCAGGACAGCACAGCGTACGGACGCGATCTATACGGCAAGCCAAAGTTGGCTGAGCTGCTGCGCGCCTTGGCCAAGGTCGAGGGCATTGAGTGGCTTCGTATCCACTATGCCTACCCAATTGGCCTGCCGGATGACCTGCTTCAGACCATCGCGGATGAGCCCAAGGTGCTGCCCTACCTGGACATGCCCTTGCAGCATGCCTCCGGCCCGATGCTCAAGGCGATGAAGCGTGGGGTCACCCGTGCGGGACAAGAGCGGATCTTGACTCGGGTACGGGCGGCCATTCCCGACATCGCAATCCGCACGACCTTCATCGTGGGATTCCCTGGCGAGACTGAGGACGACTTTGCCGTACTCGAGGACTTTGTGCGTGAGCAGAGGTTCTCCCGTGTGGGGGTGTTCACCTATTTTCAGGAAGAGGGGACCCCGGCAGCTGAGCTGCCCAATCAAGTTCCAGAGGAGATCCGGGAGCTGCGTCAGGCCCGCCTTATGCAAGTACAGGCGGAGATCAGCCGAGAGGTAAACGAGGCTCTCGTAGGCCAGACGGTGCCCGTCATGTTGGATGGGGTCTCCGGTGAGTCCGATCTGCTGCTTAGCGGGCGCCTGATGAGCCAGGCGCCCGAGGTGGATGGACAGGTCTTCGTGACTTCGGTCCCTCCGGGTGCCAAGGCGGGTGACGTCTTGCCATGCCGTATCGTTCAGGCTGCGGACTATGATCTGGTCGGCGAGATGGATCTGAGCGAATACTGAGGTGGGTACCTCGGTCTCCATCGTCTTTCCAGCTTTCAACGAGGCTGAGAACATCGAAGCGTCGGTTGAGGGGGCGGTGCGCACGATGCAGGAACTCCAGCGCGAGTTCGAGGTCATCGTGGTCGACGATGGCAGCTCCGATGCCACCCGGGCCAAGGTGGATGCTTTGGTCGAAGCGGACTCCCGGGTTCGCTGCATTCACCACCCGGCCAACAGGGGCTATGGCGCAGCCTTGCGCACCGGTCTGTTGGCTGCGCGCTTGGACCTGGTGTTCTTCACCGACGCTGACCTGCAGTTTGACCTGCGGGAAATCTCCAAGTTGCTGGCCTACGCCGACGATTACGACATCATCGCGGGCTATCGCAGCCCGCGCTCGGATCCCTTTCTGCGATTGGTGAACGCATGGGCTTGGGGCAAGCTCATTCACCGACTCTTCAATCTGAAGGTGCGAGACGTGGACTGCGCCTTCAAGGTGTTCAACCGCCGCGTGCTCGAGGCGGTCCCGATCCAGTCGGTGGGTGCCTTCATCAACACGGAGATCCTTGTGCGTGCTCGCGCGGAGGGCTTCCGCCTCAAGCAACTCCCGGTGCGCCACTATCCGCGCAAGGCCGGTGTTCAGAGCGGGGCCAACCCCAAGGTAGTAGTCAAGGCTTTTGTGGAGCTCTCGCGACTCTACTCCGAGCTGCATTCCTTGAAGAAGCCAGCCCCGGAGACCCAGCCTTCGGGGACCCAGCGGCTCAGGGGATAGCCAACTCCAGTGCTAAGGCGAGCTGTGCATCTCTTCCTGTGCGTTCGCTGACTGGACCTTCAAAAGAAGGGGACAGTTGTGCCCGCTGGGGAGCCGGTAAGGCTTGTGCCAATGCCACGAGCTTGGAGCGCTCACCTGCGTCCATTTGGGTGTCTGCCAGGGCATCCAACAGGGCCTGACGGGGAGCTGATGCACTGTCCAGGGCCACCAGATGGTCTGGCTCAATGCCCTTTCCGCGTTCCAAATGTCGACCTGAGCCCAAGAGGTATCGGGCGATGGTTAGCTTCATTGCGCTGTTGTCGGGGTACTCGTAGTAGGACTGGACCGAGCCCTTGCCATAGGAGACTTGTCCGACGAGTTGGGCCCGCCCGGCTTCCTGTAGGGAGCCTGCGACGATCTCTGAGGCCGAGGCCGACATGCCGTTGATCAGGATGATGACCCGGGTCTGAGTGTCGGTGTTCTCTGCCGTGGCTGTATGGACCTGGTTTGTGGCCTGTCCCAAGCGCCCCTCGGTTTCTACGATGGTGCCCGAGTCCAGGAAGTGGTTCGACACGATCACCGCTTCTTCCAGGAGTCCCCCTGGATTGCTGCGCAGGTCGATGACCAGCCCTTGGAGTTTGCCACCAGAGAGGCTCTCCAGACGAGCCTTCTCGTCCAAGAGTTCCTGCCCGCTGCGCCGCTGGAAGTGTTCCAGGCGGATGTAGCCCAAACCGGCATGGACCAGGCGGCCCTGAACCGCGGAGGTGTGCACCTGGTCGCGAATGACTGGGATGTTTAAGGCGTCACCTTTGCGGCGAACGAGGAGCAGAATTTCGGAGCCTCGTGGGCCCTGGATACGCTTGGCGACTTTCTCTAAGGACCAGTCTAAGATCGGCTGGCCGTCGATGGCCAACAGCAGATCCCCCCCGACCAGACCCGCCAGGTCGGCTGGGCCGCCTTGGATGATCTCGGTGATGAGCAAGCCATCGTCGCTGGGTTGAACGGTCACCCCAATGCCGGATCCAGTACCCTCGGTGTGCTCTTTCAGACGCGCATAGCTTTCGGGGTCAAAGTAGGCGGATTGCTCGTCTAAAGCATCGGTCATGCCAGCGATGGCGGCCTGAACCAGCTGCTCGGTGCTGCGCTCTTCGACGTAATTTACTTGAATCTGGGTCAGGGCGCGGGTGAAGGTATCCAAGCCCTCGTAGGGTGCTTGCACCTGCGCGTACACGGCCTTGCCCGTCCACTGTCCAAGAAAGAGGCCGCCCGCGAGGACCGCCAAGGTGAGCAGGAAGGCGCGGACTGCAGCGTTCTTAAAGACGTCCATGATGGGCTAAGACCCCATCCAGTCGGCTGGGTTCTGCGGAGTGTTGCGGTAGCGTACTTCGAAGTGCACCCTGGGGCCCTTGCCATCAACCACGCCCGTCTCGCCTACAACACCGATGTAGTCGCCGCGCTTGACCTGTTGGCCTTTGCGCACCTTGGACTGGCCCAAGTGGGCATAGACCGTGCTGAAGCCATCGCCGTGATCCACGACGATGGTCATACCCAGGCCTTGGATGGGCTCTCCGCGTACCACCACGCCATCGGCGACGACGCGCACGGTGGAGTAAGCGGGCGCGAGTACATCAATGCCGCGATTGCCTTCGCCAAAGCCTGCGAGCTGTGTGCCCTGTGTCACAGGGGAACGTAGGCGGCCCTGTAGATCGCGAAAGCCGGTGCTGGGCTTGGGGGCGGCGGCTTGCGGCAGAGGCTCGGTGCGGAGCATGGTCTGGGCAGAGAGGGTCTGGGCGCTGGCTTTGGCCAAGGTAGCTTGGCTGGCACGTGCCTTGTCCAACAGGATGCGTCGCTCAGTCCGCTCCTGTTCGAGGTATTTCTCCTTCTCGCCCAGAGTTCCTCTTAGGCCCTCTAAATCGTCCTGACGCCGCTCCATCTTCAGCACCGCCACTTGACGCTGGTCCAGCTCCTCGCGGAAGTCCTCCACCAGGGAGTCGGTGTGAGAGAGAAGGGCGATGAGGTAGTAGCTGCGGCGCCGTAGATCGGTGGGGTCTTCGGCAGAGAACAGGATCCGGGCAAATCCGCGTCGATTCAGCAGGTAGGCCAACCGGATGAGCTGGCGTACCTTGCTGGAGCGTCCGTCCACGCGCTCTTGGGCCTGGTCCAGAGCAGCTTGGTGCTCGCCAAGCTCTTCTCGAAGGACCAGGGCCTGGTCCTCCAGGACACGCAGCTCTTTTTGCACACTGATGAGCTCCCGCTCGGTCTCGGCCAAGCGGCTCAGCAGTTCACCTGGATCTTGGGCACGGGGTGCCGAAGAGAGGGCTAAAAGTAGCCAGATCATAGGGCCTTCCGCCAAAAGCGGGTGACCGACCAGAGGCAGCCGCAGACGCCCAAGAGCACCGATGCGCCCAAGAGTGCGAGACCCCAGCCAGCCCCCAGAAAGCTCAGTTCGGCGCCGGCGAGCGCCAACGCCAGTGCATCTTCCAACTTTGCGACCAGCACTTGGTGCAGGGCAAACACACCCAGCAGACCTAAGCTACCTCCGACAAGACCTTGGACGCATCCTTCCAAGGCAAAGGGTAGGGCAGCAAATCCCCAGGTCGCTCCTACCAATTTCATGGTCTCTAGCTCGGCTCTTCGAGCGTAGGCAACCAAGTGCATCGTGTTGCCGACCAGGAAGATGGCCGCCAAGGAGATGAGCAGCCCAAGGGCTAAGCCCAAACCGCGCAGCAGGGTCAGGAAGGTGTGGAAGCGCTGCACCCATTCCTGGCCGTAGTCGATGTGCTCGAAGGGGGTGCCGCTGACGGAGTCGACGAAGGCCTGGATCCCGGCAGGAGTGGCGTGGCTCGGAACCAGCGTGATCTCTAAGCTGGCAGGGAGAACCTCGGGGCCCAACTCATCCAGGATGGTGTCCACTTCGGGCACGCGTTCGGTCAGGTAGTCGGCAGCATCTTGTTCGCTGACGTAGCTGACTTCGGCGACTTCCTGGCGGGCGCTGATTTGGTCCTTTGTGGCGAAGCGGAACTCTACGCCGATGTCCGGCTGGAAGTAGGCTGAGACATGGGCATCCCGGTCCCAGGACTCCACCACCCGGTCCAAGGTCTGAATGGCCGATAAGTAGACCCCAGACAGAAGTACGGTGGCCCCAATGACTCCAGTTGCGACCAAGTTCAGGGAGAGGTTCTCCTGAAGGGAGCGCAGGGCTCGGCGAAGGATGTGCTGGATCACTGGCCCCCCACCAGGCGGCCTGCTTCGAAGCGAAGAGTGCGCTGTGGGAAGCGCTTCATGAGCCCCCCGTCGTGGGTAGCCACCAGGATGGTGGTGCCGCGCAGGTTGATGGACAGCAGAATCTCCATCACCTCGATGGCCATTGCACCGTCCAGGTTCCCGGTGGGCTCGTCGGCGAGTAGCACAGCGGGATCATTCACAATGGCCCGAGCCACTGCGACGCGCTGTTGTTCGCCGCCGGAGAGGTCCTGGGGCATGCGCTCTTCTTTGCCGGACAAGCCCACGACGTTGAGCACAGCTCGCGCACGCCGGTCGATCTCGGCCCGTGGGGTGCCAAGGACCTCCAGGGCGAGCCCTACGTTGTCCGCCACGCTGCGGTTGGGAATGAGCTTGAAGTCTTGGAAGACGACCCCGATGTTCCGGCGTAGAAAGGGCAGGCGGCTTTTGGGCATCGTGGAGGCGTCCACACCACCGACCAGCAGCTTGCCGGCCGTTGGCTTGAGGGCGCCGTAGAGCAGACTCAGCAGGGTGCTCTTGCCGGCACCGCTTGGGCCTGTGACGTAGACGAACTCTCCCTTAGCCACGTGCAGGTTCACGTCCTTGAGGGCTTGATGGTCGCCGTAGCGCTTATCGATGTGGTAAAGGCGTATCAAAGCGTTGCAAAGGCTCCCTCAGGGTCCGGCAAGTCTACTAGGTTCACAGGGTCAGGGGCATTCCCCAAGAAGCGATGGCCGACTGTGACGAAGCGCTCGAGGTTGTCGGTGACCAGAAAACGAGTGGGCGCAGGGGCGCGCGGGGCCTGGAGTAGGCCATGCTGGGCCAAGGTATCTGCGACGGCCTTGGCGGTGCTCTCGGCGGAGTCCACGAGCACCACGCCTGGCAGGGCGGCTTGGATGACCTCGCGGAGCAGGGGGAAGTGGGTACAGCCAAGGATCGCGGTGTCGACTTGGCCTTGAAGAGGCGCGAGGTACCGTTCCGCGACGGCCTTGGCGACCTCTCCGTTGGTCCAGCCCTCCTCGGCAAGGGGGACAAGAAGTGAGCAGGCTTGGCCCAAGGAAGGAGTTCCGACACGTGCAAGGGCTTGCTGGTATCGGCCAGCTCGGATGGTGCCTTCGGTGCCCAAGACGGCGACGGTGCCTCCGCGAGAAGCTGCCAGGGCAGCACGAATTCCGGGTTCGATGACGCCGATCACCGGCAGCCCGATGCGCGCGCCAGCCTCCTGGAGTGCCTCCAGGGCATGTGCGGTGGCCGTGTTGCAAGCGATGACTAAAGCCTTGATGTCTTCGCGCACCAGGCGGCTTGCCACCCGGCGGCTGTAGTTTATGACTGTCTCGGGGGACCGGGTGCCGTAGGGAACGCGTGCTGTGTCGCCTAAATAGACAAGAGCCTCGCTTGGCAAGCGCTGACGCAAGGCGCTGAGAACCGTCAAGCCACCCACGCCGGAGTCAAAGACTCCAATGGGCCGCTCAGCGGCACTCTTTGCTGCCAGCTTGGGCTTGTCTGACGCCGACATGGGGCCTCCGGGTTAGGGTTAGAGCATGCGGATAGCGGTGTACGGCGGCAGCTTCAACCCCCCACATGTGGGGCACGCCATGGTGGCCTCTTGGCTGCGGTGGACGGATAGCGTGGATCAAGTCTGGTTGGTGCCCACAGCAGCGCATGCTTTTGCGAAGAAGCTCACTCCCTTCGAGCAACGCGTGCGCTGGCTGGGGGCATTCGTGGACACCTTGGGACCATGGGCAGAGGTCTGCTCTATCGAGGCCAGCTTGCCCAAGCCGAGCTACACTTTCGATACCTTGCAGGCCTTGGGGGCCCGTCACCCGGAGCACAGCTTCCGCTTGGTGATTGGCGCTGACAACTTGGTTCAACGGCATCTGTGGCATAGGTGGGCGGACATCGAAGCCGCCTATGCACCCATCGTGGTGGGCCGCGCGGGCTATCCCGAGGTGCCCGACGCACCCACCTTTCCCGGGGTTTCGTCCAGCGAAGTGCGGGATCGCTTGGCCCAAGGCCTGAGCGTGGCACACTTGGTTCCTGCATCCGTTCTGGCCCTTTTGGAGACCCAATGACTGTGCTCTGGCTCTATGACATCGACGGCACCATCTTGTCCACGGAGGGTGCCGGCCGGGCAAGCATGGGCCAAGCCTTTGAACAGTGCTTCGGCGTGTCGGATGCCTTTGCTGGGTTGTCGTTTGCTGGGGCGACCGACTCCGGAATCACAGGCCGAGCGTTCACCGCGGCGGGTTTACCCCCCCAGCAAGAGCGGCTTCGAGGGGCCTACCTGCCACTGCTCAGTGGGCGGCTAAGGAAGAGGACTCCGGTACTTTGCCCAGGCATCCAGGCCATCTTGCAGCGCACAGCGATGGTTGGCCACAATGCGTTGTTGACTGGAAACTGGCGTGCGGGTGCCCGGGTCAAGCTGGAGGCTGTGGCGCTGGCCCGAGCCTTTGAGCGCGAAGAACGTCTCCTGGGAGCCTTTGGAGGGGATGCGGCGGATAGAAACCTCCTGGTTCCGATCGCGGAAGCGCAGGCGCGTGCAGCCGGGCTTGTTTTTGACCGCACGGTAGTCATTGGGGACACCCCTCTGGATGTAGAGTGCGCCAGGGCTGGAAATGCGCTCGCGGTAGCGGTGTGCACCGGTTGGAGCAGCAGGGAGGAGCTTGAGAAGAGCTCGCCAGATCTGTTGTTGGAGGACCTGGTTGCTGGGTCTGATGATCTGCTTGGTTTGTCAAGTAACTCCTGACGAAACGATGACAGTCACGCACGGGGATTTGGTACAAGATCTCCTTCGGGAGGCCCCATGATTTTATTGTTCGCCCTGACCTCGTGCAGTGGAAAGATCGACATCAACTCTTCCGAGGACCTGGCCACAGCCTGCGAGGCCCTGGACCAGGAAGAAGAAATCATCAACATCACGTTCCTGGCCGCCAACGATGGTTGTGAGTGGGGTGAAGATGGAAACGGGGAGCGAACCCAGGGGTTACTCAGCGCACGCCGAGAGGACGTGGAGGCCATGGACTTTCCCGAGGGTGGGGTTGCCTGCGACTTGGACTTCGACTTTTCAGGACTGAATCCTGACTTTGAACAAGAGATCGTCTACGACGACCACTTCTTGCTCACTTTCAATGACGTGATCCTGGCCAGTAGTTCGAGTGAGATGGTTGAGAAGCTGGATCAGGAGGAAACGGGCTGGTACCTCTACGACTGGGATGGCATCTATGGGCAGTCTATGCCGACCAGCACGGAGAGCTATTGCCTTGGCGAGGAGTCCGAGTGCGAGGTTCCCAAGACCGAGGAGCCCGGGCCCATTCGTCTGAGCTTCAGCGGCGACCTGGTCCAGGAACTGGGTTTCTTGGGCTTGGAGCAGAACCGCTACGAGTTTGGGTTCATCTCTATGGGTGACAACGACGACTCCGACTGCAGCCACGAGGCCTTTACCTTCAAGGTAGTCGTTCCGGTGGTCTACCCTTGAAGGGGCGCTGTTAGGGCGCCGCTGGAAAGAAGCTGACCCCTGAGACAGCAGGCAGGTTGCCGACCGCGTCAAAGCCTCCGACCACGAGCACACCGTGTTCGGGGTCCAAGCCAACGCTCGGCCACAGGCTTCGTTCGGGCAGACCGACAGCGTCATCGTCGACCGTGCAGTCCTTCAAGGCCTGGAACTCTTGGCTGTCCGGGTCGTAGAGTTCTACGCAGGAGATGGTCTGCCCTATCGGTCCGCCCTCCCATGCCGCCACGCCGCGTTCGGCTGCCGTGGCGCCACCCACGATCAGGACTGAGCCGTTGGGTAGCGCCACGGCGCGATGCAGTGCCCGTGGAACGTTCAAGCTACCCACAGAGATCCAGGTGTCGGAGAGCTGGTCGTAGAGCCATGCGTTTGAATGGGCACCATAGTCAGCATCCGCCCCTCCAGTCGCAAGAACACGGCCTTCTCCCATGGAGCTTAGGGTGAGCCCATCTCGGGCTGCCGGGAGAGAAGCAGCAGGCAAAATCTTTCCGTTGATCGTGAGAATCTCGCAGATGCTGCTGGGGCTGGCGTTGCCGCCGCTGCCGGTGTAGCCGCCGCAAATGAGAATCTCTCCTGCGGCCAGTGAGGCCGCAGCCGGCATGGTGGCGCTGTGCTGCTCACCGGTCTCAAGCAGGCCCGACTCCGGTCGATAAAGCTCCACCGATGTTGCGCCGTTGCCGCCTTGGAGCAGACCGCCGATCAAGGCCACGTCACCGTTGGTGAACGACACGGCTTGGTGTACCGTGCGCCCGATCACGAGCTCGAAGAGAGGGCCTACGGTCTCCTCGATCGCGTTGAAGATGAAGGCTTCGTAGAGCACCTCGTCGCCAACGGCTGCCATCCAGGGCGAGCCGCCCGCGATCAGGAACTGGCCGTCCCCGATGTTGGTAGCAGTGGCCCCAGCCCAAGTGTCGCTTCCTTTGGCGTGCGTCGGAAGTGTGATCTCCATGGTCTGGGCCATAAGGGGACCCGCTGGGGCAACATCGAGGCGCCAAATTGTGTTCACGCCCACACCGTCGACATCGCTGAAGATGTCCAGAACATCGGTCTCGCCTCCGAAGATGTAGAAGCTGCCGTTGTAAGCGGCGACTGCGCTGCCCCCCAGGTTGGTCTCCATCTTGGAGAACCAGCTCAAACTGTCCGTCTCCGCGACGAGTACCTGTTGCTCGTTCTCTCCTTGGGCCATGGTGAATGGCCGAGACCGACCAAAGGCGACCAGCTCTTCCCGGTCGTAGGCGCGCACAGAGATGCTTGTACGGCTGAGCGCCGGTAGCTGTTCAAGTCTGGGGCTGCCGCTGGTTTCGTCCAGCGTATAAACCAGCTCATCGCCTTCCTCGGGTTCGAAGACCAAGTCGATGCGGTCGGCCCCCGAGAAGGGGCTCTGGTTATCCGGAATGATGGGGATGAGGTTGAGGGAGTAGTTTGCCCCCCCGGTACATCCCATGACCAACAACATCGGGCCCATGCGGTACCCTCCTAGAATGTTCAGAGGTTAGAAGCCCTGGCCCCAAGGTGTCAATCAGAGCGAGAACACCCCATGCGCTTACACAGTCCGCTTCTCTCCGAGCTTCCCGGCTTGGCTCACGCCTTCTCCACACGAGAAGGGGGTGTGAGCCCCGAGCCACAAGACAGTCTTTCACTTGCACTACGTGGCGCAGGAACGCCGGATCAGGTCCGTGAGAACTGGGCGCGTTTTTTGGCCCCCCATCCAGTAGATGGCTTAGCGATCTGTGACCAGGTGCACGGCGACGGCGTAGTCGTGGTGGATAGAGGACAGGGTCCCCTGCGAACCGTGGCCCAAGGCGATGCCCTCGTTACCACCACACCGGGGGTGTGGCTCGCGGTTCGGACCGCTGACTGTGTGCCCATTCTCTTGGCGGCTCCAGGAGGTGTCGCCGCGGTACATGCCGGATGGCGTGGCACGGTCGCTCCCATCGTCGGACCGGCTGTAGAGAGCTTGTGTGCCCAGACGGGGTGCTCGCCTTCTGAGGTGCGGGCTGCGATCGGGCCTTGCATCGGTCCGGATGCTTACGAAGTCGGCAAGGAGGTCGTTGGTGCGTTGGAGACGCTAGATCTCCAGGTCTGCGTTCAGAGAAGCCTTTCAGGCAGGACTCGGGTGGATTTAGCCCGGGCGAATCGGCTGCTCCTGCACCGCTTCGGTGTACAGCGTGTGGATGTCTTGGGGTGCTGTACCTTCCGAGAGTCCCGCTTTTTTTCTCATCGGCGGGATGGTGTGGCGACAGGCAGAATGGCCTCGTTTGTGGGGATGTTGCCGTGATCTTTTGGTTGCTGGCCTGTTCGCAACCCGAGGTACCCGTAAAGCGTGCATTGGAACTCTACGCCCAGGGTCTCTCAGAGCTGGAGGCGGGCCAGTCGATGCAAGCGGCGGAGGACTTTGCTCAGGCACGTCTCCTGGATCCTCAAAGCGCAGAGCTCCTGATCTGGCAAGCCAAAGCATTGGCCGAGGCCGGGGATCTGACCGGGGCCATCGCGTTGCTCGACCAAGCAGTGGCGCTGCGTCCGGGCCTGGTAGAGGCTTGGTACAACCGCGCTTGCTACCGGGCTCGAGCAGGGGACTTGGACGGAGCAAGTCAGGACCTGCAGCAAGCGCTGCGTTCCCCAGAACTCGACCGGCTGATCGTTGCTCAGGACCCGGATTTGATGATTCTTCGGGCCGATCCGGCCAATGCCGACTGGATTCCTCTGCCCCGCCTGGGCCTGAGCCTGAAAGTGCCGGGTCAGCCCGCCTTTCTGGGAGCTGAGATCGAGGCTGTCATCGGCGTTGCCCAGGGTGCAGATCAGGGACTGACACTCCGTGCTTCAGGTCCCTTGTCTCCTTTGTTGCGGCCTGTGGCGTGGATTGAGGAGCGCTCGAGTGAAATGCCGGACCAACGTCGGTTGCGGCTGCGCTTAGAGGTCCGAGGAGCTGGAACTGCAGAAGTGGGCCCCTTTGTGGTCTCGGCCAGTGGGCTGACGGGGGAGCTGGCTGCTCAGAGTGTCGCCCTGCTCGCCCCGCAGGGCCATGTCCCACCAAGTGAGCCGTGGACTGGCCCAATGCTGCTGCCCTCCGAGCTTCTCCAAGCCCTGCCTGGCGCCAAGAGGATGGAAGAGGACTGGGTCCTGGTCTCCTATGTGGCTGGAGACCGGGTGGAGTGGGCTGCGGAAGAGCAGATCATCCTGGAGCTGCGGGACGACAGCGTCCTGCAGGCAGTGGGCAAGTTGGGCCGACTTCCAGAGGGGAACAGGCTCGCCATCAAGCGAGGCGATCAGCTGATCTGGGAAGGCAGCCCTTAGCCCTCGATGCAGGCGTCACAGCCGCTCAGCGCTCCGAGTGTGTTGCCGGAGACATCGTTGCTGCTGCAGGTGTCGAAGCTCACGTCACTCTCACAAGTCATGCCGTAGCCCAGGTTCCCCGTCAGGGTGTTGCCGCTCACATCACCGTCATGGCCGGAGAGGTACAAGCCCCCAAGAGTGTTGCCGGTCAGGGTGCTGTTGACGAGGTTCACCTCGCCGGTCAGGGCCCCGGCCACGCCGTCGCAGTCTCCATCGATGCCCGGAGAGTCGCTTCCGCCCGGATTGCGGGAGGCGTTGTACTCGTCGCAGTCTCCGTCGCTGATGCCGTAGCCGTCACCATCCAAGTCGGAGGTGGTCCAAGAGCCGTTGCCGCTCAGACCGTTGCAGTTGAAATCCTCGTAGGAATAGTCGGATTCGTAGGCGCCGAGGTAGTGGTCCGCATCGAAGTCGTTGCAGTCTCCGTCTGCGATGGTCTGCCCATCACCATCTTGGTCTTGACCAGCCCACAGGCCGTAGCCGGCGTTGTCAGAGAGCACCGCTCCGTCCAAGACGATGTCTCCGCCGATCTTCAGGCCCTGCGTCGTACTCCCGGTGACGCTCAGCCCGGTGACAAGCGCTTGCCCCATGCCCACCAAGTGCAGACCGCTGGCGGCCGAGTCTTCGATGCTCATGTTGGTAAGGGCCACGGACCCGGTCTGGCCGTTGCCGATCACACGCATGCTGTCGCTGCCGGTATTGGTGATCTCAACGTCGCTTGCCAGGAGAACAGGAGACTCATCTCCCCAGCGAATCTCTACCGCCGCCTGTGAGACAGGTCCGAGCTCCGAGCCGCCGCTGACAGCGAAGTCGGAGAGCTCCAGGCTGCCTCCGGTGGAGTAAAAGCTGTGGTAGCTGGAGTCGGTGATGCTCATCCCATCCACCGCCAGATCGCAACCGGTGTTGAGGAAGGCCGTGACCCCGCTGGAGGTGTAGCTGGAGTTGTAGAGTTCCACGCCATCTGCATCCACGTAGACAGTGCCGAGCTCCCGCTCCATGGTGCCGACCATGGTCAAGTTCTCGATGTCCATGGCCGAGTTGTAGCAGCGCACGCCGGAGTAGCCGACGTTGTTCATTGTCACGTCCAACAAGTCCAGGTCCCCATAGGTGGGGTCATCGGCGGCCCGGTAGATGTAGATGGCCGTGTCGATGTAGTCGGTGAAGGTGACGTTCTCGACCGTTACGTCAGAGTCGCCGCCGATCACTTGGATGCCGTCTGCGCCAGTGGTGAAGCTGCTGTTTGTGATCTCGGTGGAGATGGCGCCGTTGGACACGATGTCCACGGAGTACCAGGAGCTGTAGGCGACGGCATCGCGGTAGATGGCGAAGCTCGAACCGCTCGGGTCGCCGGTGGGAAAGCTCTCCAGCTCAACCTCTGTGTCCGAGGTGATGCTGGCCACTCTCAGGTACTCGCCGGTGTTGTAGATGTAGAGCTGGTCACCAACCTTGATCCCAGCCTCCGCCAAGTTGGTGGTGCTGCTGAAGGTGGTGCTGTCTACGGCTCCTACGGCTCCCGAGCCCCCGTTGATGTACCAGGTGGTGGGGCGCGCATAGGCCCAATCGTTGTCAACGAACGTGAGGTTGTCTGCAGTCAGTTCGCCGAAGTAGTTGGCGATGCCGCCGTAGTTTGGGCTCTTAGTGAATGTGCTGTTTTTTAGGTCCAAGGTCGAGGACAGGCCCCACAGGCCCAGGCCAATGCCGTTTCCTTCCAGGCCAGCGTTTCCGACCGTGGCGCCGTCCATGATCCATTCACTGTTCTGGATCGTCGCAGCGGTCACGGCCGTGTTGAGAATTCCACCGCCGGTCCAGCTCACCGTCGCCGAGGCCACTGAGACGCCGTAGCCCACGGACAGGGACCCGCCCTGATTGACGAGTGAAGGGTCGTCAGCCAAGCGTAGGTCTTCGACCCAGCTGTCCAAGAGACTAAAGTCGCCGTCACTCATGGCGATGCCGAAGCGTCCGCAGTCGGACACCACAACATCGGTCAAGTCAGCCAACACGGTGGCGTCGCGGCCAGCGATGCTCAGTCCCAGGGTGTTCCATCCGCTGATGTCTACGTTTTCAAGGGTGACCTCGCCGTCGGTCTGGATGGTGAGCCCTCCGCCGGTCCAAGCCGCGGGATCGGCGTAGCTGCTAAAACTGGTCTCAGGGTCCGTCTCGAAGACGCTGTCCACCACTCGAATGTTCTCGCTCTGAGCCACCAGGATCGCGCCGACCGTCACGGCATCCTGGACACTGATGCCCTGGATATCTGCGGTGCCGAAGACGCCGTAGACGCCGTAGATGCCACCCGTGATCTGGTCACCGGTCATTGTGGTGTCGCCTTGGTTCACAAACACCGCCACGATGTTGTTGGACATCGTGTTGTCTTCGGTGGTGATCGAACCGTTCTCGGCCCAGAAGGCAAAGCCGTCGTCAATGCCACCGTCGCTGTTCAACTCGGTGTAGGTCGTGTCATTGACGATGTTCCGGCTTGCGGTCGCGGATGCGCCGTCGATTGCGTGGATCACGAAGCCATTGGCTGCCTCTGAAGTGGAGTCACTCAGGCTTGCGGAGCCGCCGCTTACTTCCATTGCGCCGAAGCCGGGGGCCGTGAAGTTGCTGTTGGAGACGGCCACCCCGGTGGAGTTGGTGGACTTGACGGCGGTGCTGGCGATCTCCTGAAAGTCCACATCGTCGATGCTCACGTTCGAAGCCGAGTTGATCTCCATGCCGTTCCGCGTACTGGTCAGGCCAAAACCGGACAGACTCACATCGCTGGCTCCGGTAATTGTGACCGCTGCTTCGTTCACCGGAGCAGTCCAGAGAAAGCCTGCTGAGCCAGGCCCGACGATGCTGACGGACTGGGTGATCTCAACGGCCTGATCCAGGCCATCACATCCCCCTATTTGAATCGTGGCGCCTTCCTCAGCAACCAGGAGTGCATCGGAGAGGCTGGCGTAGCCATCGGCACGACCACCATCGATCATCACGCAGCCAATGTCGTAGGAAATGCTTCCGGTGTCGTCCCCGCCAGCTGTGTCATCGACGTTTGCGTCGTCTTTGTTGCAGCCGACTAAAGCGACGAGTCCGGCGAGGAGGATCAGGGGGCGGTGGCGCATGGGCAAAACCTCGGGCGGTGGGGCATTGGGGCCAATGGCCCTGGTCTTGGCAGGGTAGCTCTAGCCTGAGCGCTCCACAAGGGCGCCAGGGGCGTTGAGCGTGGGTTAGCTTTCGGAACCTCGGCCTTGGAGTGTGTACGTGGACAAGAAGAGTCAGCTTGAGCGTCTGCAGCAAATGACGGAAAGTGCCTTGGCGGGCGGCGGCGAAGCTCGCGTGGCCAGGCAGCATAAAGCAGGGCGTCTCACAGCTCGGGAGCGCATCGAACAGCTACTGGACCCCGGAACTTTTCGCGAGATCGACCGCTTTGTCACGCACCGGTGTGCGGACTTTGGGATGGAGAAGAACCGCCCGCTGGGCGACGGGGTTGTGACCGGATCAGGCCGCATCGAAGGGCGTTTGATCTACCTCTTTGCCCAAGACTTTACGGTTTTTGGGGGGAGCCTCTCCCACGCTTATGCTGAGAAAATCTGCAAGGTCATGGATCTTGCAGGGCGAAACGGCGCGCCACTGATCGGCCTGAATGACAGTGGTGGGGCCCGCATCCAAGAGGGCGTGGCCAGCTTGGGTGGCTACGCGGATATTTTCCTGCGCAACACCATGTACTCGGGTGTGATTCCCCAGCTCAGTGCAGTCATGGGGCCCTGCGCTGGCGGCGCGGTGTACTCCCCAGCGATCACAGACTTCGTCGCGATGGTCGACAAAACCTCGTACATGTTCGTGACTGGGCCGGATGTCATCAAGACCGTCACCCACGAAGAGGTGACGAAAGAGGAGCTGGGTGGCGCCAGCACCCATACCGTCAAGAGCGGCGTGGCCCACTTCATGACCCCCGACGAGCCCGCGCTCCTGGCCCTGATGCGCGAGATGCTTTCCTTCATGCCTCAGAACAACATGGAGGAGGCACCGTCCAAGGCGACGGACGACCCGATCGACCGAGCCTGCCCAGAGCTGGACGATCTGATCCCCGACAACGCCAATAAGCCCTACGACATCAAGGAGTTGATCACCTCGGTGGCCGACGACGGTCACTTCTTGGAGGTGCAGGGCGGCTACGCAGCCAATGTGGTGATCGGTTGGATCCGCTTGGGCGGCCGCAGCGTCGGACTCGTGGCCAACCAGCCGGCGCATTTGGCCGGGGTGCTGGACATCGACGCGTCGCTAAAGGCTGCACGCTTTGTGCGCTTCTGCGATGCATTCAACATCCCGCTGCTGGTGCTTGAGGATGTACCTGGTTTTCTGCCAGGAACCGCTCAGGAGTATGGCGGCATCATCAAGCATGGAGCCAAGCTGCTCTATGCCTTTGCCGAGGCCACGGTTCCAAAGGTGACTCTGATCACCCGGAAAGCATACGGTGGCGCCTACTGCGTGATGAACTCCAAGCACTTGCGCGCGGATGCGAACTTTGCTTACCCAACCGCAGAGATTGCAGTGATGGGCCCAGATGGAGCGGTAAACATCATCTACCGCCGAGAGCTTTCAGAGGCGAAGGACCCCGAGTCGATGCGCGCTGAACTGGTCGCCGCCTATCGGGAAAAGTTCGCGAATCCTTACCAGGCCGCGTCCCTGGGCTACATAGACGACGTGCTGCTTCCCAACGAGACACGCCGCCGGCTGATCGAGACCTTTGACTCTCTTGAGAACAAGCGATCCGAGAATCCCCCCAAGAAACACGGCAACATCCCTCTCTAAACCCGCCTGATTCCTTTGACGGCGCCATGGTGGTCGGATAGTCCGGGCCGCCTATCATCTACAGCACACCTCCGAGGTATTGCATGGTTCGAATCCGCCTGACCCGTATGGGCGCCAAGAAGCGGCCCTTTTACCGGGTAGTCGCCGCCGATGCGCGCGCCCCTCGTGATGGCCGCTGCATCGAGCAGCTTGGCTACTACGACCCCATGAAGAAGCCCTTCGGCCTGAAGCTCGATCTCGAGCGCGTCGATTACTGGCTCTCCGTGGGGGCACAGCCCTCCGACACCGTCGGTCACTTGATCAAGCGCGCCCGCACCGCAACGGTCGAGGCTTGAGTATGGGTGCCGAGGAACTGGTCGGATTTTTGGTCCGTGGCTTGGTCGACAACCCTGACGATGTCGACGTTCAACCCCTCGAGGGAGATGCCTCCCTTGTGCTCGAGGTCAGCGTGAACGCTGACGATGTCGAGCTGGTGAAGGGTGAAGACGGCGAGACCATGCGGCACCTCAAGGCCGTTGTCTCTGCTGCCGCTGGCAAGCGAAAGACAATCGTCGAGCTGGTGGCGACCCATGGCGAGGCCGAAGAAGAAGAGTAGCGCTGCACGCGATGGCGAGCTGTCCTTCGGGCAGATCGTCGGTGCGTTTGGTGTGAACGGAGAACTGCGGGTGCATTTGCACAACCGCAGCTCCGAACTCCTTCACCTTGGTGAAGAAGTGGTGCTTGCGGGGCCAAGGGGTGAGCGCGAGATCGTGCAGCTCATGACCCGTGGAGGATCCGGCGGCCGTGTCTTGGCACGCGTTCGGGGAGTCAACACGCCTGAGCAAGTCGCTGCGTGGTTGGACTGGGAGATCTTGGTATCCGAGTCGTTGCTGCCCGAGCTCCAAGAGGGGGAGTTTTATCACCACGACATCCTTCGGGCGTTGGTGGTGGACGAGGCTGGCACGCCGCTGGGCATGGTCAGTGAGATCCATGATCATGGCAGCGTGGAAGTCTGGGTGATCAAGACACCAAAAGGGGAGGAGGCCTACTTCCCCGTGCTCCTGGACAACCTAATCGAAGTCAACACGGCCCAGCGCCGCATCGTGCTGAAGACCGGGGTGATCCAGTGCGGATAGACCTGTTGACCCTGCACCCCCAGTTGCTGCGGTCCCCGCTGGAGCACAGCATCATGGGCCGGGCACAAGCCGCAGGGCACGCCGATCTCCGGGTCATGGACATCCGCGAGCATGCACCAGGCAAGCACCGACAATGCGACGACTCACCCTATGGGGGAGGCGCTGGCATGCTTATGAAGGTGGACGTTGTAGATGCTGCAATCCAGGCTGCTCGTGGAGAGTCTCAGGCCAAAGTGATTCTGATGAGCCCGGCCGGTCGACCTCTCACCCAGGCCGTGGCTCAGGAACTCTCTAAAGAGGCGCACCTGATCTTGGTCTGCGGTCACTACGAGGGCATTGATGCGCGCGTCGAGTCTTTGGTGGACGATGAGATCAGCATCGGGGACTTTGTACTCACAGGCGGCGAGCTTGCGGCATTGGTGATCGTAGATGCGGTAGTGCGCCTGCGCCCGGGTGTGCTCGGCAACAGTGCGAGCCCAGAGGAGGAGTCCTTTTCTGAGGGGCTCTTGGAGTACCCCCAGTACACTCGGCCGCGCAGCCACAAAGGCCAAGATGTGCCGGAAGTCCTACTGAGTGGGAACCACGCCCGCATTGATGCGTGGCGTGAGCAGCAGTCTTTGGAGCGCACTCGAGCCCGTCGTCCGGACTTGCTCAAGCAGGACTGAATGACGCGCTGGTGCTCTGTACCTTGCCGAGAGAGCGGCCCTGCGATAGTCGCGAGTGTCCGAGGCCCCAAAGGCGCCCCGCCAATGCGGGTCGACAGTCCTTTTAGGTCCCATCTACGGAGATTTTTCGCCATGGCGAACCTGCAGCAAATCGAAAAGCAGCTCGTTGAGCAGTCCGACGATTCCATTCAGATCGGTGACACCGTCAAGGTTCACGTCCGCATTCTCGACGGCGCCAAGGAGCGCGTTCAAATCTTTCAGGGCACCGTGATTGCCCGCAAGCACGCTGGTGTTCGCGAGACCATCACTGTCCGGAAGATCTCGAACGGTGTCGGTGTGGAGCGCGTGTTCCCCCTTCACGCTCCTGTGATCTCGAAGATCGAGGTCAAGAGTCGTCACTACGTGCGTCGTGCAAAGCTCTACTACTTGCGCGACCTGCGCGGTAAGAAGGCACGTTTGCGCGAGATCAAGGACTTCTACAGCAAGAAGTAGGGCACTTTGGCCAGTCTCCGCGACAAACAAGCGGCTCTCCAATCGGGAGCCGATGCGGAGGCGGCTGTAGCTCGCTTGTTAGAGTCTCAAGGCTGGCTGGTCCTGGCACGCAACTGGCGTGGTGGGAACGGCGAGCTTGATTTGGTTGTGCGTGACGGTTTTCGGCTACGCATTGTCGAGGTCAAGCTCCGCCAAGCGCACGATGCTTTGGGGTTGGAGGCTGTGGACGGTCGTAAGCTCAAGAAGCTTGAGCGTGCCGCCCAGGCCTTTCTGCAGGACTACTCTGGTCTGGTGGAGGAGGTCTGCTTTCTGGTGGCACTGGTCCTGGTGGGACCCGAGGGCTGGCAGATCCACCTTTACGACGATCCGGTCTGATGTCCTTGTCTGTTTTGGCCACGCCCATCGGCAACTTGGGGGACCTGAGCCCGCGCTCTCGCGAGGCTCTGGCCAGCGCTGACTTTGTCGCTGCTGAGGACACCCGGGTCACACGCAAGCTCTTCACGGCCTTGGGGCTCCCGACGCCGGAGCTGGTCAGCTACCGGGAGCACGGTGAAGAGCGCCGAGCTGGCGCGCTCGTTCAGCGCTTGTTGGCCGGTGAGAATGGGGTTCTGGTCAGCGATGCAGGGACCCCTGGAGTGTCGGACCCTGGGCGTTTCTTGGTGCAGGCCTGCCATGCTCAGGGTGTTGACGTGCACGCGTTGGCGGGACCCAGTGCATCTGCTGCTGCGATCAGCGTCTCTGGACTGGCTGCAGCGCCCTTTCATTTCCTAGGCTTCCCACCGCGCAAGGGGGGGGCCCTGAGGCGGTGGCTGGTTCAGTTCGGCCAAGCGCCTGGAGCCTTGGTGCTCTTTGAGGCGCCATCGCGGACGGTGGCGACCCTTCAAGCCATCGCCGAAATCATGCCGGACCGACAGGTCTGCCTGTGCCGGGAGTTGACCAAGCTGCATGAGGAAATCAGGCTGGGCTCCGCTGCGGACTTAGCCTTGATGCTCTCGAAGCGAGAGCGTGTCCGGGGCGAGGTCGCCCTGGTGGTTGGCCCAGGTCTCCCCCCCCGAGAAAAAAGCACGACCGTGGAGGCGGATGCCGCCAGCCTCAAGTCCATTGCCGCTGTGCTGGCCGAACGTTGGGGTGTCAAGAAGCGTACCGCGTACCAGGCGCTGCTCAAGCTGGAATCGGAGCTGGGCCAGGATTAAGACTGCAGTCGGTCACGGGGCCCTGGGAACAGGGCTTAGCGGAACATGACCACCAGGTCGGCCCTGGTGTCGAATCGCACTGTGTTGGAGCCGGTTTGGACCAGGTAGGGATTCTCGAACTGGGTAGGCATGACGTAGGATACGTCGCTGGCCAGCTCCAGCTTGAGGTATTCGAAGAGGCGCCAGTAGATGCCAATACCGCCGATGAAACGGGACTGCTCGCCCATTGTGGACACGGTACCTAAGCTGGAGTCCAGCACGCTGGGCAGGTACAGGCCGCTGGGTAGGTCGCCCCAGGTCTGGTAGGCAAAGCCCAAGCGAAAGTCGACGGCAAACTCAGCCTGAGAGATGGGATCCGCGAAGGTGTGCACCTCTACGCCGCTCATGACCAGGAGTTCGTCCGGATTGATCACCGTTGCCTCGACCTGGGTACCGTCTGCGGCAAAGAGCGTGGCGTTGGTGTCATTGACACGGTTGTAGGTTGCGGTGAGGTGGGGTTGGCTGCGGCCGAGCTCTTTGGAGAAGGCGCTGCGAATTCGCAGAGTGGAGGCTCCGTGGCCGGCGCCTCGCTCAGCGGCACTCAGGTCGTAGAAATGGGTGGCGTCTTTGGTGCGGTAGCCCAGATCCAAGAGCCAGCTGGCCTGATTGCCGCGGTTGGGAAAGTCCCGCTCGGAGAAGGGAGCGACCTGCAGGCCCATCCATACACCGGAGAGCCCGCTGCCGGTGACGGACTCCCGCTCGATGGGAATGCCGCCCTGCATTGAGCCGACTCCCGCTGTGGGGTCGAAGATCATGGACGTCGCATCGCTCCAGCCAATCTCCTGTTTTAAGGAAATTGGAAATTCCAAGGTCAGCGCCGCGATCGGGGCCACCCCGAAGGAGCCGCCAACGTGCATGCGGTGGTCTTGGGTGACGAGCCGCCCAACGGACACCTCTTCGCCCTTGACCGGCTCGACGAGGGAGCCGGTCTGGTAGCTCATCCGATAGCCGGCATAAACGTCGCCGCGTAGGAAAGGAGGGAGGTCGGTTGGCTCGGCAGCCAAGGCGCCGGAGATCAGCAGAAGGTGCAGCATGCCCAGAGGGTACGGCGCGGAGTGGTCTGCGGGCAACCGCTGCCCCTCAGTCTTCTCGCAGACCGTAGTCCTTCATCTTGGTCTGAAGCGATTTTCGCGAGATGCCAAGCCGCTTTGCGGCTCGGGTGACGTTGTGATGCTCGACTTGCAGAGCTTCCCGAATCCGGGCCCGCTCCAGCTTTGCCGTGTGCACACGGACGTAGTCCTTGAGGGGCAAGCCCTCCATTGAGCTGGACTGTGGGGTTCCGAAGACGCCTGAGAGACCCGGTAGCTCTGGCAGTCCGACCCACTCGCCGTCGGCCAACAGAACTGCACGCTCCATGAAGTTTTCCAACTCCCGGATGTTGCCGGGCCAGTGCCAGCCCGCCAAGGCGTCGTTGGCCGCTGGTGTCAGCCCCTTTAGCTGGCGTCCCAAGCGCTGGTTGAAGCGCTCCAGGAAGTGCTGTGCGAGCAGGACCACGTCTTCGCTGCGTTCCCGGAGTGGGGGCAAGTGCATTGGAATGACGTTGAGGCGGTAGTAGAGGTCCTGTCGAAAGTCGCCGCTACGTGCTGCCTCTGCCAAGTCTCGGTTGGTGGCGGCAATCAGGCGTACATCGACGTCGATGCTACGCAGCCCACCCACGCGCTCAAAGCGGCGCTCTTGTAGTACCCGGAGCAGCTTGACCTGCATGTCAGCGGGCAGTTCGCCGACTTCGTCGAGGAGTAAGGTACCGCCGTGGGCCAGCTCGAAGCGCCCGGGTTTGGACTGGACTGCCCCTGTAAAAGCCCCACGCTCGTGGCCAAAGAGCTCCGATTCGAAGAGGTTCTCTGGAATGGCGCCGCAGTTCACTGTGATGAAGGGGCCGGCGGCCCGATCGGACTGCTGGTGTAAAGCCCTGGCGACCAGCTCCTTTCCGGTTCCCGACTCGCCAGTGATCAGCACGGTGGTAGGGGACGGGGCCACCCGCGCGATGAGATCGAAGATCTTTTGCATGGAGGGCGTTTGGCCAATGATCGCAAAGCGGCCTGGGGCGGGCTGCACTTTGGTTCGGCTGATCTGCCCCGAGGCGACCGCTTTGGCGATGATGCGCTGCAGGTCGTCACGGTCAAAGGGCTTTGTGATGTAGTCGTGCGCGCCTTGCTTGATGGCCTCGACTGCGGAGTCGACGGTACCGTGGGCTGTGATCAGGATCACCGGGAGCGCGCTGCGCTGGTCGGTACACCATCGAAGCAACTCCAGACCGCCGACCCCGGGCATCTTCATGTCCGAGACCACTGCGTCGAAGTCGGACTCTTGGAGCGCTGCGATCGCCTCTGCGCCATCGCAGGCCGTTTGGGTCTCGTAGCCATCCCGACGAAGGTGAGCTGAGAGAACCTTTCGGATGCTGGGCTCGTCATCGACGATCAGGATTCGTTTGGCCATGATTGCAGCGTAACCTTGCTCCGCCTTTACAACCGCCGTGAGACATCGAATACACTCATGCAGCGAAGCGTTGTGGTGGATGACTGCATCCAACGCCTTTCCGGAGTCTAAATGTCCCGCAAGATTGCCAGCGCCCTTGTCCTCGCCACAGCAGGAGCTGTGCTCTTCTCGGCTACCCCAGCCGTAGACGCAGCTGATTCTAAGGCTGCAGGGTTTACCCTTCGAGATACCTCCAACAAGGAGGTCAGTCTTGAGGAGCAGAAGGGGAAGGTTGTTCTCATTAGCTTCTGGGCGACTTGGTGTGCCCCCTGCATCTCTGAGCTGCACCACGTGCAGAAGCTCTATGCGGAATACGAGGACGAGGGCTTACAGGTGCTTGCGGTTTCGATTGATGCCGCCCGCGATGCCGCCAAGGTCAAGCCAACCGTTAAGTCCAAGGGCTGGACCTTCCCGGTCTTGCTGGACAAGCAGACCACCGTCATCAACCAGTACTTCCCCTCCAAGGCCATCCCCTACAGCGAACTCATCGACGCGGAGGGGAACAGCATCTACAAGCATGCCAGCTATACGGCTGGTGATGAGTGTGAGATGGCCCACAAGATCATCGAGGCCTTGACCGTATTGAACGGGAAGGCCCCTGAGAAGGACATGTCCTCGGTGCTGTGCACCGAGGAAGCCGCCCACTAGTCTTCTTTTGGGAGAACCATTGCTATTCGCCTTGTGTGCCTTGGCCCTTGCCCAAGACGACGTAGACGCGCCCCCTGACGTTGGCTTGTTCGAACAGGTCAACGTGACGGGTGGCTTTGACGTCGAGGGTCGGTATTACACTTCCGACCGAGTTCTGGCGGATCATCCAAATGAGGAGGGTATTTTCAACTACGGGGAAGTGGTCTCACGTAGCAATGTGTTGGTCGATTCCAGTAATTGGCAGCTCGGGGCTCAGTTTGACCATGTGAGCATGTTCAACGCTTGGTACTTCCTGGATGATGAGAAGGTCTACGAGTTTGATCTCTTGGCCAATGGCGTTCGGTCGCCCTGGGAGATGAGCTCGGTCAATCTGGAGAAGACCTGGTTGACGGTCAACGCCGGCCCTGTGGAGATTGGACTGGGCGATCAATACATGAGTGTGGGGCGCGGTTTGGCCCTAAACTTGGTGAAGAACACTGACATTGATGTGGACACAACCGTCTTGGGCGCACGCTTAAACAGCACCGTGGGCATGTGGGACCTGGCCTTCATCTCGGGCTTGACGAACCAGCAGCAGATTCAGCAGGACAATCCCAACAGGCAGCTGCGCCCTTCGGTGCACAACCTTGTGAACGCAGTGCGCGTTGATCGCTACGGCGTGGGGCCGTTCAACCTGGGGGCGCACGCGGTCAGCTACAACATGGCGGACAGCGCCGAGCCCCTCTTGCCCAGCTTCAGCCGCTATGGCGACATCTCGGAGCTGGACGCGCTGGTCGGAGGAGGCAGCATCGAGGGCTTTCTGGGGCCTGCGGATGTCTTTGTGGAGGGTGACTATTTTCACTACCGCAGCGAGCGGCTGTTCACCGACGGGGAGATTGAGCCAGGCTACGCGCTCTATGGAAGCACCGCCTTTTATCCAGGGCGTTTCACTGTTTTGGTCGAGGGAAAGAGCTACAAAAACACGGAGCGTCTGAACAGCTTGACCACCCTGGAGGGCTACGAGATCGCAGTTGGGCCATCCCTGGAGTACGAACGGGTCATCACTGAGGACTCCTCGGCTGGGGTGAATTCCAACGACATCTATGGGGGGCGCGCCCGCGTGGACTTTATGGCCAAGCCGGGCGAGTTCATTCCCTACTTCTCCCTGGGTGTCTTCAGGGATCGGGAGCTGGGCGGGCTGCATTTCAATCGCTCGATGGAGACGATCATCCACCCTGTCGTTGGCATGGACCTTCAGGGCGCTCTGGTCACTGCCATTGTCAACGGGGGGGTGCGTACGGACCTGCGGGACGATCATGGCCGTGACAGCCTGGTTCACTTGGACGCTTCCGTCAGCTTCCCTCTGCCCGGCTCTTTGCATGGGGATGTGACCTGGGACATCTACCGCTTCTGGTGGGGCGACAACGAGAACCAGCAGCACGATTTTTACACGAGCACCATGGCCCTGGCCGCGCATCACCCCAGCGGTTTCTCATTCTTAGTCTACAACGACTTTACGGATGACCCTCTGGCGCAGGCCCAAGCAAAAGGGAACGTCGCTGACAACATCTACATGGCCGGTGAGCTGCAATATAAGCCCAATGATCGGACTGCAGTGCGTGCCTTTTATGGGGCGTACAAAGCAGGAATCCGCTGTGCCGGTGGCCAGTGTCGCCAGTTGCCCGGATTTGATGGGGCGCGGCTCGCCGTGACCACTACTTTTTAGGCTGGAATCCATGGCGGCGCTCAGGGGTCCGCTGAGCACGCCGTTCTTACAAACAGCCCACGTATTAGTGGGACTGCACCCATACTCCCTTGAGCCCTGTCCGGAGACCCAATGACTCAACGTGCCCTTGCCGCTTCCTTTGTTCTGGCTGCTTGCATGTGTAGCTTGCCAGCTTTTGCTGGAGTGGTGAAGATCACCTCGTCGAGCGCATCGAGCATCTACCCAGAGTCGGATGGCGTGCGCTACCTGCCCGAACAGGTCTACGATCGCAAAGTCTCTCAGAACTGGACCGAAGGTGACCAGAAAAGCTCGGGCTTGGGAGAGTGGATCCAGTTGGATTTTGAGGGGGAGAAGAACCTGACCTCCTTCCGGATCTGGAATGGCACCTTCTCCAGTTACGACATGTGGACCCGTTCGAACCGGATCAAGGAAGTCGAGCTTGAGTTCTCGGACGGCACCAAGCAGTCTTTTGTCCTGAAGGACGCGATGTCAGGAGAGCTCGTTGACTTGAAGCCGGTCACCAGCAGCTCGGTCAAGATGCGCATCAAGTCCGTCTACAACGGCAGCACGTTCACCGACACCGCTATCTCCGAGGTCGTGTTCTACGACAGCACCAGCGATGGCAGTGCCAATGTGAAGAGCTGGAAGACCAGCAGCACCTACGAGGCGGATGCCGACGGCAACTACGAGGCAGCCAACATGGCGGATACCGCCATGGACACGATGTGGTGCGAGGCCAGCGAGGGCGACGGTGTGAGCGAATGGGTGGAAGCGAGCTTTGCGTCCCGTACCGAGATTTCGACTCTGAACCTGGTCAACGGGAACGGCTACAACATCATGTACGCCATGAAGGGCAACCTGGCGACGGAGCTGCTGTTGACCTTTTCCGATGGCTCTACACAGACCGTGACGGTCAAGGCCAGCGGCATTCCCCAAAAGGTAAGCTTCAGTCCTGTGACCACGTCCTCAGTCAAGGTAACGGTGATGACTCTTCGCAAGGGCAAGGAATTCAATGACCTTTGTTTCTCTGAGCTTCAGTTTGCGAAGTAGTCCCTGTCGCGTACACTGGTCATCCGTATTGGAGCTGAGATGAGTCTTGTTTTGTCGTTGCTGATGGCCTGTACGCCTGACAATGAGCTCAGTCGTCGGAGCACCACTGACGTGTTCTCGCAGGAGCCTCTCTCGGAGGTGGACATCCTGTGGGTGATCGATGACTCCGGCTCGATGGCGGAAGAGCAACTCTTGGTCGCTGACGGCTTTGAGGCCTTTATCTCAACCCTGGCTGAGACCAACATCGACTTCCATGTGGGAGTGGTGTCCACAGACATGGATCTGAGCAATCCCAATCGGGGTGTTTTGATTGGGACCCCGGGCGTGTTGACCGCAGACACGCCCAACTACGTCAATAAGTTCGCCAGCCGTGTGCAGGTTGGGGTGGAAGGAAGTGACAAAGAGAAGGGCTTGTCAGCGAGTATCGCTGCCCTTTCGGAGCCCTTGATCTCGGGCGCGAACGAAGGCTTTCTTCGTCCGGATGCACACCTGAGTGTGATCTACGTCTCAGACGAGGATGACTGCTCCGACAACGACGCCTTGGCCGCAGGTATGGGGGATGCCTGCTACTTGCAGGAGGACAGTCTGGTTCCGGTCAGGGACCTGATTTACCTGCTCAAGAGTACCAAGGCCCCCGGACGGCGGGTTCTGGCCAGTGCGATTGTCGGACCCGACGCGTCCGAAGGCTGCGGGCAGAGTTGGCCAGGCCACAGGTACATGGCCGCCGCTGATGCGTTCGGTGGAACGGTTGGGAACATCTGCGATGCCGACTTTAGCGACATCATGGGGGAACTTGGGCTTTCGGTCAGTGAGCTAAACCGCAGTTTTGAACTCTCCTACACACCGGTGTTGGAGACGATGGAAGTCTACGTGGATGACGAATTCATACCGCAAGACGACGTTGATGGTTGGCGCTATGCCGAGCTCTCCAGCCTTTTGGTCTTCGATGGAGACTACGTTCCCCCCCGTGGGGCCCAGATCTTGGTGACGTACGAAGTGGCTGGATCAGCCAATCGTGACGAGTAGAAGCGCTTAGATTTGGCCGAGTTCCTGGATGGCAGGGGCCAGGTGCTTGGCCAGGATGGCCAGGCTGCGCAGGTCATGGACGTCGGCCTCCAGTTCGGGGACGGTCCATAGCGAGACAGAGCCGCCGGCCTGCTCTCTGAGCTGGGCCATGGCCTTGGCCTCGCCGTCCGCCAGTGTCTGCTGTCGGTCCGCTGCCGCAAGCAAGGCCAAGGACGCGGCTCGCCAGGTCTCCTCGGGTACCGCATCCGGTCTTGGTGGCAGCTGCGCTGGGGTGATGCGCGTCTGTGGACCTGGAAAGGGAACCACCCGGTTGACTACGAACCCACCAAATGGGCGCTGGGTTTCAGCCAATAAATCGGCGAACTCCTGGGCCTCCTTTCGGGCAGCGGGAGCTGGCGTGGTCACCAGCACAAAGCGGGTCTCATCGGATGCCAACAGGGCATCGACGGCGGCAGAGCGCTCTTGAAAGCCTGCCCACATGCCTTTCATCGCGTCGAAAAACTCTGCGATCTCCTCCATAGTCCCTGCCCCAATCAGCTTCTTGAGCACGCTGACCACCACTTCGCTACCGCGCTCCAAAGCCTTAAACCCCCGCTTAGAGCGGGGAAGGGAGAGCCAGTGCATCACGCCTTCATCGAAGAGGCCATTCAGGCGCTGGGGGGCGCTCAGGAACTCCATGGCATGCCGTGTGGGAGGGGTGTCCAATAGAATCAGGTCGTAGTCGCCGCTCTCGTAAAGCTCGTACAGGCGCTGCATGGCCATGTACTCATGGCTGCCGGCCAAGCGTGTGCTGGCCAGCTCGTAGTAGCGATTGTCCAGGATTCGTTGTTGGGCTTGGTGGGAGCCGCCAAAGCGCCGAACAACGCCGTCCCAAGTGGCCTTCATGTCCAGCATTAAGGCGTCCAAGTGCCCGGAGGTCTCTATACCGATGTGCTGCAGGGGAACCCGCTGGGGGGTGTTGGACAGGGGGCCAATACCCAAGCTGTCGGCCAGGCGCTTGGCAGGGTCGATGGTGAGCACTGCCACGCGCTGGCCGCACAGGGCTGCCTGCATGGCCAGGGCTGCCGAGGTTGTGGTTTTGCCCACTCCTCCGGACCCGCAGCAGACCAAGACGCGCAAGCTCATAGGGCCTCCTGGAGCTGGTTGGCTAACTGGGTAATGTCCGCGAGGTTCAGGTCCCGGTGACCCAGGAAGGGAAGCTCCACCAGCGGGCAAGGCAGGGCGCTCAGCCGCTCACGTGCCTGTTCTTGCCTGTCAATGCGTCCCATGTGTCGATCGGCTAGCGTCTTGGCTTGGAGAAGTCCGGGTGCGCTCAAGTGTGGGCTTGCGTGCGCCCATTGGCTGCTCGTCGCGGGTGCGACGTGCACTTCGTTCAGCACGCACAGGACCAGCTGTTTTTGGTAGTCGCCCAAGCGGGTGTAGAGGTCCAGGGTTTCGTTGACCGGCATGTCCTCGGGCAGGGTCACGAGCAGCAGGCCAGTGCGCTTGGGATCTCCCCAGATGGACTGCACCAACTTGGCGTTTTCGTAGAATGGGCCCGTTCGGGTCAGTTCCATCATCGACGCTGGTGCGTTGAGCATGCTCAAGCCGTGGCCTGTCGCGGGTGCGTCCACGACCATTAGGTCCCACTCGGGTTTGCCACGTTCCTTCGTCCGTTCCAGGTTCATTACCTTGCCCAGCTGGATGAGCTCGTGCAGGCCTGGTACGGCGTCCATGAACGGGCCCATTACGCGGTTTCGGAACACCAGTTTGTAGAGGGCGCGGAGCTTGATGACCCCAACGATGTACTCCTCCAGTGCTTTCTGGGAGGTGACGCTCAGGTGGTACAGGCTGCTGGTTAGGTGCTGAACTTGGTAGTTCATGGAGCGCTTTCCGAACACAACGGGAAGTCGGTTGCTCCCGTGGGTCTCCACCAGCAGGACACGCTTTCCGCGCTCGGCTGCCGCCAAGGCCAAGCTGGCCGCCAGGGTGCTTTTGCCTGCTCCGCCCTTGCCAGTGACCAGAAGCACGCGCTTGTTTAGCAAGCTCACTCTTCCTCTCCTCCGGCCAAGCTCCAGGAGCCCAGTAGCGCTTGGCTCACCGCATCGATCCCAGCGAAGTTGGCGATCATCTCTAAGTGACCCACCATCTCCAACTCCTGAACCATGTGAGGCGTTGACAGGGCCCAGGGCGGGCAGGCTGATTGTGAGGGCACGATGAGCTGGTCCTGCCTGCTCCAGATGCAGAAGGTAGGCACCGTGGGCTCCAAAAGTGCAGCAATCAGAGGGGCGTCGAGCAGCATGTCTGCGCCTTCACTCAAGGGGCCTCGGAAGGCTGCCATGCGCGTGCCTTCCCAAGGGGTGCCCATGGTGATCAACCTCCGTATCCGGGCAGCTCCTCCGAGCTCTTGGAGGTACCAAGCTGCGATCAGGCCGCCCATGCTGTGACAGACCAGGTCGACTTGCTCCTGTCCGCTCTGGGCACACAGGCGCTCGACCTGCTCCTGCAGGTGGCGGGCATAGGTTGGAATGCGCCCGCCCCTGGGGCCTCGGTTGACTGCGTGTACCCAGCTCCATCCGCGGGCTCGAAGTGCGGCTTGCATCGGGAAGAAGCAGCTCCGGTTCATGCCAAAGCCAGGCACAAGGACCACGGGAGTGCGGTGTTCTGTTCGAGCGATTGGGCCTGTGAAGGCGGGTGCGCGCTCTCTCCAGCCCAGCGGTATAGCGGCGATAGCGGCTGCGCATGCCGCAACCTCCCGCAGGAACATGCTGGTCCAGGCCAGGGACGGGGATGGAGCGGAACCTCGATCGGCGGACAGGACGATGTGACCGGCCACGACGGGGGCGGCGAAGGCGACCCCAGCTAGGGTCATCAGGGTCAACGTCACAGGCATGTTGCGGTCCTAACGCCGCTGAGGCCCGGTGGCCTCTGGCGCAAGCCCGGTGGCCGTTGTTAGCCCCAGTATCTAGCCACCTCTCACTCAGCGAAGACGCAAGCCGGTCTCGCTCAAAGGAGATCGAACATGCCGATCTACGAGTACCGCTGCCCGGACTGTTCGCACGAGTTCGAAGAGATTCAGAAGATGTCTGCCGACCCGGTGACTGTCTGTCCCTCCTGTGGCGGAGAGAACGTCACCAAGCTGCTCTCTGCGGCGGCATTCCATCTCAAGGGAGGAGGTTGGGCAAACGACAACTATGGCCTCAAGTCCGGCGGTGGTGACAGCAGCGGCGGTGGCTCGAGCAGCTCCGATGTCAGCGCCTCATCTGGGAGCGGAGCCCCTGCCAGTGAGAAATCCAACGCCTCGGCAAAAGAGAGCTCGCCGGCTCCAGCTTCGACCGCGACCCCGGCTCCCAGTAGCTCTGGCGGATCGTCCTCCGGGGGGGAGTGATCATGGTTCAGCTCTTGGACGGTCGCGCCCTGAGTCGAAAGTTGAACCAGGGAAGCGTCAAGCCTGCTGCATCCGGTCTGGCACGTAAGCCCGGTCTTGCCGTGGTTCTTGTAGGAAGCGATCCTGCATCCGAGGTCTACGTGGGCCGCAAGGGTCTGGTGGCCGGGCGCGTTGGCTTTCACCACGTCCAGATCAGCCGACCTGTGGAGACCTCGCAGGCCGAGCTGATGCAGATCGTCAAGAACCTGAACGAGGACCCGGCCATTGACGGGATCCTGGTGCAGATGCCCTTGCCCAAACACCTGGACGCAACCCAGGTCCTGGACAGCATTGACCCTGCCAAGGATGTGGACGGCTTTCACCCCGAGAACACCGGTCAGCTGAGCCAGGGGCGTGCGAAGTTTGTCGCTTGCACGCCATTGGGCGTGATGAAGATGCTGGAGTCTGCGGAGATTCCCTTGAGCGGCAAGGAAGCTGTTGTGGTCGGCCGCTCCAATATTGTCGGCCGGCCCATGGCGATGCTGCTGGAGCAGGCGGGCTGTACGGTGACGGTCTGCCATAGCCGCACCCAGAACCTCCGGTCCCACGTGGAGCGGGCCCAGGTGTTGGTGGTCGCCATTGGCCGCGCTGAGCACGTGCCTGGAGCCTGGATTCGATCAGGCGCAGTCGTGGTGGACGTGGGCATGAACCGCCGCGAAGATGGCAGCTTGTGCGGCGACGTGGACTTCGAAGGTGCCAGCGAGCGCGCCGCGTGGATCACCCCGGTGCCAGGCGGCGTAGGGCCCATGACCATCGCGATGCTCATGCACAACACGCTGCTCTCGGCACAAGCACGTCAATGACGCGTGCAGGCTTGGCTTGGGAGCTTCCCCGCTGAGTTCGCCCCCGTTAGGCTTTGCCCCCCTTGTATGGAGGTCGAGAAGTGGCTCTGCGACGAACCCCTTTCTTTCATGCCCATGAGCGCGCTGGCGCGAGGCTCGTGGACTTTGCTGGCTGGGAGATGCCCGTCTCCTACCAAGGCACCATCGCCGAGCACAGACAAGTGCGGGAGTCCGTGGGGCTCTTCGATGTCTCCCATATGGGAGAGATTCGCGTGGCTGGCCCAGGGGCACTGGCCTGCTTGCAGCACCTTGTGAGCAATGATGTGAGCTGCGTTGCGATCGGTCAGAGCCAGTACGCGGCTCTGATGAACCGCGGTGGTGGCATTGTCGATGACGTCTTTCTGTATCGGTTGGCGGAGGAAGATTGGCTGGTGTGCGTGAACGCCTCCAATCGGGACAAGGATCTGGCCTACATGCAGGCCAACAATCCGCACAGCGCGACCATCGAGGACCAAGGTGACGCATGGGCTCAGCTTGCAATCCAGGGCCGAAACGGTCCTAAGGTTGTGCAGCTGTTGTCGGATCGGCCTGTGCTCGAAATGGACCGCGGCTCTATATGTAAAGCGACATTTGCTGGCGTAGAAGGGTGTCTATTGGCTCGTACTGGATACACCGGAGAGGATGGATTCGAGGTCTTCATTCCGGCTGCGCACGCCGCTCCGACTTGGGAGCGCATTATGGGTGCGGGGGAGCAGTGGGGCATCGTCCCGGTGGGCTTGGCTGCTCGAGACACCCTGCGCTTGGAAGCGCGAAACGTTCTCTACGGAAACGACATTGACGACACCACCTCTCCCTTGGAGGCCGGTTTGGGCTGGGTCACCAAGCTGGGCAAGGGCGACTTTTTGGGCCGAGAAGCGTTGGTTCTTCAGAAAGAGAATGGCTTGCCTGTTCGCCTGGTCGGCTTGGTTGTGGACAAGCGCATCGCGCGCCAAGGCAACATCCTCCTGAACGCTGCTGGAGATGCAGTCGGTCACATTACGTCGGGTACGCGCAGCCCGTCTTTGGGGACGAACATCGCCCTGGGCTACGTCAAGGCCGAGAAGGGCAACGCCAAGCCCGGGAACGTCTTGACCGTTGACGTGCGGGGCAAGCTTGCGAGCGCCACGGTCGTAAAGGGTCCCTTTTACAGCCGCCCGTATTAGGCGTTTTTACGGGTTCTTCTTTTTGAGTTTTTCAGCTTTCAATTACCGGAGTCAGCCATGAGCTACCCCAACGACCGTAAGTACAGCAAAGAGCACGAGTGGGTCACCGTCGAGGGTGATACCGCCACTGTGGGTGTGACCGATCACGCTCAGGAAGCCCTGGGCGACATCGTTTACATCGATATGCCCGAAGTGGATGCAGAGGTGGAAGCACATTCCTCCATTGCGGAGATCGAGTCGGTCAAGGCTGTCTCAGACGTATACACGCCGGTGAGCGGCACCATCACTCAGGTCAACGAGGCACTGGACGGCTCCGAGGACTCCGTGAATTCCGAGCCTCATGGAGCCGGCTGGCTCTTTAAGATTCGCCTGAGCAACACCGGCGAGCTGGACGAGTTGATGGACGCGGCCGGGTACGAGGCCTTCTTGGCCGAGCAGGCCTAAGAGCCCTTAGAGTTTGAGCACGATTCGGTGGCCGGGTAGGCGCCGAATTCACACCCCTTCCCGGCCGGGTACGGACTCTGGCTGGAGGTCCCAATGCAGGTCACTGAGCTCTTCGCCCCCCTGGACACCTTTACACGCCGTCACCTGGGGCCCTCCCCAGTGGAGGTGAAGGAAATGCTGGACGTCCTTGGGTTGGAAAGCACCCAGCAGCTCTTGGAGCAGACGGTGCCCAACAGCATTCGCGAGCAGCCCTGGCTGAGCATGGCGGATGGCCGAGGGGAACAAGAGCTCTTGGCCGAGCTGCGCCAGATTGCCGAGAAGAATCAACTCTTCAAGAGCTACATTGGCATGGGCTATTACGGCACCATCACCCCGGGTGTGATCCTGCGAAACATCCTGGAGAATCCAGGCTGGTACACCGCGTACACGCCCTACCAGCCGGAGATAGCCCAGGGCCGCTTGGAGTTGCTCCTGGCTTTCCAGACCATGGTCATGGACCTGAGCGGTATGGAGATCTCCAACGCTTCGCTCTTGGACGAGGCGACCGCGGCTGCCGAGGCAGTGTCTCTCTGTCACAGGGTCAAGAGCCGGAAGAACAAGTCAGACTTGTTCTTTGTAGATCAGCGTTGCCACCCCCAGACCATTGCCGTGGTGAAGACCCGCGCCCAGGCAGCCGGCCTGGAGTTGATCATCGGGGATTACCAGACCTTGAGCTTTGAGCGCCCTCTCTTTGGCGCCATGCTGCAGTACCCAGCCAGCGACGGGTCGGTGCTGGACTACAGCAGCTTTGTGGCCCAGTGCCACGACAACGATGCCCTGGTGGTCATGGCCGCGGACCTGCTGGCCCTGACCTTGCTGACCTCGCCCGGGGAACTCGGCGCCGATGTCGTGATCGGGAGCAGTCAGCGCTTTGGCGTCCCCATGGGCTACGGCGGCCCACATGCTGCTTTCATGGCCACAAAAGATGCTTACAAGCGCTCAATGCCCGGTCGAATCATCGGTGTCAGTCAGGACCGCGTCGGTGGTCAGGCGCTGCGCATGGCTTTGCAGACACGCGAGCAGCACATCCGAAGGCAAAAGGCTACGTCGAACATCTGCACCGCTCAGGTCCTGTTGGCGGTCATCGCCGCAGCCTACGCTTGCTATCACGGCCCCGAGGGACTCAAGGCCATCGCCCGGCGCGTGCACGGCGCCACCCAAGCCTTGGCGAATACTCTGAAGTCGCAGGGGCACGAGGTTCTCCATGACTGCTTCTTCGACACCCTGCAGGTACGGCCAAAGGGCAGCAGCGCGGACCTGATGCAGGCGGCGCTGGAGGCCGAGATCAACTTGCGCGACTTTGGTGACGGCACCGTGGGGATCTCGCTGGACGAGACCTTGAATGCAGAGGACCTGACCACGTTGGTGCGGCTCTTTGGAGCAGCCGCATTGAGCCGCTTGGAGGTCGCGCCAGGAGACTTTGGTGGGCTGAGCCGACAGGTGCCGTTCATGGAAAACCCAGTCTTTAATAGCTACCACTCCGAGCACGAGATGCTGCGCTTCCTGCACCGCCTGGAGTCCAAGGATTTGGCACTCAACACCAGCATGATTGCTTTGGGTAGCTGCACGATGAAGCTCAATGCGAGCTGTCAGATGGTGCCGGTGACTTGGCCCGAGTTTGGTGCCCTGCACCCCTTCGTCCCGCTCGACCAGGCCCAGGGCTATGCCCAGCTCTTCGATCAGCTGGAGGCATGGCTTGCGGAGATCACTGGTTTTGATGCCGTCTCTCTTCAGCCAAACGCTGGCTCCCAAGGGGAGTATACCGGTCTGTTGGTGATTCGTGCGTACCATGAATCTCGGGGCGAAGGGCACCGGGATGTGTGTCTGATTCCCACCTCGGCCCATGGCACCAATCCCGCCAGCGCGGTCATGGCCGGGATGCGAGTGGTGGCTGTGAAGTGCGACCAGCACGGCAACATCGATGTGGCTGATCTCAAAGCCAAGGCCGAGACCCACAACGACAATCTGGCTGCACTGATGGTGACCTACCCGAGTACCCACGGCGTTTTTGAGCCGGAGATTCGGGACATCTGCCAGACCGTGCATGACAGCGGGGGGCAGGTCTACTTGGACGGCGCGAACATGAATGCCCAAGTGGGTGTTTGCCGTCCCGGAAAGTTTGGCGCGGATGTCTGCCACTTGAACCTGCACAAGACCTTTGCCATCCCGCACGGCGGCGGTGGTCCTGGCATGGGACCCATCGGTGTCGGAGCCCACTTGGCGCCTTTCCTGCCCAGCCATCCACTGGTGGACGGGGTGGGTGGCGCCGAGGGCTTAGGTCCTGTGAGCGCAGCGCCCTACGGCTCGCCCAGCATCCTACCGATTTCCTGGATGTACATTGCGGCGTTAGGTGCCAAAGGACTGAGGCGGTCCACTGAAACGGCCATTCTCAGTGCCAACTACATGGCTCAGCGGCTTGGAGCGCACTTTCAGGTGCTCTACACCGGGGTCGGCGGCCGGGTAGCTCACGAGTGCATCTTCGATACCCGCCCGCTCAAGGCCGAGGCTGGCGTGGAAGTGGATGACATTGCCAAGCGTTTGATGGACTTTGGCTTTCATGCGCCAACCATGTCCTTCCCGGTGGCAGGCACTCTGATGATCGAGCCGACCGAGTCCGAGTCCAAGGCCGAGTTGGACCGCTTCTGTGATGCTCTGATTGCAATCAAGAGGGAGTCGGACGCTATCGCTTCGGGGGCCATGGACAAGCTGGACAACCCCCTCAAGATGGCGCCGCACACCGCAGCCGAGGTCACGTCGGACGAATGGAAACACCCCTACACTCGGGAGCAGGCTGCTTGGCCTGCACCTTGGAGCCGTACCCACAAGTATTGGCCAACGGTCGCTCGGGTAGACAATGTCTACGGGGACAGGAATCTCATGTGCGCGTGTCCCACCGTTGAGGAGATGGCCGAGCTGGGCAAGTAGGGCGCAAGCTTTCAGGTCTGGTGAACAAAGGCAGGGGGAATGTTCAGCCAGTACGCGTTACTGTCTGAACAGTAATTAACTCGGAGTTCAGATGGCTCGGCCGAAGGAGTACACGGACGAGGAGATTCTCAGCACGGCCGGTCAGGTACTGCTGGAGCATGGCGTGAAGGTGGCTACCAGTGTCATTGCCGCCCAAATCGGCTTGAGTAGCGCAGCGCTCTTCCATCGCTTCGGCTCCAAGCGCAATCTCATCATCCAGGCTCTGATTCCAAGGCCGCCAGAGATGGGTCTTGTAGAGAGCGGTCCAGATGAGCGGGCCATTCAGGACCAGTTGGCCGACATCGGTCATCTCATCGTTGCGCACATGCAGGCCATGGCACCCAGAGTGGCGGCCCTGCGGAATGCAGGAGTGTCAATCGAGGAGCTCTTCAAGCACTTCGAGAAGCCGCCCCCGGTGGTGATGTTTCAGAGCATGACCGCATGGTTTGAGCGGGCCATCGCTTCAGGTCGTGTACGTCAGGCATCGGCCGAGCACTGCGCCATGGCTTTTTTGGGCAGCCTGCACGGCCGCCACTTTTTTGGGGAAGTGTTGTGCATTCCCATCACGACCTCGCGGGAGGATTACATCCAGTCCGCCGCGTGCTTGTTCAGTCTGGGCTGCGCGAGCGCTCAGGAACGCCAGGGGGGGATGCAGTGATAGTTGTCTTACTTTCATTAGTTTCGGTTGCACAGGCAGCTTACTTGGACCGAGTCGACCTGTTAGAAACAGACTCCAGCTTCTCCAGTGGGACGGCCCAAAGAGTCTCCGAGCAGGCCTGGTGGCTCAGTTTCGGAGACGCGGAACTGGACAGGCTTATCCAAACAGGGTTGGAGCAAAACTTCTCCCTTGCAGCAGCTGGGGACCGGATCGCCATCGCTGAGGCCCAGGCTTGGACGGCGCTCTCGCCGATGCTTCCGTCCGCTTCAGTGGACTTTGCCCACCAGATTAAGCCCTGTCCTGAAATTGGCTTTGCCATCTGTGATTTTGCCATCCCCATCGACCCCGCGACGGGGCAACCCAGCCAGTCTGCGCCTGACACGTACACGCAAGGCAGCCTGTACCTGAATGCTGGCTTGCAGGTGGACCTTTGGGGGGCCCGGTGGAACAGTGCAAAGGCCTCTCGCTTAGAGGCAGCCGCGTCTGAAGGCGACCGAGACGCACAGGCCATCTTGGTGAGTGCTCAGATTGCCAACGCCTGGTTTGATGTGCTGACGGCCAGAGAACAGCTGCGCATTACGGAGCAGCAGCTTCAACTGAACATCGAACTACTCGATGTCGTCCAGATGAACTACGAGCAGGGTGTCGGAACCAGCGTGGACCTGCTCCAGCAACGCCAGGGTCTTGCCAGCGTGCAGACCAATCTGCCCACCGCTCAAGTTCAGGTGATGCTGCAAGAACAGCAGCTCGCGGTGCTCCTGGGTGAGAACCCTAGTCAGCCCCTGGAGCTGCCCAGGAGCGTGTTGCCGGATCTACCCGGTCAACCAACCGTAGGAACCCCGGGTCTGCTCTGGGGAAGTCGGCCCGATCTGCGCGCCCAAGCGGCCCGCGTAGAGGCAGCGGAGCGCCGGGAGAAGGCCAGCCGCCGTGCGTTGCTGCCCACGGTCGGGGTCAATGCCCAGACGGGGTATTCCTACCAGGACATTCTGGAGATGCAGTCTCAGCAGCAGTGGACGGTTGGAGCTCAGGTCTCCGTGCCGCTGCTGACGGGTGGCTCGAACGCGGCCAACCTCTCCTCCGCGCGTGCTCAGACGGACGCAGCGGTGAACAGTGCCAACAACGCTTACCTGAGCGCTGTGGGTGAGGTGGAGGCGGCCTTGTCCCGAGAGCAGGCCGCAGCCTCGGGCCTGCAGGCCGCACGCGTGCAGGCCTTGGCTGCCGAGCAGAGCTATCAAGCGGCTCTTACGGAGTACGTCAACGGCCACGGAAACTACTTGCAGCTGGGTCAGGTACTTGGCGCCCACTATGCAGCCCAGATCGGTGCTCTCAGCGCGCACCGCAGTCTTCTGTCTTCTCGCATCACTCTTCATCAAGCCCTGGGTGGGGCTTGGACCACGACCTGGACGGAGTCCACGCCATGAACACTGCAGTCAAAATCCTCAGCTCTTTGGGACTGATCGGTGTCGGAGTCGGCGTCACCGCTGTGCTCATCGCAGCCAAGCCCAAGGAGGAGCCAAAAGATGTTGCGGCCGTCATGACCTGGGTCACGGTAGAGGTGGTCGAAGAAGGCAGCCTACCCGCTCAGGTCCAGGCCACGGGACAGGTTCAGCCCCAGAGCCAGGTCACCATTGTGCCCGAGGTTGCAGGACGAATCCGGTCTCTGCCGAGTAGTTTGAAGGAGGGGGCTCGGTTCAGCAAGGGTGCGACCTTGGGTCAGATCGACAGCCGGGACTACCAAGCACGCTTGGACCAGGCCAAAGCGCAGCTGGCCGCAGCCGAGTTGGAGCTTGCACTGGAGCAGGGCAGGGGAGAGACGGCTGTGAAGCAGTGGGACCTGATTGGCGGGACTGGCCGACAAGAGCTGGCGGAGCGCAAACCCCACCTGGCCGTTGCCCAGGCCAACGTGCGGTCGGCCCAAGCCGGCGTGGACTTGGCCAAGAACAACCTGAACCGAACCCGGCTGACGGCTCCCTTCGACGCGGTTGTTTTGAGTGAGAACTTGGATCAAGGTCAGGTAGTCGGGGCCAGTACTCAGGCGGTGGTCCTTGCAGGAACAGAGTCATTCCGAGTCCAGGTCAGCGTGCCACTGGGAAAGCTCCAGTATCTTCAAGTTCCCGGCTAAACGCCAATGAAGGCGGCCGCGCTGTGGTGCGTCATGGCGCTCTTGGCGTGGAGCGGGAAGGGCGCATTGTCGGTATCGCTGGTCAAATAGATGCTCAGACGCGTACCGCTACGCTGCTTGTCGACGTGCCCAACCCCATGGACCCGCCGGATGGTCAGCCGCCGATGTTGATCGGAAGCTTTGTGGATGTGAGCCTGATGGGCAAGCCCACGGAAGATGTGGTGGCCGTGCCCATTACGTCTGTTCGAGAAGGCCGGGAAGTGCTGTTGTTGTCTTCGGAGAACACGCTTCACATTGAACCTGTGACCCTGGCTTGGACCACCGATTCGCAGGCCATGGTGCGCGGCGACATCCAAGCTGGGGATCGCGCCATCACGTCTACCTTGAGTTTCGCGCTGGAAGGCATGAGCCTTCAGGTCCAGGAGTAGTTCATGGACCAGGAAAAAGAGCTGGCCCAAAAGGACCAAGAATCAGGGCCCCCTGTCTCCAGACCCCCAGAATCAGGACCGGCAAAGAAGCCCCCCCAAAAGGGCCCCATTGCATTCATGGTCCGAAACCCGGTGGCCGCCAACCTGATGATGTTCGTGCTGATTGTGGGCGGCTTGCTGGGCTTGTCTCGCGTCAAGCAAGAGGTCTTCCCCGAGTTCAACTTGGACGCAGTCTCTGTCTCGGTGGCCTATCCGGGGGCTTCGCCGGACGAGGTGGAGCAGGGAATCGTTCTTGCTGTAGAGGAAGCCGTGCGCGGCGTGGATGGCGTGAAACGCGTTGGCTCCACCTCTGGGGAAGGCATCGGCAGCGTCAATGTGGAGCTGCTCATCGACGCCGATCAGCAGCAGGCTCTGGCGGACGTGAAGAACGAGGTCGACCGGATCACCTCCTTCCCTGACGACGCAGAAGCGCCGACCGTCAAGCTGATCTCGCTGCCACGAAAAGTGTTGGACCTAATCGTGACGTCCAGCCCCGATGCGGGCGGAGAAGGGAGTCGCGATAGCGACTTGCCTGCGCTGCATGCCACAGCAGAGGCGGTGCGCGCGGAGCTGCTCTCCCAACCGGGAATCACAAAGGTCGATCTGGCCGGTGTGCCTCCGCTCGAACTCAGCATTGATGTTCCGAGGGAGCAGCTGGATGCCTATGGCTTGAGCCTCGAAGCCATCGCCCAGCAAATCAGGCTGTCCAGCATCGAGCTGCCCGGCGGCGAGCTGGAGACCCGCAACGGCGAGCTGCTGATCAAGGTGGATGACCGGTCCAGGGACGTGTCTCACTTTCAGGACATCATCCTGCGGGCGCAAGGTGGCGCAGAGGTACGGCTGGGTGACATTGCCGAGATCCGGGACGCCTATGCGGACAACGACTTGGCGTACTACTACGAAGGCCGGCGTGCGCTTCAGGTTGTGGTCTACCGGGTGGGCAATGAGACACCGGCAAGTGTGGCCGGGCTTACCCGTGGTGTGGTGACGGAGCTGGAATCTACGCTCCCCCCAGAGCTGGATGTGGTCGTCTGGAGCGATGACTCAGAGATACTTGCAGACCGCATCGACTTGCTCCTGCGAAACGCACGTCTTGGTCTGCTTTTGGTGCTCGTCGTGCTCGCACTGTTCTTGGACCTGCGCTTGGCCTTTTGGGTTGGCATGGGCATCCCCGTCTGTTTCTTAGGCACCTTCTTCATCATGCCGGGCTTGGACCTGAGCGTGAACATGGTGAGCCTGTTTGCGTTCATCATCACCTTGGGTTTGGTCGTCGACGACGCCATTGTGGTCGGGGAGAACGCCTTCGCCAAAAGAGAACAGGGCATGAGCTGGCCGGAGGCGGCCACAGCAGGGGCACAGGAGATGATCGTTCCGGTCACTTTTGCGATTCTTACCACTGTCGCAGCCTTTGCTCCCTTGTTTTTTGTGCCCGGGTTTTCCGGTAAGATCTTCTTCATGATTCCGGCGATTGCCTGCTCGGTACTCGCCTTCTCCCTGATCGAGTCTTTCTTCATCTTGCCGGCTCACCTGGCCCACGATGGGGGGTTCTTCAAGTGGAAAATCTGGCGTCCAATCGTGATTGCCCGGGAGTGGGTCTCAGGCTGGCTACAGCGCTTCATCCAGGGCCCCTTCACCACGCTGTTGACCTTTGTTTTGGGGAACCGACTGGTGTCGGTCGCGGCCGCCATCGGCTTGTTCATCATCAGCGTAGGGGTTGTGGCAAGCGGCACCGTGCCCTTCTCCTTTTTCCCCAAGTTGGAGGCGGACCAAGTCACGGTCTCCGCGCGCTTGCCCTATGGCCCCTCGGCTCAAGACGCGGATCGGGTGCGCAGGGTGCTCGAGCAGAGCTTGGCGGACGCCATTGTTGCGACGGGTACCCCCGAGATCATTGAAGGACAGCTGACGCTAATGGGGACTGGCGCAGCCGGTGGGGGTGGCCCTGGAGGTGGCGTTGCTTCTACGGGGTCACACTTGGTGACCGTGCAGGTGAACTTGGTGCCCTCGGGCGAACGAGAGCTCTCCTCCCAGGGTTTTGGGGACATCTGGAAAGAGAAAACGCCCGAGATTGCCGGGCTGGACGCCCTCCTTTTTGGCTCCAGCTCTGGACCTGGTGCCGGCGCAGCAGTGGATGTGGAGATCTCTCACCCAGACGAGGCCACCTTGGCCCAAGCTGCGGCTGAGCTGGAAGATTTGCTGCGCGGCTACGAGGATCTGAGCGATGTAGAGAACACCTATGCCTCCGGAAAGGCACAGCTGACCTATTCCTTGCTGCCCCAAGCCCGGCAGCTCGGGTTGAGTAGCTCCGATGTGGGCCGACAGGTTCGTGCTGCCATTTATGGCACAGAGGCCTTGCGCGAGCAGCGGGGGCGCAACGAGCTCAAGGTGATGGTGCGGCTGCCGGAGCGCCAGAGGAACTCG
>CAJQPC010000141.1 GCA_905480105.1 uncultured bacterium | reverse complement strand
GGCCGCGAGTACTGCAAGGAACAAGGTTGTTTCTGCGTATGAGACGATCATGAATATGGCGATTTAGCCAGGGAAGCTGGTTGGTGGGATGAAAGGGAGATCACCTCGGGTGGTCTCCCTTTTTTTGTAGGTTGAGTCGGTGAGGTCTTAAAATCATTCAGGCGAAAAGACGTCATTTAACCTAAATAATCGGCTTATTGATAATAATATGCTGCGCATTCCTAAAGCGCGGGCCTCACGGACCGATGGAGTTCTACCCGAGAGTTATTGATGCCCTTCGACATACAACCACTGATTGAGCAGCTAAAGACCTTCTGGGAGTCCTTGGAGGCCAACCGACGTCTCGCCCTTGTGGCGACCGTGTTGGTGTCGCTTGTCCTGGTGGCCGGCACGGGGGTCTGGGCCTCCCAGGCATCGACCTACACCATCATGCGTGGCGGGTCGCAAGACATCGAGCGAGCGGCGGGTGCCCTGCACGGTCAAGATTTGTGGTTCGACATTCAAGACGATGGCTCCAGCTTGGTCGTCCTGGAGACCGATGTCGGCGCAGCCAGGGTGGCCCTGGCTGGCGACGGACTTCAGGCCGGTCTGGAGATTATCGAGAAGCTGCCGGTGGGTTCCACAGCCCGTCAGCTGGACATCGCTGAAAAGGCTCAGCTTGAGCGGGATCTGTCCATGACCCTTGCTCAGCTTCGGCCGGTCAAGAGCGCAGCGGTACACCTGGTCCTGCCCGAAAACAATAGCTTTTTGGTCGCCGAGAAGCGTGGCGCCAGCGCAAGCGTTGTCATGGCTCTCTCCGCGAGTAGCACGCTCTCCGAGCAGCAGCTCAAGGGGATAGTGAACCTGGTTGCCGCTGCTGTTCCGGAGCTGACCCACGAGGGGGTGAGCGTGATCAACCAGAACGGAGAGCTTCTCTGGGATGGAACGAGCGTCGGAGGCATGGAAAGCTCCGAGAGCGACGAAATGACCCGGAAGCGCCGCGTCTTGGAGCAGGATCTGGAGCAGAAAGTCGCGCGTAACTTGCGGAGTGTACTGCCCGACCCAAACTCCTTCTCAGTCTCGGTGCGCGCGGAACTTTCTCACACCGCATCTGTTGTGGAGCGCATGCAGCTCTTGGAGGGCGTGGCCCTGGAGGAGCGCATCGAGGAGTCCAAGTCCTTCGACGGCACCGGTGGCGCCGCGGGTGGGCCGGCGGGCGCCGAAGCCAACACGGGCACTCCGGAGGGTCTCGCTGCGGGCGCCGGTGGCGAAGTGAACGAGAAGTCCAAGATCCAGACGACCACTACGCCTGGCCACGACATTCTCAAGAGCACCACAGACCGTGGCCAGCTGGAGCGCATCTCGGTGGCCGTGACGGTGGACAGCGCCAAGGTGCAAGAGATTGCCATCGCCTTGGCTCCAGAAGGCGTCGACCCCGACCTGGATGCGGTACGCAAGCAGCTGGAAACGTTGGCCATGAACTCTGCCGGAGCGGCCGGAGATCAGGACAGTGTGGAAGTAATCGTACTCCCCTTCGGAGCCGTGGAAGTGGAGATGAGCACCGGGACGCTGGTGGGAATTAGCGCCTTGCCATACCTGCCCTACGCTATCGCGGTGTTGGCTTTGTTCCTGGTCTTTGGCATGGTTGTTCGCCCGGTAATGAAGCTGGTGATGATCCAGCCCAAGGCCGATTCCAGCAGTGAAGAAGCCAGCGAGCCTGAGGATGACGGAAAGGGCGACTTGGCTGGTCGATTGCGCGAGATGGTCGACAACTATGAGAGCGTGGACCGGGATGATCTGAACTTACTGGCTCAGCGGGAGGCCGAGGCCTCTGCGCAAGTCATTCGCTTGTGGTCCCGCGGGTCCTAAGGAGAGAGAGCATGGCTCAAGCAGCATTAGCAAAGTCACTTCCTGCCGAACTTAGTGGTACACAGCGATCGGCCGTGTTGCTGATGTTCCTCAACCGCGATGTCGCCACGTCCATCCTTGAGAGTCTCAAGTCTGATGAGATTCGGGACATCGGCTTGGCCATGGCCGAGATGGACGATGTGCCCAGCGAGGTTGTGGAACGTGTGGTCGCCGACTTTGTGCGGGACCTGCACCGGACGACTCTCTTCCCACGGACGGGGCGGGCCTTTGCCCTGGGCGTGCTGCCCAAGCTGGTCAATGAAGACCGACGAGTTCGGGTGGAGGCGTCGCTTCGCCGCAGCCTGTCTAAGGATTTTGAGGACTATATCTCGACCCGCGCTCCACAGGCCGTGGCTGCCATCGTCAGTGACGAGCACCCCCAGACGCGTGCGGTGGGGCTGTTGTTGATGGGCACGGACAACGCTGCAGCAGTGTTGAAGTTCATGGACGACGAGGACCGCTACGATGCGACCGTTCGAATGGCCATGCTTCGAGAAGTTCCTGGTGAGTTGGCTGATGACGTTGAGCGCTCACTGCGGCTCGCGCTTGCAGACGATGGCGCTGACCGCTGGAATGTAGAGGGTATCGATCGCACGGCACAGGTCTTGGGTCGTATGGGCAGCGAGCTCAATGAGGGATTGCTGGTGCGCCTGGCCGACGAAGACGACGAGTTGGCAGACACGCTGCGCCGTCGCATGGTGGTCTTCGACGATCTGCGGGATCTCGACAGGCGTGGGGTGCAGGCCATCCTCAAGGAAATCGACAAGCAGGACCTTTTGCTTGCACTTGCTGGTGCCAGCGTGGATATGAAGGACCTGTTCCTCCGGAATCTGTCCAGTCGGGCAGCCGCGGATCTGGAAGAGGAGTTGGAGATCATGGGGCCCACACCCAAAAAGACGCTGCTGGCTGCTCAGGAGAACATCGTCGCCGTGGCGATGCGCCTTGCGGAAGAAGGGACTATCTACCTGCCAATTCTCGAAGACGAATAGGCCATGTCTTTTCAACCACTCTGGAAGGTCCCAACCGGGGATGCGGACGTGTCGGCTGGAGAGGTTCCTGGAGCTCTCGAGGACGGGGAAGATGCCGCGCTCTCGGCCTCGGGCCTGGTCCCGGAGCCGGAGCCGGAGCCGGAGCCGGAGCCAGAGCCGGAGCCGGACTCCGAGGAGTTGCTTGCTCGCTTGGAGGCGGCCCTCGAAACGGGTCGCGCAGAAGGGCAGGCTCAAGCCCGGGAAGAGCTGGCCCAGGAGGCCAAGGACCTTCGCACGCGTGTGAGCGAGCTGGAGCAGTGCCTGGCCGGGCTGGATCTGATCAAGGCCGAGCAGGCTGAGCAGAGCGCGGAGCAGGCGGTGTCCATCGCTGTAGCACTGAGCCAGCGCGTGCTGGGCGACACCCTGGTTCATACCTCCCGGGCCCTGGAGGCCCTGGTCATGCGAACCCTTTCTCGCTTTCCCAGCGGCG
>CAJQPC010000140.1 GCA_905480105.1 uncultured bacterium | reverse complement strand
TCGCGCTCCCCAAGCTCTTGCCGGTCGTGTAGGCGCGCCGGGAGTGTTCATTCAAGGCTGTACGGCGCCGGGTCTGCAGGGCCAGGACCTGAGCCTGGCGGCGTGGGGGCTGGTGGCGCTGACCGGGCCCAGCGGCAGCGGAAAGAGCAGCCTGATGCAGGGGGTACTGCAGGCGTCATTCATGGCAGGAAAGGCGGTGGGGTGTGCGGACATCCAAGGGCTGGAACGCTTTATGGCGATCTGTTCTTCTGGCTCCGGCAGTGCTGGCTCCGGCAGTCTGACCTCGCCGCTGGATGCGCTGCGCTTGATGGCCCCTCTGCAGAAAGCCTTCGCCAAAGCCGGGGCAGAGGGGGGGGTGGCCAAGCGTGCGTTCTCCTTCCGCAGTCCCGCTGGACGCTGTCCCGCATGTCACGGCAGCGGTGTGGAGCGGGTGGCGATGGACGCTCTGGCGGACCTGGAGCTGATCTGTGTGGTCTGTGATGGGCGCCGCTACCGGCCCGAGGTGCTGGCGGTTTCCTGGCAGGGCTTGAGCGTGGACGCGCTCTTGGGCATGCCCGCGGCTGAGTTGGTGGACGTCGTGCCATGTGGGGCGCTGAGAGAAGGCACCCGCGCCATGTGTAGAGTCGGGCTGGGCCACCTGAGTCTGGGTAGACGGGGCAGCACCCTGTCTGGCGGCGAGGCCCAACGCCTGCGCCTGGCGGCGAGCCTGCTTTTGGGGAAGCATCCAACCCTGCACCTGCTGGAGGAGCCAGGCCGGGGGCTGCATGAGGCAGACTTGGAGGGCTTGTTGGAGATCCTTTCGGAGCTGGGCGAGAAGGGCGACCTGGTCGTGGTGAGCACCCACCGAAAGCGCTTGATCTCGTCGGCGGGGCAGGTTCTGGTCCTGGGATGATGCGCTTTCGATGCGCCACTTTATAGGCTTGAGCAGTTTCGTGAGTTGGACACGGGCCACACTTCTGCAATACTTCGTTCGGAGGTCGAACAATGTCGTCGTTCACTTGGCTCCTGTGTGTTTTGGCTTGCAAGGGCCCAGACACCGCATCGGAGGACTCGGACACGGGTGCACCGTCGAATATCAGCGCACAGATCGTGCCTCTCTTCGATGCGGAGACCCCCCTGGAGGGCGACCTGACCTTCGTCCGAGAGGACGGGGCCATCGTCACGCGCTTCGCAGACCGGGGCCGTGACCGGCACGCCCGCGAGGACGAGTTTCAGAGTTACGATCACTATCTGCCGCTGTACTGGGAGTACCGCACCGCCAGGGTTCAGATCGTAGACACCCTCCCGGCTGGGGGCAGCACCATCGAACTCTCTATGGTAAGCGAGTGGCAACTCAGTGTTCCGGAGTTCCGCGCTTGGTACTTGGGCACCGGGACCGTGGCGACCTATGGCGGAAACTACGCCAACTTGGTGGTCACCGAGGGGCCCGGAACCTACGACGACGACCACGAAAAGATCAGCGATGCGGGCACCCAGTACCGCTACACCTTGAGCATCGACCACGCCATCACGGTGGACGGCGCTGTGGTGGATCTGGCGAGCGGGCAGTTCATGGAGTTGGAGCTATCCCAGTTCCTCCAGGGCGTTCCCAGTGGCCGGGCCAATTACTACGGCACGGCGATCCTGTACGAGGTGGGCGTGGGCGGATTGGTGCCTTGGTACGCCGATCTTAGCAAGCGGGAGAACTCCGAGAAGCTGGACGAGAGTGCCTGGCTAGGAGGCCGCACGACGCTGCCCTACCCGTACTCGGATGAGCCCGACAACCGCTACATGCAGATGGCCACCAACCTGGCTCCTTGGAACGGCCAGCCCTTCGTTTTGGGGCGCCGGGTGCATCACAGCAGTATGGTCGACGGCAGCCACGATGAGAGCGCCGAGAACCCGGCCCTCACCGAGGTTGTGGGTCTGGCGGGGCCGCTCTACATCAACGAATCCTGCGATGCTTGTCACACCCGGAATGGCCGAGCGTCCATTGTTGGCGAGGGGCAGTCTCTGGACAAGTGGGTTGTGAAGGTGGGGACCGAAGACGGCTCCCCGGACCCCTTGATCGGTCGCGTCTTGCAGAGCGCCAGCACCGGCGCCGAGAGTGAGGGCGTCGTGTACGTGGACCAGTGGCTTGGCACAGACGATGGTCTTCGACGCCCGGTATACGGTTTTGAAGGGGCCGAACCGAGCCACTTTTCTCCACGTCTGAGTCCCGCCTTGATCGGTTTGGGGCTGCTGGAGGCCCTGGCCGAGTCCACCATCATGGAGTGGGAAGACCCCCAGGACCAAGATGGCGACGGCATCTCGGGACGCGCACAGGTGGTCTTGGACCCGGAGACCGGTGACCTGCGCTTGGGGCGCTTTGGGTGGAAGGCTGCAGCAGGTAGCCTGAGGCACCAGCTCGCCTCGGCGTTGAACACGGACATGGGCGTGATGACCTCGATCATGCCAAGCCCTGACTGTGGGGTGGACCAGCAAGACTGTGGCAATGACAACGGAGCCGAGCTGGCCGACGAGAGCTTCGACAACCTCTATCGCTACATCGCGCTCCTGGGCGTGGGGGCCCAACGGGACATTGACGATGCTCAGGTGCAAGCCGGTCAGGTGCTCTTCAGCGATGTGGGCTGCCAGGGCTGCCACCGCGCGACGATGACGACCAGCGAGAACCACCCGCTCAGCGAGCTGCGCAGCCAGACCGTTCATCCCTACAGCGATCTGTTGCTGCACGACATGGGACAGGACATGGCCGACAACCTGGGGGAGGGTCAGGCCAGCGGATCGGAGTGGCGTACCACCCCGCTCTGGGGGATTGGGCTGAGCGCCTGCGTGACGGGAGGCTTGGAAGGGTCCGCGCAGAGCGAGGTCTGTGTGCCCAGCGCCAGTTATCTGCACGATGGTCGCGCCCGCACCCTAGACGAGGCCATTCGTTGGCACGGTGGAGAAGGGGATGCCTCTCGGTCGGCTTACCTAAACCTGGATGATTCTGAACGCGACGCGATCGTGCGCTTTTTGGAGAGCCTGTGACACACGCTGTTCTTCTTCTTGCCCTTGGGCTCTTGGGCTGCCATCGAGGGACTGGAACCCACACCACAGGACCTTCTACACCCGCGGACTCCGGCGAGGCATCGAAGGAGGAGACCCTGGAAAACCGTCTGAGCAACGGCGGCTTTGAGCAGGGTGAGAGCTGGTGGCGTCCTTCGGGCTACGCCAACCATGCGTGGTCCAAGAGCGGCGATGCCATTCATGGAAGTTCTGCGACTTTCCAGGCCTTGGAGGGAGAGCGTGCCCAGAAGATCTGGGGCTTTTACAGCGGCTCCGTTCCCAATGACACCGAGCACGGTCTGAGCCTGGGCGAGCTGACCGAAGGGGACCGCCATGTGTTCAGCATTCAGGCTCTGACTCCGACCGATGATGGTGTGAACGGGGGCAGCGCCGCGCGGATCTTTGTTCGCTACCGGGACGCCTCCGGAACGGTCTTGGAGGAGCGCTCAAGCGCCCCGGTAGACCAGGACAGCGAGCGAGATACGTGGCAGGAGCTGCGCGTTGAGGCGCAGGTTCCGTCTGGGGCGGTCTCCGGCGAGCTGGGGTTACGTTTCACCTTGGCGGACTGGGGCGCGACAGGGGCGGTGTATCTGGACCAGGCCAGCTGGACGTCTACGGGCACCGGCAGGGTTGTGGGCGAGCGCCTCTTGGTCTGGCAAGACGAGTTCGAGGGCAGTGAGCTGGACTTGGAGTCCTGGACCCCACTGGAGTTGCCGTCCTACACCTACAACAATGAGCGGCAGCGCTACACCAGCAGCCCCAACAACGCCAGTGTCTCCAACGGGCTGCTCACCATCACCGCGCGCCAAGAGGCCGACGGCAGCGTGACCTCGGCCCGCTTGGTCACCGACGGCAAGGCGGAGTGGACCTACGGTCGTATCGAGACCATGGCGATGGTGCCCTCGGGTGTGGGAACTTGGCCGGCGTTCTGGATGCTGCCCAGTGACTGGGCCTACGGAGGGTGGCCGGATTCCGGAGAGATCGACATCCTGGAGCACGTCGGCTGCTCCTTGGGGACCGTCTACCAAACCGTTCACACGGGGGCGTACAACCACCTGCTGGGCACCCAGAAGGGTGGGGAGACCGGACGGGATGCCGCCGGAGCAATGCACCTGTATGCGGTCGACTGGGGGCCCGAGACCATGGTGTTCACCGTGGACGGGGAGCCGGTCTTTGTGTTCGACAACGACGGTACCGGAAACTCGGCCACCTGGCCCTTCGACCAGGAGTTTCACGTCATTCTGAACCTGGCCTTTGGTGGCGACTGGGGTGGGTTCTGCGGCGTGGACATGGATGCGCTGCCGGAGGCGTTTGTGATCGACTGGGTACGGGTCTACCAGTAGGTCGGCGCCGTGGGTGCGCGCACCCACGGGGCCCACTATCGGGCCTTGTTACCGGAGTCGTTCGCTCACTTGGCTTGGGGCTTTCTGCCGAAGAACAAGGTGTTGTGCAGGCGCTGTCCGCCATCGGACTCCACCGGGGTGGTCCACTCGATGGGCTCACGCCAAGACCTGGGGTAGACCTTGGCCATCGCAGCGGCAAAGGCATTGTTGTCCCACGCCGACCAGACCGCGACGATTCCACCTGGAGCCAGGTGTTTGCTCACCTTGGCCTGTCCTTCTGCCGTGTAGAAAGGCAGACTGGCTGGGTCAAGGGGGTCGTCTGGGGCATGGTCTACGTCAACCAGGATCAGGTCGTAGGTCTCGGTCGCTGGGCCCATCAAGTCCGCGTAGACGTCGCTCTGCACGAACTCCATGCGGGGGTCCTGGATGAGCTGATCCGAGAGCGGCAGCAGGCCTTCGCGCAGCCAGTTGATCACAAAGTCCATGCGGTCCACCACGCGCACCAGGGCACTGCGGTCACTCTCCAGGGCGGCCTGTGCCGTGTAGCCAAGCCCCAAGCCCCCGATAAGGATTTTCAGCTTCTTCCCGGGGTGCGCTGAAATGGCCCTGGTGGCCAGCTCACGCTCTGATAGGGGACTCACGCTGCTCATCAGCAGGGCCCCGTCAATGTGGACTGTGTAGACCCAGCCATCCGGACGGCTGCTGTCAGGGAATCGGGAGAGGTAGAGCATGCCGATTGCATGCTCGACCGCGTCTAGGTATTCGGTGTCATTCATCGCACCGGGGTAGCCGCTTTCGGTCGGCGGGGGGTGAGGAAGTAGCGAAGTTGATCGTTTAGGGTTCGCGCTTCCGGTTGCCGATCGCAGTCCATGGCTACTCGCCCCGGCATTACCAGATGACGATGCGCTCTTCGGGGGGCAGGTAGAGCGCGTCGCCCTCTTGCACGTCAAAGGCCACATACCAGGCTTCTAAGTTTCGAACCGAGCCGTTCACCCGATAGAGGGCCGGCGAGTGGGGGTCCGTGACCAGCTGCTGGCGCAGCGCCTCGTCCCGGTACTTCGAGCGCCAGACCTGGCCCCAAGACAGGAAGAAGCGCTGGTCTCCAGTCAGACCGTCGATCACCTTGTCCTCCTCTCCATTCAGCGAGAGCTTGTAGGCGCGGTAGGCCAGCGACAGGCCGCCCAGGTCTCCGATGTTTTCGCCCAGCGTCAGCCGACCGTTCACGCAGGTCTCGCCGTCGTCGAGGGGGCAGTAGCCGTCGTACTGCGCGACGAGTGCATCCGTCAGGCCTCGGAACGCGGCTAAGTCGTCCTCTGTCCACCAGTCGGCGAGCACGCCGGCAGCGTCGTACTTGGCACCTTGGTCATCAAAGCCATGACCCATCTCGTGGCCGATAACGCCGCCAATGGCGCCGTAGTTGACAGCCGGGTCGGCGCTCAGGCCGAAGAAGGGCGCTTCGAGGATGGCCGCGGGAAACACGATTTCGTTGAACGCGGGGTTGTAGTAGGCGTTCACGGTCTGAGGCGGCATGAACCACCGGTCACGGTCGACGGGCTTGTCCAGGTCTGCCATGTTGTCTGCCGCGCCCCACACCGCAGCGGACATGGCGTTGTCCAGAGCGGAGTCGCCCACGACCAAGCCTTGGTAGGTCTCGAACTCATCGGGGTACCCGATCTTGGGATTGAAGCTGTCGAGCTTCTCTTGGGCGCGGACCTTGGTCTCGTCGCCCATCCACTGAAGCTCCTCAAGGTTCGCCGCCATTGCCAAGCTCAGGTTTGCGACCAGTTCCTGCATCTCGGCGCGTGCAGCAGGTGGGAAGTGGCGCTCGACGTAGACCTCTCCAATCACCTCGCCCAAGGCGCCCTGGGTGGCCTGAACCCCGCGCTTCCAACGCGGACGCTGCTCGGTCTGGCCGCGCATTGCCGTGCCGTAAAATGCAAAGCTGGCCTGGTCGATGTCCGCGCTGAGAACCGAGCTGTGGTCGATGAGGAAGTGCACGGTCATCCATGCCTTCCAGGTCGCCAGGTCACCGGTCAGTGCCAACGCAAAGGCGCCGGGAAAACCGGTCCCGATGCCCGCCTCTGCATCCTGGGCCGAGATGTTGGCAGCAGCGAGTTCCTCGTCGGTGGGGGGCACGAGCGAGACGAGCATCTCGGTCTCTCCGGCTAAGCCCCAGGCATCCAGCATCGTGGCGACAGGGAACTCGCCCCCCATCGCGATGAGCTCGTCTCGGCTCAGCTTGTTGTAGGTGAGTTCTGGATTCCGGCGGACAGCCCGGTCCCAGTGGCTCTTTGCGAGCTCGGTCTCCAGCTCCATCACGGCGGCGGCCGTTTCGGCAGGGGTGGGGTCGCCAGCCTGCTCAAGCAGGGTCGTGAGCAGGGCCACGTATCCCTCGCGGAGCGCCGTCGAGCGCTCATCTTCGTTCAGGTAGTAGTCCCGGTCACCCATGCCCAGGCCAGAAAGACCCATCTGCATGATGTTGTCGGAGGGGTCTTTGTCGTCCGCGAAGACAAAACCGCTGAAGGGGGCTGCAAAGCCGGGCTGGACGAACAAGGTTGCCAGATCCTCGCGGGTCTCGATGGCCGCGATCTGGTCCAGGTATGGCTGCGCGGGAGTCAGGCCCGCGGCGTTGATTGCGTCGCTGTCCATGTATGCGTTGTAGAAGGCCGACGCCTTGCCGCGGGGGGTGTCGACAGCAGGCTTCTCGAGTGCCAGGTCTTCGATGATCCACAGCACGCGCTGCTCGGACTTTTCACGGAGCAGGTCAAAGGAGCCGTAGCGGGTGCGGTCCGCGGGCATCTCGAAGTCTGCGTACCAGCTGCCGTTCACGTACATGAAGAAGTCGTCGCCGGGCTTAAGCTCGGCGTCGATGGTCTCCAGGTTGATGCCCCACGCTCCCCAGTCATCCGGGGTCACGGTCTCCAGGACGCGCTCGGGTGGGGCCGGAGCCGCCTCCTCGATGGGGGTGGCGGTGACGGGCGGGGTCTTGGGCCCGCAGGACAGGAGCAGAAGGGTCGTAATCATTGGGGGCTAATATCAATGTTAGCGTTTCTCTGCCTCGACGTTCGCAGGCTCGTCACAAGCAAGGGAATCCATGTTTTTACCCCTCTTACTCGCGTGTGCTGCTCGTACCTGGACCCATGAGGTGAAGCCCAAGGGCAAGCCGGACATCGTTGCGGTGGACCCGAAGTTCCTGCTCGAAGCAAGCGTCGAGGACGCGGGGTTTGACGAGATCGCCGTTCGGGTCCAGGTGACCGAGCAGGGGCTGGACCAGGTTGTCCAGCCCTTCAGGCATGCCGAAGTTGGGAGGTACGAGGCCCAGAGCGCAATCGATGCCGGAAACATCTGGATGGCAACCGGTGGCGTGATGGGTTTTTTGGGGTTGGTCGGTGGCGGCTACGGTCTGTCCGAAGGGGAGAATCTGGCGGGTGATCCGGTCTTCAACTGGGGCGCGGCGTTGGGTGGGTTCGTCATCCTGGGCGCACCCATACTCGTCGCCGGGTCGGTCCAGTACGCGACGCCCTTGTTGCCCGCACGTCGAAAGGACCGGCGCGTCGAGTCCCGTAGCTCTATCCAGGAGGGGCAGACGAGCCCTTGGGTTGGCACCGTCATGCTCACCACTCTGGACGGCGACGTCATTCAGCAGGGCACGACGGCCCCCGACGGCACCGTGCGCCTGGTGTTCGCCGTTCCCGACGTCGATCGCGTCCAGTTGGAACTCGACGGACCCGCCGGCCGAGAGGTGCTGGACCTGACGGGGACCGATGCGTGGTTCGACACCCGCTCCGGCCAGGTCCGGTCACTCGCGGCCGCGGGAGATGTCGCCAAACTGGTCAAGGCCCATGGCATCGCAGCTAAATCAGGAGCCACGATGTGGTCTGAGTACTGTGTCGGCTTTGACGAAGGATGGGGGCACCACGAGCTGGAGCGCCGGTCGCAGCACTTCGCGGCGCCGAACGACGTGCCCGAGTGTCAGGCGACCTGGCGAACCCTCGACACGGCGTGGGCCGAACGCTTGGCCCCGGGGGCCGAGGCCGGCGATTCCGACTGGGACGCCGAGCTTCCGTCGAGCCTGGGCGCGCGCCTCGAGTCGACTCCCTCCCTTGCGGCGCTCGGGTTGTGCGTCGAGCTGCAGCTGGCAGGCAGGAACTTATCCGCGCTGACGACACCGGACTGGTTGCCAGCCGACCAAGTTTACTTCACGGCCATAGAGGCCAAGAACGCGCTCATCGACCCGTTCCCGCACACGGCACCCTGCTTCCGGGCCGTCCTTGCCGACGCCGACCGGCAGATTGCGCAAATCGAGGCCGAGGAAGCGGCGCAGCGGCGCATGTGCGATGAGGCGAAGCGCGCTGTGGCTAAGGAGATGCCTCGCCTTACGTCCACCGCCTACGCGGACACGGCGGCCTACGGCATCCGGAACACCCGCGACGCGCTGATCATGAAGATGAATCGGATGGTCGCCTACGGTGGTCCTGCGTACGACGAGCAGGAGTGGGTTCAGTGCGTGACCTACGCGTTGACCGATGCCGACGACATGATTCGCGGCATCTACCAGATGAACTACGGCGGGTACGCCCATGAATGGGTCGAGCTCGGGCGGTTCGAGTGGGCCCAAGAGGGCATCCTGAACGGGTTCGCAAAGCCGGACGAGAACTGTGCGAAGTTCGTTAGGGAGAACCTGGGTAGTAGCACCCTGGCACCAGTCGATCGCTATCTCAAAGCGGTCGACCGACTCGACCAGGTATGCGTGTCAGCGACAAAGAAGAGAAAATGAGGTTCCAGATTTTAGCGCTCGCGTTTTTTCCTGTTTTCTGTGCTTTGTGTGCACGTAGCCGTCGAGGGGATAGTTTCCAGCCATGCTCTTCGTTTTGTTTATGGCCATGGGCTGCTTTGACGCCCAACCCATTGGCGCCACGGTCGCTATCGTTGGGATTGACGGAGGGGACTGGCGGGTGCTCGATCCGCTGATAGAGCGGGGACTGATGCCCAACTTCGCCAGGCTGCGAAGAGACGGGGCCACGGCGCCACTGGTCATCGACAGCCCTCGCAGTCCCGAGAGCTGGACCAGCCTGGCCACGGGCCAGCCCCCCCAAGTCCACGGCATCATTCAGCGCTCCGGAGATGTGGTCGGCTCTACCTTCTCCGCCAATGCTTCCCAGGTACTCGTCAAGCGCCTCTGGGACATGGCAGGGGAGCGTGGCAAGCGGGTGCTGGTTGTGGACTACTGGATCACAGGGCCGGCCTACCCCATCAACGGCGTGATGATTTCCCGGGAGACCCGGGATGCCTACCCCCCAGACGCCATGGAGCGCGAGCTGCCCAACTTTCGGGCGGAGAGTGCCGAAGATGACCTGCACCGCCTGGGCTTGGACGCTGCCAAGAGCGGGCACACTCGGGCGTGGCTCCAGGCTCCCGAGCGATTCGATCTGGTGGTTCTCCCCTTCACCTACCACGATCAGTCTCTGCACATGCTTTGGGACGAATTCGCGGTGACCGACCAGGAACTGGTGGAGCTGAGCCAGGCTGACCAGGCGCGGATCAACGCGGGCAAGGCCGTGGTGTTCGAGGCAGCCAAGATGGCAGACCGCATGCTTGGGCTGGCCATGGAGTACGTGGGAGACGACGGCTACGTCATGGTGGTGAGTGATCATGGCCACACGGGCGCTGGCCAGGCCACCCGCCGCATCGCGATATCGCGCAGGCACTTCGACAACGGCAGGGGCACTGTAGAGAAGGGGACCTTCCGGATGGGCCCAGCCACTGTGCGTCTTGACAGCTTGGAGCGCAGGGTCCAAGGGCCTGTGCGCAGCATGAACTACGTGCTGCGCTACCCCGCCATCACCCTGAGCAACGACGAGGGCGGCGCTGGACGAGCCCGGCTCTTGGCACTCACTTCAGAGGCTGGCGTGCCGTTGTTCAAGGAGTACGGAGAGCGTCTTGTGGCCAGTGATGCGCTGATAGCGATTGCTCACACGGCTGTGGGCAAGCACGAGGAGGGTGCGTTCTCCGTGTTCGTCAACAGCGGCGCGCACTCCATCGAGGACCTTGGGGTCTTCGGGTTGATAGGCCCGGATGTGCAGCCGGGAGCGATAAACTCGGAGGTGCGCTCTGTGGACGCCACGCCAACCGCGCTGTGGTTGCTGGGGTTGCCCTCTGGAGAGGACCTGATGGGTAGGCCGATTACGGCGGCGCTGACGGAACGCGGGCAAACTGCCCGGCCGGTCAGCATGGTGCCCAGCTTCGAGGACGGGACGCGACCTTGGGCCACGCCGCGAAACGGGGACCTGTCCGTGGAGGAGGTCGAGCGACTCAAGGCGCTGGGCTATCTCGAGTAGCAATCGAGTACACTCTTGAGAATGTCTCGCACCCTCAAACGCCTGCTCCTGGCGACCGCGGCCGTCTTATCGGCCCTGGCTTTGCTCGAGGTCGGCGGTAGGATCTTGGTGCCCCTGCACGACCCCGGGCAGACCACCGAGGATGCGATGGAGGCCTCGCCCATCCTGGGGTGGGCCGCCAAGCCCGGCTCGACCCAGGCCTTTGGTGTGCCCTCCCGCAGTTGGATCAACCAGGAGGGTACGCGTAATCCGGAGTTCGAGCCCCGAAAGGCGGGTGAGCTGCGCCTGCTGACCCTGGGCGACTCGTCCGTCTATGGTGTGCTCGTCGGTGACGAGCAGGTGTTCAGTGCGGTGGCGGCCGAATGGCTCAGCCAGGAGCTGGGTCGCCCAGTGACGGGTATCAACGGAGGCATTCCCGGCTACTCGTCCGAGCAGTCCCTGCGCCTGCTGACACACAACCTGAAGGACTTGGATTTTGACATCCTGATCGTGGCAACCCAATGGAGTGATTCGCAGATGGGCCAGCCGGACCACCGGCACTTCCCGCTGCACTTCCCTGCACTGCAGAAGGCCTTCTGGCAGGGCGGCATCCGGCGCCTGATCCATCTTGGCGACGAGCCGCCGCCTCCTCCACCTCCGGCAAAGGGTCAGCGTGGCCAGCAGGGTCAGCAGCGTCAGCAGGGGCAGCAGGGGCAGCAGGGGCAGCAGGGGCAGCAGGGGCAGCAGATCACCTGGGAGCTCAACGAGCTCGAGGGCGAGCGGCGGGTGCCCATCGACCGTTACCGAAGCAACCTGCACAGCCTCGCGGACCAGGCCCGTGACCGGGGGGCGGAGCCGGTCTTCTTGATTCTGCCGTCGGATCGGGACTTGAACCGGCAGGAGCTCGAGCGCCCGCGCCCCGCCTACCGTCAGGTCATGCGCGAGGTTGCCGCGGAAGAGCAGGCGCTGCTGGTCGAGGGCGCGCAGCCCTTTGTCGGAGGGGCGGCCAAGCTGCTGCGGGACGACGTGCACCCCTCGGTCTCCGGGCACCGGCTGCTGGGTGAGACCCTGGCCCAGGCGCTCCTGCCCACCCTTCGCTGAGTTCACCACGGGCGTGTGCTTGGTGGGCGCGTCAACGGAGATCGACGCGGAGCACCCGCTGGCTGCTCGTTGCAGTGCGTCACCCGATGGGGGTATTCTCGAGCCTTGCAGCACAGGCCCAACAAGCTGGCTGGGCATTCATCAGATCGGGAGTCATCCATGGCTGAAACCCGCTTCGGTACACTCCGAACCACTGACCTGTGGGCACAACGCGCCTGGGCAGACGAGCTCGAGACGGAGCGCGCCACGTGACTCCCTGGGAGCTACTGGACCGGGCCCCAACTCCGGACGGTCAGGGCGAGCTCAGCCTGCACCGACGGAACACCGAGCTCTCGATCCACATCGACGGCGCGGTGCTGATGAACAGTCGAATGCACGGCTCCGAGGAGGCGATGGTGCGTCTTGCCTGCGGAGATCTTGGTGCCAGTGGACGCGTCCTGGTCGGTGGGCTCGGGATGGGTTTCACTCTGGCGGCCACCTGCGCGATGCTCGCTCCGGGTGTCGAGATCACCGTCTGCGAGCTGTCTGAGGCGGTTCTTCGATGGAATCATGGTGTCGTTGGAGAGCTGGCGGGACGCCCCGTAAACGACCCTCGTGTTCGCGTCGTCGTTGGAGATGTGCGCGAGCAGATCACGGGCCACTGGGACGTCATCCTGCTCGATGTCGACAACGGACCCGGCGGATTGACACAGAAGTCCAACGGCTGGCTCTACGGTCGGTCAGGGTTAGCGCAGCTCCATAGGGTGCTGTCGCCGCGTGGCACCTTGGCGGTTTGGTCGGCCCACCCCGACGAGGCTTTCACCCGTCGCCTGAGCCAGGCTGGCTTTAAGCCGACTGCCCACACGGTCCGTGCGCGCGCGAAGGGAAAGGGACCGCGACACACCATCTGGGTGGCGACCACCTAAGCCCTTGTGAAAGACAAGGAGCGAAGTGCTGAAGGGGGCGGTCGATGGTGGGCGATACTGGACGACCCTCTCACTGTTTGGGTGGAGGGCGCCTCTGCTGTGCGTGTCGAGGGGCTCCAGTGTCAGGCCGAGTTCGCGCAGTGAAGTGATGACGTCGAACCTCCTGGGATGCAGCCCGGCTCGGCCTAAGAATGGCCTTCCTCGACGCGCTGCCATGCGGCGTTATCTGAGGGGCATGAACGTTCTCTGCTCGCTGCTCCTCCTAAGCTTCTTTAGCGGCTGCTCGGGCCACCTCGGCGGCGACGCGGTTCCTGGGGAGACGGACAGCGGCGTGGGCGCAGTGGAGCCCTGGTGCGCGGCGCCGGCGGAGTCGGTCACCTATGTCGACCGAGCCGAGTCCTGGGGCTTGGTGGACACCGCGGACGGGGAGCCTCGACGAAAGGAAGCTGGCGCTGTGGCGGCGCTGGACCTCGACGGCGACGGCCTCGACGAGCTCATCGTGGCGCATCGCACCCAGGGCCTCGTGCTCCACATGCGGAACGGCGAGGACGGACCCTGGTCAACGCAGCTCCTCCTTCCGGCCCGTGAGTTGGCCGGTATCGC
>CAJQPC010000139.1 GCA_905480105.1 uncultured bacterium | reverse complement strand
GGCCCCAATGTTTCCTGCGATGGCGATGAACTTTTTCATGGCGCTCCAGACTCAACCCGGGTGAGCTAGTGGGCTAACCAGCCCGTCGACCCAAACCTGTCCGGGGGATCGTTAAAAGCGCATTCTCTGCGTTATGGCAGGGGCAGGCTGCCCTGGTTGCCGTAGGCGTCGATCACCGTCACTGTGTTGGCTCCGAGGGGAATGCTGACCTGGAGTCCGCCAAGAAGCAGGTCCACCTGCTCTTCGATCTCTCCATTCTCGGTGTCCCAGAGCAGGGTCGCCGCTCCCGAGATCCGACTGAGCCCCTGGGAATCACCCTGCAACGAGATCAGTCGCCAACCTTCCTCAGGCGAGGCCACATTGGCGCTCAATGTGTTTCCGTCCAGCTCCAGCAAAAGCTCGGTGGCCACCACCTCGAAAGGATCGGACTCCAAGCGGTAGGGGGTGCGCGTCCACGGCCAGCTGGTGTCGCCTCCGGCGTAGTGGCTGCCGTCCACCACCAAGCGGTAGCTGCCTTCTGGCAAGCCGTGGCGGTCGTGCACATGGCCCACAGCCTGCCAGGACGCCCACCACATGTGCGTCTGTAAGGCATCTGCTGGGTACAGGGGGTCCGGGGTGTAGGCGGTCAGGATGTCGGTCATGGTTGAGCTGATTGGGCGCCCGCTGTGGCTGGTCACGGTCTCCCAGGTCCCGTCAATGTCCTGCTCCAGGGTGATCATCGGGCTGTCGGCACCCGGGTCTCCGCCCTGCCACGCGATCTGCACCACACAGCCCACGCGCGGGCAGGTCTCGGGCACCTCCAACTCCAAGGTCTCAAAGCCGTCTGGCAGCCACATGTACTCGGGTGCTTCTGTGATCCAAGTGCCTGCGTCGGGTGTCAGATCCGGGGCCAGCTCCGGCAGCGGCTTGTCCTGGTGCTGGGTGGGGGCGAAGGTGCCCAAGGGGTCTTGCGCCTCGCGCTTGGGGGTGTCCACCACGTCTCGGGTCATGGTTAGCATGCCTTCCATCACGTGCTCGCCTTGCAGGGGACCCCACACGTTGATGTTGGGCTCGTAGCCTCCGATGATCCAGTCTTCGGGAATCAGGAAGTAGCCTTCGTGGTCTTGTGCGTAGCCAACCAAGAGAGGCAGTGCGATGCCCAGCTCCGCCTCCGAGCGTCGCCGCCATTGCTCGCCGTACATGGCGGTGGGTTCAGCTGGAACAAAGCCGATGAGCAGAGGACGCTCCTCGGTCGTTCCGTCTGGCAGTACCTGTGGAATGTTCTCCCATAAGGAGGTTGTGACCCCGGCCTCCATCGTACTGGGGATGGGCAGAGGGAAGGTGTCGATATCCATTTCGAACACGTTGGCGATGATGCCCTTGAGCAGGTCCACAGACATGCAAGAGCTGTAAGGGTAGGTGTCCGACTGGGTGTCGACCTGAATCAGGGGGTCTTCGCTGCCGCAGAAGGCCGCTCCGTAGGGGAAGTTCCATTCATCGAAGCTGGATTCCAGGGTGCCGTCTGCGTTGTAGAGCTCGCCGTCAGCTTTCCGGGTGGCGCTGTAGGGTAGGTACTGCCAGTCTACGGTGCCGTCCCGGGTGACGCGGATCTCCCCTGGCCCCTCCGGAATATGGCGGCTGGCCGTCTCAGTAGTGATGGCCTGGTCCGAGGTCGGAGTTGCCGAATACAAGGGCATGAGCAGTGGGGTGGCCAACTCACCGATACTTTCAGTACGCGCCAAGCCACTGTCGGTGCCTGCAGGGCTCGCATCCCCGCCGCTCCCCTGTAGGTGCATGACCACCACAGGTTCATCGAACTGCTCTTCCAGCACCTGTTCCAGGCCGCCGGTGGAGTCGCGGCTCCACATACTCAGATCTCCGCCGCTCAGGGTGCCGTGTATGCCAAAGGTCACCAGCATCGCGATGGGGCTGCCATCTTCGGCGGAGTCCACGCGCAGGATGTTGCCGTAGGGATCCTTGAACGTGCCGGGCTCCCAGTCGTCCCACGGGGCCAGCTCGTCGTTGTCCGAGCGCCGGTCTCGGTAGACCAAGTCGTCGGGGTCCCATCCTTCGTTCCAGCTCATGCCCAGGGCGGCCGGCTCTCGGGCGTCATAGGCCTGAATGGCCACAGCCGAGATGTCCTGCACATAGCGCTCGAAGATTTCCCGGTTGAACTTGTCGCCGCCCAAGTAGAAGTGGATGTCGTCGCTGAAGTTGGCTGGCATGTGGTGCGTGTGAGAGGCGGTGAGCACCACTTTGCCGTCCAGGTCCAGGCCAGTTGCGTCGCCCAGCTCCTGCTCCAAGCGCTGCACTAGGCCGTCGTAGGCGTAGATAGCGTCGAACTTGACCAGCACCAGGTGGTCGTCTTCGGTGTCCAGCCAGAGCACCTTGGCCATCGGTGGCGTGACAATGCCGGTCGAGCGATCAAAGGCCAGTGCATACTGGCTTTTTCGCTTGTCCTGTTTGGAGCTGGAACCTAGAATTTTACAGCGGCTGGAGAAGCCACCCATGGGCGTGCCCACGGGAACCTCGATCAAGCCCTCGGCGGCACCGGCCATGGGTACCCCGGCCACCTTGTCGGGGTAGGTCTGGGGCTGAGGGGCAGCATCGCAAGCCATTAGGACGAGCAGGGCAATCATCATCTCTCCGTTGCCGGGCGTTATACCCGGCTGCACGGAGTCCTCCAATGTTGTTCCTGCTCATCGCCTGTGGTCCTGGCCTTCCAACGGACCTTGCTGCCGAGGAACTCTACGGCCAGTGGCTGGCGCCTGGTACGGAGAACGGACGGGGCATCACCTTCTCCGAATACCAAGACAGCGGTTGGGACCATGGCTATCAGCGCTTCGAGGCGCCTCAAGACTCGGACCCAGAGATCCTGGAGGATGGCAGCTTTGTGCTGACGGACTTTGACCTGGCGTTTAATCCGGACACAGCGGGACGGACGCCGAGCACCGCACAGGTGCTCGGTTTCGACGGGGAGGTTTTGGTGTTGGATGAGGGGGGGCTGAGCGTGCGCTTCGAGAGGCAGTAGCTTCAGCTGCCCCAGACGCTGCTCGCCCACGCCGTAATCTGCTCTCCGAGCAGCACCTCGGGTACGATGTAGAGCGCGTGAGCAATGGCGGTCGCCGCCATGCATTTTCGAAAGTCGACCTTGAACGACCCAAATGCCATCTGAAGAATGGGGGTTGTGAAGAAGAGCAGCTTGGCCACGAAGGTGGCCTTGAAGCTGTGCTCCTGTATTTGGCTCATACGCTTTGCAAAGCGCCTTGGCAGGCGCTCAGCGATCCACTCCTCTCCTACCCAAGCTCCAAAGCCGTAGCCGCTCGCTGCCGCAGCCAGAGACCCCAACCATGCATAGAGCACCGCCTCTCCGGGGGGCCACACCAGGGTGGCCGAGAGGATGAACACATGGGCCGAGACGTGTAGGGGATGGAGCAGTCCAAAGGCCAACACGAAGAGAAGCCCACCCCAAATGCCGGCGTCTTGCAGCGCTGCTTGGATGGCCATCGGTTCGATACGCTCGTAGGCGCCGGTCGCAAAAATCGTGACGGTCCCACCCACCAGGAACAAGACGGCAGCGAGCTTGAGCCATTGGCCGCTGGTGATCCTTTTGTTCAAGAGGTGCTGGAGTCCCGTAAGGCACCCCTCGTACACCGCTGAGGTAGCAAGTCAACCAGCCACTGGATGGAGCCCGCCATGAAAACCGCCCAAGGTTGGCGCTCTAAGTCCGCTTCCTCGTCGATAAGGGCCCGCACGCCTTGGATTGTTTCTCAGGGCTTCATCGTGGACGAGTCCACGATGGGCGTTTCCTCCCCGTAGCGTTGGCTGTCCAGATGCAGGGCCGAGACCCACGGGCGATCAGGGTGGCTGCAGAGCTTGGGGAGTCGCACTCCGCTCCCCGACCGTGTCGGCCTGCCTGCGGTGAACCCTGACCTTCAACCTTCAGAGCGGACAGGCCACCCGGGAAACCGCGTTTCAGCGGTCGCCGTGGTAGGACTTTACTTCGACCAAGTCACTGCCAAGAGTTAGGTTTACCCTGTTTTTTAGGGCGGCTCGCCGATCGTTTATCTGGTACACGCTGCGGGCATCGCGCACAAATCCCGGGCCAAAATCTGTCGCGGCTTCGCGCTCGCGCAGCTTGTCCTCGACTTCCCACAACAGCGTGTTGACTTGGGTCAGAAGCGCCCGCTCTGGCAGTTTGGCCGGCAAGCCTGCTGCAGCCCATGACTGCTCCAAGACCTGCAACTCACGGGCCGCATGCGCACGTTTCTCTGCGTTAGGGATTCGCGCGACCTTGATCTCCAGGATGGTGATGCGGTCGAGCACATCCCCGTAGGACTGCTTTACGGCAAGTGACACTAAAAGAGCATCGGTTGGAGCGTTACCTCGCTGGCGACCAGCTCGGGGCTGGTGCAGGCCAGCTCCACAATCATGCGGGCGACCTGTGCGGGCTGCATAAAGTCGCGCTCGGGGTCGTACTTGTCGGGAAAGGGTAGGAACTCCTGACTCTTCCAGAAAGGGGTGGCGATCCCGCCAGGGCAGATGTTTGAAACTTGGACGTTGTAGGCCCGCGCCTCCATCGCCAGGGTTCCTGTGAACCCGGTGACGGCCCACTTTGAGGCGTTGTAGACGCTCTCATTGGGCAAGTGCATCTTACCGGCGGTGGAGCTGATGTTGAAGATGCGGCCGCTGCGCTGGGTTTTCATCACCAGATAGGCGCACTGGCTGCCGTGGATCACGCCTTTGACATTGGTGTCGATGATGCGGTCGATGTCGTCGGGGGTGTAGCTGCCGGCAGGGCCGTATACCGCCAAGCCGGCGTTGTTGATCATCACGTCCAGCTGGCCGTACTCGCCCACGGCCGCGTCAATTAGGGCCTGTACTTCCCGGGGATCGCGCACGTCGGTCTGCACCGCGATGGCGTCTTGGCAGTTGGCAGCGACCTCGTCCAACTCCGGGGTGGTGCGGGCGCCCAAGACCAAGCGGGCACCCTCTGCGTCAAAGGCCTTGGCCAACGCTTTGCCCAGACCCCGAGAGGCCCCAGTGATGCAGATTACCCTTCCATCCAACCGGCCAGACATGTGCGCTCCCTTGTTCCTATCAAGGAGTCTACCGCCCCACGCATGGGCGGGCTACACTGCCGACATGTTCCCGATGCTCCACCTGTTGACGTGGCTTGCGTGTGGCTCTCCCGGCCTTACCGAGCTTGCAGAACCACAAGATACGAGTGTGGATACCCGGACTGACACGGCTTTGGGTGATGACACGGGAGGGACCAGCACCGGTCAGGGGACCGCCCCCGAACTGAGTGTCTTCGGGGTCACCGAAGAGGAAGGCCGTCTGCGCTTTGCTTTCCAAGTCAAAGATGTGGACGACGATCTGGATGGGGGCAGTGTTGAGATCAAGGTGCCACCACGCACGGAAAACTACGTGTGGGGCTCCTCTGACATGAGCGTTTCCAATGGCACCATCTCCATTTACTGGGATGCGGCGACGATCACGCCCGATGCAGACTTAGATGCTCTGCTCTCTGTGACGGATGCGGCTGGCAACCAGTCCGAGGTGCTCAAAGAGCTGGTGCGCCATGACACCCAGGTCTTCTACCTCAATGAGTCCGGTGACAAAAAGGCCGACGCCCACGGACTGGGCATGGTGACCTTGCCGGTGGAGATCCACGGCGACATCTATGCGGCGGGCAACAACGGTAGCGAGCACACCAGCGACTCAGACTGGATCAAGTTTGCTGTTCCGACCACAGGCAACGTCACTGTCCGGTTGATCTGGGACAACGGCGGCTCGGACTTTGATGTGTATCTCTTTGATGAGAACGACTCGATGCTGGGGTGGTCCGACACCTTCAGCCAGCCCGAGACCTTCGGTATGGATTTGCCCAGCGGCAAGAACTACTTCCTCAAAGTGGGTGGTTGGGACGGCGCTGCCAGCGACTGGACCCTGACGATGGAGCGCAGCACCTCAGGCTGAGCGACTCCCGCAGGACATTCACTGCGAGCCAGAGCACCTCAAGCCCTCGGGTACCGGTTAGGCGCCTTGCATCCAAGGAGCCTTTCCATGACCCCTACCGCTCTGGTCCTCGCTGCTGGCAAGGGAACGCGCATGCGCTCGTCCCTCTCCAAGGTGCTTCATCCCCTCTGTGGACGCCCGCTTGCCGCTTGGACCCTGCAAGCCTGCCAGGATGCGGGCCTGCGAACGGCGGTTGTCGTGGGCCACCAGGCCGAGCAAGTCCAGCGGGTCTTAGGCCCTGATCACGGCTACGCGATTCAAGCGGAACAGAAGGGCACCGGTCATGCAGTCCAGTGCGCCCAGGCCTTGCTGTCCGATGCATCGGTCGTGTTGGTGCTTCCCGGGGACGCGCCGCTGATCACCGCGCAGACCCTTCGGGATCTCTTGGCAGGCCATGGGGATGCTCTGTGTACCCTGTTGACCTTTGAGACACCGGATCCCGGTCGGTATGGCCGGATTATTCGGGACTCCAATGAAACTGTACTCCGTATTGTAGAAGCCGACGGGGCCACGGCGGAGCAGCTCTCTGTCAACGAGGTCAACGCGGGCATCTACGCTTTCGACGCGCAGTGGCTGGTCACAGAAGTGCTGCCCCACCTCAAGCCTTCCCCACCCAAGGGAGAGCTTTACCTGACGGACGCCATCGAGGCGGCCTCCAGGGCCGGTCGGCTCCGTGCGGTCATTCACCAGGCGCCAGAGGAGCTGGTCGGGATCAACGACAAGGCCACCTTGGCCCAAGCCGAGGCGGACCTGCGAGAGCGCATCAACCACGGGTGGATGATGAAGGGCGTACACATGCGGGATCCCAAGACCACCTACATCGATGCTCAGGTCACCCTGGGGGCTGAAGTGCTGCTTGAGCCAGGCGTAATCCTTCGGGGGGAGACCACGATTGGTGATCGTGCAACCATCGGTCCCCACGTCAGTATCCTGGACAGCTTGGTCGGCCCAGACGCCCACATCAAAGCCAGCTCTGTCTTGGAGTCCGCGGTGGTCGGCCCGCGTGCGGCGGTCGGCCCCATGGCCCATCTGCGGGCCGGCAGTGTCCTGGGAGCCGAGGTCAAGGTGGGCAACTTTGTGGAGACCAAGAAGGCTGTGCTCAAGGACGGCGCCAAGGCCAGTCACCTGAGCTACTTGGGCGATTGTGAGGTTGGCGCGGGTGCCAACATCGGCGCGGGAACCATCACCTGCAATTACGATGGCTGGGGCAAGCACAAGACCCGGATCGGCGCGCGTGCATTTGTGGGTTCAAACGCTTCCCTGGTCGCGCCTGTCAGCCTGGGTGCGGACAGCATCGTCGGAGCGGGTAGCTGTATTACCGGCGATGTGCCCGACGGAGACTTGGCGATAGGCCGCGGGCGCCAGAAGAACCTGACGGGGCGGGCAGCGGGCATTCACCGCCGAAACGCCCAGGCTGCAGGGAAGAGCTTCGACGACTGAGCGTCAACTGTTCAGCGGTTGGCGATAAGCTCATAGGAGATCTGGCATCCTCCTCCCCATGCTCCTCTGCTTCACCACGCTCGCCGCCGCTGGACCTTGGGTCAAAGGACCGGGCCAGCACTACGCCAAGGTCTCTGGCAACCGCTTCATTGCCGGGGACTACGTAGACCCCCAGGTCCAGGACACCCAGGGCCTAAGCTACACCTCATGGAGCGCAGTTTTCTATGGTGAAGTGGGCATTGCACCCGGGCTGATGGTGCATGCAAACCTGCCCTATCTGTGGGCGGTAAACCAAGACCCTGAGAGCGGCTGGCAGTACCGACAGCGCGGTGGAGGGGACGCCTTGGTAGGCCTGGACTGGCAGCTCCCCGTGGCGCTCCCGGCTTCGATCTTCGTGCAAGCGCGGGTGCCTCTCTATGCCGACGGGGACCGGCCCCCACTCTATCCGGCCATGGGCGACCCCAACGTGGACTTGGATTTTCAGGCCAACGTGGGGCACAGCACCCAGGTTGGGCCGGGCTACCTGTGGGGAGTCGTAGAAGGCGGGTTTCGCTACCGAAGTGGCTGGAGTACGCCCGGCAATACGGTGCCTTTCGACTATATAAACGGCCTGCCCTATCGAGGACAAGTTGGCTATGCACCGATTGTAAGGGACAGGCCCATGGGCTGGGTTCAGCTGGAACTCTCCGGCCTGGTCAACCTGGGCTTGGATGCGGTCAGTCGGCAGTGGCACCAGATCGGCGCCGGGCTCGCCGTCTCCTTGGGCAGTCAGACCCACGTGGAGCTCGGGGCGCAACGCATCTACGTGGCCCGCTCGGCCTCGCTTGGGGACATGCTCTCCGTGGGGCTCAGCCATCAACGCTAAAGGGTGAACTCCAGTCTCCGAAGGGTCCGCCATAGGCACCTCGGTCTGCTGGGCTCCCGTCGGGATCCGTGTCGGCTGCTGGGCCGCTGTCGATCGCGGGACTGTTTGGGGCCAGCTCATAGCGATCGGTGTCCACGAACATTGGGTCGGCGTAGATCGTGTTGGCGCAGTCGGGAAATCCTGAGGGTGCGGTCTCGGCGATCCAGTCCAGCTCGGGCCACACCAGGTTGTCGCTGCAGTCAAAAGTGAAGCCCAGGGGCTCCATAAAGCGGATCAGGAATGCGTCTTGGTCATTGGCGACGATGATGTTGCCTACAATGTCCCCCTCGGATTCGTAGTACCACTCACCCAAGGATCCGTTGGGGGATTCGTTGTTCACGAAGGTGTTGTAGAGAACCTGCCCCCTACAGTTTGTGCAGACCACACCACCGCCGCCTTGAATCCCTCGGTTGCCGACAATGATGTTGTTGCGCACTGTGGCAGCTCCGTGGCGCATGTACACACCGCCGGAGATGTTGGCCTGGTTTCCGATAAACACATTGTGCTGGATGATGGGGTCAGCATTCTCGATGAACACACCCCCGCCGTGCCCTTCGGTTCCGGTCCCTCCGATGATGGTAAAGCCTTCCAAAATCGCGGTGCTTGGCTCCATGGATCGGATCTCGACCACCGAGCCATCCAGATCGGTGCCATCCAAGACAGTCTCCCAGGGGCCCGCCTCGCTGACCACGTGCAGGGCCTTGCCATGAAAGTCGATGCGCTCTCTGTGGGTGCCCGCACGAACCAGGACCACGTCGCCGTCGGCGGCCTCTGTGATGGCCCCTTGGATGCTGCGGTAGCTGCGGGCCTTGCCGATCAGCATAGCCACGTCTTCCTCGTCCCAGGTCCACGCGTCTTGGGTGTCGACCAGCAGGCTGTCTTGGGCTGAGTCTGCGACCTGTGGGGTGCAGTCCGCGCCCTGTGGGCAGGACCGGCTCTGGATGGGTGTGCAGGAAAGCAGAAGCGAGAGCATGGTTCCAGAATGCCCGAAGTGACCCAAGGGTTGCAGCGCCGACGACCCTGGTCTTCTGGGTGCATGCCCCGTTCTCTTCACCCAGATAAGACCGCGCCATGTCCGAACCTCTGCACCTCCAAGGCCTCAATCCCCCCCAACGTCAAGCCGTGGAGACCCTGCGTGGGCCGCTGCTGATCCTGGCAGGGGCAGGCTCGGGCAAGACCCGGGTGCTGACGCGGCGCATCGCGCACATGTTGGATCAGGGGGTGTACCCCTCGCAGATTTTTGCGGTGACCTTCACCAACAAGGCGGCCTCGGAGATGAAGGAGCGCGTGGCCGAGCTGATCGGGGACAAAGCGCGCCGGGTGTGGGTCTCCACTTTTCACTCATCTTGCGTTCGCATCCTGCGTACCGATGCGGTGCATCTGGGCTACACGGGCAACTTCGTCATTTATGACGACGATGACCAGATGCGTTTGCTCAAGCAGATCGGCAAAGATCTGAACATTGATCCCAAGCGCATCCCGCCCAAGTCCATCCGCAGGATGATGGACGATGCGAAGAACAAGCTGCAGGACCCCGACCAGCTGGAGGCCGAGGGCCGCACCGAGCCGCTGAAGATCAAGGTCTGGCGCCTGTACGAACAGCGCATGAAGGGTGCCAACGCCATGGACTTCAACGACCTGATCAACAACGTGGTCAAGGTCTGGCGCGCTCACCCAGAAGTTCTGCAGAAGTGGCAGCGCCGCCTGCGCTATCTGATGGTGGACGAGTACCAGGACACCAACCGCTCTCAGTACGAGCTGATCAAGCTGCTTTCTGGCGGGCCGAGTGGCAACCTGGCGGTGGTGGGGGACGATGATCAGAGTATCTACGCGTTCCGCGGGGCGGACATCACCAATATTCTGAACTTTGAGAAAGACTTTCCCGGGGCGATGGTGGTCAAGCTGGAGCAGAACTACCGCTCTACCTCTCGCATCCTTCAGGCTGCCATGACAGTGGTCAAGCGGAACAGCCATCGGAAAGAAAAGACCCTGTGGACGGAGAAGGGCGACGGGTCGGTGCTGCGCATGATTGTGGGCCGAGACGAGCAATCGGAGGCGGATCGCGTGGCCCAGGACATCCAGTCCAAGCTCCGGGAAGGTCGAAAAGCCGAAGAGATCGCGATCATCTATAGAACGAACGCTCGGTCTCGCCCCTTTGAGCAGATCTTTCAGCGCCTGCGCATTCCCCACGTGCTGGTTGGTGCGCGCAAGTTTTACCAGCGGCGCGAGGTTCGAGACATGCTCGGCTACCTGAAACTCATCGCCAACCCGTCTGACGAGATGGGGCTACTGCGGGTGCTGAACATCCCCCGCCGCGGACTTGGAGACAAAGCCGTGCAGACCTTGCGGGCGCACCAGAAGAACCAGGAGGTGACCCTGTTTCGCGCAGCCCAGGAAATGGCTGGAATGGGCGGACGTGCTGGGAAGGGCTTTGCTTCCTTTGTCTCTCTGATTGACAGAGGGCGGGAGTATCTACGGGACCACACTGCTGGCGAGCTGGTGGTCTTTATCGCCAACGAGTCCGGCTACTGGGGCATGCTGGAAGCCGAAGACACGGACGAGGCCAGGGGGCGCCTGATGAACATCCGTGCGCTGGCCGAGGATGTGGACCAGGAGGAGGAGACCCTGCCGGACATCGACGAGGACGGCAACCCGGTCGCTCTTGACGAGAGCCCTCTGGCGCGGCTGCAGCGCTTCTTGGATCGCGCCACATTATCTGGACAAGCAGAGGAGCTGCCCGACGATGGGGGGCAGGTGACCCTGATGACCTGCCACCTCAGCAAGGGCTTGGAGTACCCAATTGTCTACGTGGTGGGCATGAACGAGGGAGGCTTTCCCCTACTGCGGGACGACTTTACGGAAGAGCAGGTAGAGGAGGAGCGTCGCTTGGTCTACGTCGCCTTTACGCGCGCCATGGACGAGCTGGTGATCTCCCGTAGCCTGACGCGAATCCAGTATGGGCGAGGCATTGAACGCTGCAGTCCTTCTCGCTTCCTGGGGGACATTCCGCCCGAACTGCTCCAGGGAGGGACCGGGCGGGCTCGAAAGCGCCCCGTGAGCAGCACGGCCGATCGGGAGTTGGCCATGCAGGCCTTTCTATCTAAGCATGGCGGAGGTGCCGGGCACACCCGGCCCCTCCAGAGACCGGCGCCTAAGCCGGCACACGTCGATGAGCTTCGCGTCACGCGGAAGGTCGAGAGCCTGGAGGACCTGCAGGTAGGCACACGCATCTTTCACGGGGACTACGGAGAGGGAGTGATCCGAAACCGCACAGGGGACGCCAAGAATCCCAAGCTGACGGTGGAGTTTAGTCAGCACAAGCGTAAGACCTTGTTCGCCCGATATGCTCGACTTGAGATTGTCCAGTGAGTGTCAGTCGCGCTGCGCCCCTGTCGGTGGTGTTAGCCTGTCGGGTATGGCGAATGGTGAAGATCGACGGATAGTAGTGACCTGCCCGGAATGTACCGCCCGGTACAGGCTGGACAGCTCTCGGGTCTCGGGTCTTGGGGCTCGAATTACCTGCCCACGATG
>CAJQPC010000138.1 GCA_905480105.1 uncultured bacterium | reverse complement strand
CGTGGGTCTGCAGTCCAAGCGCGGCTGCGCCCTTCACTGCATCCACTGTAGCGACACCTACCTGTTGGGGAACGCTGTACGGAGGCGCACCGCACGCTCGGTTGTCGACGAAATGCAAGTCCTCAAGGAAGACCACGGCGTCGACCAAATGTTCTTCTGCGACCAGATCTTCAACATCCCGGTCGGCCACGCCATCGACATCTGTAAAGAGATTCTGGACCGCCGATTGGAGGTTCGCTGGAGCGCCTGGTTCAACGAGCGGGCCAACACCCTGCCCGACGAGCTCTTGGTGTGGCTCAAAAAGGCAGGCTGCGGACTGCTGAGTTTCTCCCCTGACCACGCCGACGACCGCATGCTCAAGAACCTGGACAAAAACTTCAGGCGTCGGGATTTGGTCTACACGTACCAAGCCGCCAAGAAGCACGGCTTGGACGTGGAGTACAGCTTCTTCCTGAATGCCCCGGGGGAGGACTGGCGCTCGCTGGCCAGCCTCCTCAGTTTCGTGGCCGAGGCCAAAATGCACTGCGGTTCAAACTTCCGTATGTTCACCCTGCTGATGATGCAGCCCATTCGCATCTACCCCCACAGCCGGCTGCACAGTCTGGCCATCGAGACCGGGTTGGTCGATCGCGATGCAGACCTGATCGAAGGTCAGTTTTGGAACCCTGGCGGCATGAGCTACGCAGTCGCGGGCATCCAAGCCGGCGCCCAGGCAGCTTGGAAGGTGCGCAAGCAGGTCAAGGACTGGCAGGGGAACCCGACTGCGACGGTCTGAGGGGCGCCATACCGATCCTGGAAAAACGGGGGCGGACACGCCCATTCTAAGCTACTCTCAGCCTCCTCATCCTCGCTGGGAGTACGCCGATGGAAGGCGCACAAGTCACCGTCCAGATTCAGGCTAAAAACAAGCGCGAAGAGGCGCCTCCAGCCCAGGCTGAGTCTCGAACCAACGACGACGAGCTCAAGGATCCCTTGGTCGAAGAAACGAGGCAGCTCCTCCAGCTCTTCGAGACGGCGTCCGCCAAAGACCGTCCCCAGGCCACCCGACAGGGCAGTGAGTCCCAGCCCCTGGTCGGAGACGCACTCCAACAGTGGACCTTGGACGCGCAGTTGGGGCAGCTCAGCCCGGCTCAACGTGCAGCGCTGGCTGGACTCATCGACGGAGACCAGCCCAACCAAGCCCCAGCCATTCCATTCCCGCAGCGCAAAGACCCGACGATGGGAAGGATCGACAAGACTCTCGACCAAGTCAGTACTGCAGAACAAGCCGCTCAGAACCTGGGCGCGCGCGCTGAGCTCGACCAGCAGCACGTCCAGGAGCTCGCAGCCCAGCTCCTGGCCCAACTCAGCGTACAACTCGGGATCTCTCCAGTTCCCATTCGCATGGATGAAACTGCGCAACAGCGCCTACGCAGCGCGAACACAAGCGGACTGATGGAACAGGGCCAGATCCTACTGGACCCCGAGAACTTCGACCCGCAGACCGCAGAGGGTCGAAGGCTCTTGGCTCACGAGGCCGTTCACGTCGCACAGGCTGGGCTCCACGCTCCAATCGGCGAGCCCCAGGCAGGCCCCAGGGCCGAGACCGAAGCAGCCGTGCTCTCCCGTCAGTTTGCAGCCCAAGGCAGCATCCAACAACCCGTGTTTGGTCTTCCTACCGGGCATATGGCAGCAGATGGTGATGTCTTAGGAAAAGGCCTGGGCCCAATACTGAGTGACTACCACGCAAACCTGGACGCGATGAACGCCACCAAGCCACCGGTCGGCCCAGCGCCGAACAACGGCAGCAACTCCACGAAGGAGGACCGCGGAAAGAAGGTGAGCCGCTACGAGGATGGCGTGGACGGCATCGCGGACGAGATCGGCGACCTGGATGCATTCGACGACCTCTGCGACACCATCGACGACGGCTCGTCCAAGTACATGCCGCACATGAGGCGTATCGAGCGCACCAAGTCCTTCCAGCAGCTGGCTGAGATGTGGCAGGGCGCAAAGGACGGTGGATCAGACTCCGCAAAGATGAAGGGAATCTTCGACTATGAGTTCAGGGACCGGGGTGTGTTCGCATCTACCGAGAGGGCTTTCGACTTGGTCCAAGCCCACGCAAAACGCGCCGCCAAGCGCCGAGCTGAGGCCGCAGAGGCCGAAAAGGGTCTGAGCCTGGTCGCAGGAAAGGTAGACGAAGCTCCAGCAGAAACGGGCGCAAAAGGCGGAAAAAAAGGCAAAAACGGAGTCCCTCTTCCACCTCGAATGAAGATCGATCCGGCTCTGGCGGACCTGATGAACGCAACGGTCGAGCCACTGGCACCTGTCTTGGGCTCACAGGGTGCCTTCTTCTCGGTCCAAGACTCCGTCTTGGGAGCCGTAGAGACAGAGAACACCCATGCTGGCCAGTTCACAGCGCAGCATGGCGGCTTTGAGCTGGAAAACAGCCGTATGGCCGTGGTGTTGGAGACCTACAAGGGCGGCGCTGGCAATATGATCGGGGAGGTGACCAACGGCCTTCTGGACGACCAAGTCGGCAACCTCACCAAGCTGGGCGACAAGAAGGGCCTGGGCACGATGCTGCCCATGGCTTCCAAGGGCTTGGCCAAGGTCATGCCCGTGGTCAACCTGTCCAAAGACGGCGGAAAGCTGTTCGATGGCGCGGAGTGGACCAAAAAGGGCGACAAAGTCTCGGGCGCCTATACCGCGGCGGGCAAGAAATGGGACGCCCTAGACAACAGCAACCTTTCTGACAAAGACAGGGTGGGACTCGCCATTTCCATCGCCGCAGATGTCATCGACATCGTGGCAAGCTTTGTCAGCACGGCCAAGGAGATTCTTTCCTTCATTCAAGACCTGCTCTATGTCCTGGGAGCGATTCTCTTCGCTGTGGGCTTGGCCCTGATCTGGTTCTTCGGCGTGGGCATTCCTTTCGTCACCTGCGGCACATGGATGCTCAACACGGCTCGAATCCTCACCCCTGCCGTCAAAGTCCTCTCAATCATTGGTGAAGTCCTCGTGCCGATCGCGCTCGGACTACGCACGGCAGCCGTGATGACTGTGCCATCAGAGTTCTTGGCAGAAGAGGCCAAAGCACTGGGGGGCGCGACAGACGAATACGCCAAACATGCTGGCGGCAAGATCAAGAAACGGATCGACAAGAAGATCAAGAACAAGAAGGCGCAGAAGAGCGCTAAAAACAAGGCCAAGACGGACGCCACCAAGGGCGAGCTAAAAGCCGAAGGCCCGGGCGGATCGGCCGATGGCCAGCAGAGTCAGAGCGCCCTGCAGGACAAAGCCAAGGCGACGGCCGACAACACGGCCAAGACCGCGGACGGGTCGATCAAGAACATCAAGGCTGACAGAGCGAAGTTCGACGAGGAGCAAGCCGCAGGGGCGGAGACCGCAGACAAGCCCAAGTCTTGGGGGGACCGGACGACGGACAAGGCCAAGGCCGGCACCGAGGCCGTGGCCAAGGAAATCAGCGGTTTAGACAACAACGTCAAAAACAAGTACTCCGGCGACGTAAAGACAGCCAAGGATGGTCGAATCTACGTCCCGTACAAGGACAAGAACGGCCACCACAAAACGCTCTGGGGAAAGAAGAACGGCGACAAGGTGGAACTCCAAGGCAAGTTCGGCGAAGTCGAGAAGAAAAGCAATTTGTGGGACGATACGAAGCGCAAGGCAATGACCGCATCCTACGACCCCAAAGGCCTTAAGAACGAGGACCTCTTCGCATTCGTAAAGACGAGCCTGACGACCATCGGGGCGATTGACGAAGTCGCCACCACGCTGGAAGCGCGGGCCCCCGCCCTGGCTCGTTTGAACTCAACAGCCGCCAGCTTCTTCGCCGCAGTCTCGGGATTGATTCCCAAACTCAAGACGACAACGGGACTGGAGAGCGTCGCCGAGTGCAAAAAACTACTCAACAAGATGGCTTCCGAACTCCTTGTGGCCACCAACCAGTTGGCGGCTGCAGCCGCCAGCCGGCGGGTTCAAAAGACCGAATTTGAGACAGCACGCGCGGCTATCAAGGCATGGGACCAGGGCCTGCGCGTCGTGGCAATGCAGCTGACTGCGGCCATTTCAGGCGAGGAGATCCCCGCCGAGCTTCCAGCGACCGCAAACGCCAGCCAAGACAAGCGTGACGAGCTCCGTGGAAAGATTGCCAAGGCAAAGAAAGAGCTGGAAGGCTTAGATGAGAAATCTCAGGCAGACAAGTGCACCAAGCTCCAGAGGCAGATCAGCGTCGACGAGAAGGCGCTTGAAGATCTGGGAGAACCAAAGCCGAACAAGCCTGCCGTCAAGACCGCCGACAGCACTTCTGCTCCGGTCAAGGCCATGGTCAACCAGATCGACACCATCGTCTCAAGTGTCGCTAGCATCTACTCGGTGACGGTTCCAGAGCCTCTCAAGCCAGATGAGCTCCCCATAGGCGAAAAGCTCATGGCAAAGGGGACGAAGGATGCAGGCGCTGTTGTGGAGGTCGTATTTGACGAGGTCTTCAACGTGAAGACCGAGAATGAAATGGAGGCGATGACCAAACGCATCGCAGCCTACGAAGAAGTAAAGGCGGAGCTGCCTCCACCCGCCATCTTCGACCAAATGATGGAGCATCGTCTTCAGGCCGCACGGGCCTTCACCGACTACGTGCAGTCCCATCAAGAGGCCTACATGGCCTTCTCAGCGGAGCTCGCCGCTCTTGGACTCGCAGAAGACACCGACGCGATGATTGAGCAGGGCACTCCGCTCACGGAAAATTTGAACGCGTCCGAGAAGATCATCAACGACGCCCGGACTCAGGAGAGTTCGCGTCGCCAGAACTTGGGCGGCGTGAACACGGAGATGCCGGCGCTGGACAGCTGGATCGCAACCCTGGTGGTCGACATCATGATGCGGTTTGCTGACAATTCCGACGCCTTCGACGGCGGCGCAAATGCAGGCAGTGCAAGTGCAGGAAACGATGTTTTGGCCGTCGGAAAGGGCAGCAAGGACACCAGCGATGAGAAGAAGGACCAGAGTCTTCAAGCCTCCGAAGCACAGAGCGCATTTGTTGAGAGCGCCAGCCAGGTACAACAAACCCAGCTTGCGACAACCACCGAGACCATTGGTGCCCTTCGAGTTCTCCATGCGCAAGAGCTGGACAGCGTCACCTCTCTTCAGCTGGACAAGGCACAGGCCCTGGCCGACAGGGACGCAGCCGCTTCGGTATACGAGCTACACAGCGGAGCTTTCCTCCTGCAGCAAGACGCCATGACCTCCTGGTCAGGACGCTACAAGAGCAAGCGCGAGGCATTGGACAGTGTCGAGTAAAGATTCCGAGAACGCCCGACGCGCAGCCCTACAGAACGCACTGCAAGGCCTGGACCCTCAAACTCTTGAAGCGGCGGCAGACCGCCTGCCTAAGCTGCTGGGGCAACAGGCCAAGGCATTGGCAACACAGCTTCGCAGTGGCAGATTCGAGCCCAAGGCCCTGGAGGGGCTGCTGGAACCTACCCTGGCTGCTCTGCGCACGCTCCGGGAACAACAGCCCACCACTCCTCGTCCCGAGAGCGCCACTACTGACAGCATCCTGGCGGGGATACTTGAGCGACTGACTGCACTTCAAGCACGCTGCGAAGATTCGGAGACCCGTTCGGCATTGATCCGCGCGCTGGCTTCTGGCGACGCGCTCGCGGGATCTTTAAACGCCGCTTCTGCGTCCATGGCCACACAGCTGGCCAGCGCCTTGCGCGCGCTCTCACCGGACTCAGAACCGCAAGAGCTGGGAGGCGCCTCCAAGCAGGCGGCTGAGCAAGCTGTCCAGAGCACAGCAGTATTCCTGGGCAACTTGGGGGCTGCAGCACAACACGCCGAAAATGCCCAGGAGCCAATCTCTAGCCAACTGAGCCAAGTATGGTTGGCCGCATTGCAGGGCCTTCCAGGGAGCTCCAACAGTCCCCTGCATCAAGCTGCTCGGTCTGCGTGCCTACAGCACGCTCTGAAGGAGAAGGACCTGGCAAGGGTAAGCGTCTTGACCTACGACCTGGTTCAGGTCGCGATGGACCGCAAGGACTGGCAGGGGGCCGCAGTCTACCAACACCACCTTGCAGACCTGGCAGAGTCACTGGGGCTGATGGAGGAGGCCGTCCGGGCCAGGCTGAAGGAGGCTCTTCTCCTCGCCCGTACTGAGAGGTACGCCGGCTCGGCAGAAGTGATGGTCGAAGAACAGCTTCGATTAACCGCGGACGCACCGACAGGAATACGGGCTCTGGTCGCCCTGCATGCCGGCGACGTGGCGTCTGTGGTGAGCGGCCCCAAAGCCGCACTCCGCCATTGGAAGAGCCTGCTCCGGCTCGAAGGTGTGCGAAAGGCTTCGCCAGAGGCGGAGATCCGAGCGCACCTGAGCATCGGCTACGCCATACTGGAGTCAAAGGCCAAGCGCGCCGCGCAGCACTTCCGAGACGGCTGGACCTTGTCCTTTTCACTTAAGAACTGGGAACTCTTCGGCCTGGCTGTCGAAGGTTTGGTGCTCTCCCAAGCCCGCGCAGGTCTTCACCGTAAGAACAGGCTGGACCACCAGACGGTGCGGCAGCAGGCAGCGGACTGGGTCGGCCCAGAAGGTGTCCGGCGAGTAGATTCGCTCTGGGAGCAACACCTCCAGTGATCCTCTCTGGATTGGCACGCCTTGCTGCTCTGATGGCCGAAGGAACCGCCCCAGGAGGCCTTCCACGCCAGCTGCTCGCCCTACAAGACCTTCCTGAACGGGGTACTCCGGATCCCACGGGTTTGGAGCAGGCCTTAGAGTCTTTGGCAACGCGAGAGCAGGAGATCGCAACGCTGCTCAAGGATGCGGACAGGCGGCAAGAGCGTCTTCGGGGTCTATCGCCGGCCCTAATTGCAGGCTTTGAGCGCCTGCTGGGGATGCCGTTAGCACAGGCCCTCTCCGTCAATGCCCACCGCTGCGAGCAACTGATTGCTGAACGAGACACGCTCCTATCCATGCGCGCTCCCCTGACAGAACAGCTCTCACGCGTGCTCCGTCTACGCCGAGCCAAACTCGCCTTTCTGGAGACCCAGGCTGCCAGCCAGCACAATCTGATGCAGGTCTCCCGCCTGGGGATCCTGGCAGTCGAATGCATCGAAGAAGCTCGGGCTGAGCTCGGCGATTTGGTTCTGCAACACCACCCAGGTCAGGATGGCTGGCCCATGCAAGACCGTCTCGACCGGTTGGACACCGCCGTCCACGAACTCCAAGGCCTTGGACGCGAAGGGATGATCCATGCGTTGGAGGGAATTCTGGACGAACTCACCGCCGTCTCAATTGCGGTCGCGGGCCCAAGTAGTGACCAGAGCCACAGCCAAAAACAGGGCGACGAAGCTCCCGAGTGAGCCGGCCAGCTCCAGAACACTAAGTCCCATGTCCTCTACGTCGGCACCCTTCAGTCCCAGCTCATAAAGGGGACCAGAGAGGGGTTTGCGGTCCCACTTTCCGGGAATTCGACTGGGCCCCTCCAAGTGCGTCCCCACCTTCAAACTCAGGTCGAAAGCGTAGCGCTGCATGGTCACCCAAGTGAAAGCCTTGGGCAGCGGCCCCATGTCGCGCAGGCTCACCATGATGCTGGAGAAGCATATGTTGGGAATCAGCAAAAGCGGCAGCGTGCCCACCGCCGCCTCGCTGGAGGTGTACAAGGCAGAGAGCATCAGACCGAGTGCCAAGCCCGTAAGCCCAGTCAATGCCTGGGCCCCGGAGAGCTCCAGCAGGCTGTAGCCGTAGTCTTCCAGCCCCATAGAGAAATAGACAATCACCGTAAAAGCAAAGGTTTGAACGGTATTTAGTGCTGCCAATATCAACAGTTTGGAACTGAGATA
>CAJQPC010000137.1 GCA_905480105.1 uncultured bacterium | reverse complement strand
CAAGAACTCCAGCCGCCGTTCAGACAAGTCACAGCGCGCCGTCAGCCGCACCCCCTCAGAGACCCGCCTGGGGCAGTCTTTGGGACAGGAGAAGGCGGAGCTTCTAATCACGCAGGCGGCCACTCAGTTGCCCAGCAGGGCTTGGTGAAGCGCTGGGTCTGGAGGAAGGCGCAGCCAGAGCAGCTCCATGGGGCGCTCTTCGATGAAGATCATCGGGTAGGGCTGAAGGACCGCGTCCATGTATACGAAGGGGTAGCCCACCTGCAGAGGCTCCTCGTCGTGGGCGCGAAACTCTAAGGTGTTGGCCTGGTCCAGCAGGCAGTCGTCCAGCTCCTTCAGCCCCGACTTGGAAGCGTGGATGCTTGCGCCCTGTGCCTTGCCGTTCGGCGCGATGGTGAAGTTCACGAAGACCTCCCCAACGGTCACCTGGCCCGCCGCGGTGGCGTCTGCGTAGCACGCCTCAAAGCGCTCCAGCTGCTCCATCATCAAGGCATGGATCTCGGGTGTTTCCAGGTACAGGTCCAGCCCTGCTGCGTCGGTGGCAACGCTCCCGCGCGTCCCCAAGCCCTGGGAAATGACAAGCTCCAACACCAAGAAGAACAGGTTCATGGACTGCTCTCCGAGCCACTGCGCAGGAACTTGGCTGTAAAGTGTTGGGTCTGGGTGACCTGGGCGCCACTGCCCTGGTAGTCAATCGCCATTACCCGAGTCCAGTCCAAGGTGTGCTTCTCCATGCTGGCGTCGGCCACCCGCATGACCACCTGGCCTTCGGCCTGTCCGGTCAAGGTCATGGACGCTTTGGCTGGCGTGTCCAGGCCGCGGCCCTCAAGCTTGCCCTGGTAGTCCATCACTGCCCGCTGAGGACTCCGTTCAACCGCCGTCCACTCGGCGTGAAGGGTGCTGTGCATGCGGCGCTGCTTCCCCACCAGAAAGGGCCAGTTCTGCCTACGCCAACCGCTCTCCCCTACCTTCAGATCCGGCACCGTCGGGCTGATTCCCACAAACACAAAGTCCAAGACCTCGCCGAAGCGAGGGGCCCCTGCCAAGTGCTCAGCGCCGCGCAGTGCGAGGACCTCTCCGTTGTCAAAGCCGCGCAGCTCCACGCTCTTCCCAGTCAGCTCGGTGCGCGTCCATGGGCCATCTGGTGTGGCTGCCGTCTCGATTAGACCAAAGCGCACCACCCAGCCCTGTGAGTCGTCTTGGTAGCGACGCGCGTAGCTGCGAGACAAGCTGCCGCGAAGCCACTCCTGCTGCTCGGCGTAGGGCACCAGTGCCGCGATTTCCTCTCCTTCTGCGTCCACGCCCAGGGTCTGGTAGTGGGCAGCCAGCTCGAAGCGCCAGACCGGAGGCCCCTCCGAGACCACGATGGGATCGGGGGTGGCCGCGCAGGCCATGAGTGCAGAGAACGCGCGTGCAGGGAAGATGAGTGCGGAGAACATGACAGGCCTGTAGCCCAAGTGGGCTGGAGGAGGCATTCAGCAAAGAGCAGGATAGCCATCCGGGCATGTCCCCTCTCTCTCAAGTCGAGTTTGTGCTGCTGGCAGCCGGCGCCTCCACCCGCATGGGCCAACCAAAGGCGCTGCTTCCGGGACGGAGCGGCTGGCCTTTGCTGCGGGAGTGGTTGCACGTGGCCCGAGACGCTGGGATCCCCCAGCCCTGGGTGGTCATCGGGGCACACCGCGATCTGCTCCTCCCCCACCTCCCCGAGTGGGCCCGAAGCTACGAGAACCTCGACTGGGCCAGCGGCGGCGCCACAGACTCTCTTCGCGCGGTCTGGCCGCAGCTCAAGGGCCGGGTGCTATTCACCCCAATAGACGTGCCGCCCTGCACTCCCCAGGCGCTCATCAACTTGGCCAAGTCCGTTGGGGAGAGCGCTCTTTCCCACGCAGGTGCTCTGGGCCATCCAGCAGCACTGGACCACCGATTGCCTTTTCCAGCGCAGCGCTCCCTTCACGAGGTCATGCTGGGCGCGAAACCAATCCAAGCGGGTCCTGAGTGCCTGCTGAACCTGAACACCCCCCAGGACTACCAGAACTGGCTCACTCGCGAAGGCTAATCTCGACCCAAGCCTCGGCCACGACCTGGTCCCCGATCGCGTCGGTGGCCGTGACCACCATCAGGGCGTCCTTTCCGCGCAGAGCCTCTAAATCTTCGGACGCCACAAAGTCCGGATGATCGATGGGCGTAGCTGTTCCCCACATCAAGCCGGCGCCATCTTCCTGACAGTAAGAAATCATGTCCTCGTAGAGGAATTCGCCGAGTACTTCGCCGTCTACCTCGGTGCGCATCTCCAGCTCCAAGAACTGGTCCGCGATGCGCAACCCCAGGCTTCGGGCCCGAAACGGCAGGCCAAAGCCCCCCTGTGGAGGCTCCATGACTTGGACGACTTGGCCATCTTCAAAGGGCGTAAACTCCGTTCCGGAGCCTTCTCCCAAAACCAGAGACGTTTGCCCGCGTCCGGCACACAGCTGCTCGGGACTCCAACACGAGACCATCAACGCAAGAAACATGAACTTTCTCTCCAAGCCCTGACCCAAAGTATCCGCCGCAAAGCCTGGGTGATAGCCTCCAGGTCCAGAAAGCCTTTGGGAGTCCCATGTCTTCCCTGTTGATCCACCTCGCTCTGATCGGCTCTGCCGCAGCCGCCGACCTGGATGTGGACGGCGTGACCCTCACCCTGGACGGGACCCAGACCTACGACAACATCAACGTCATCAACGGCGGCAGCATCGTGGTCACCGACTACGACGGCACGGGGACCACGGGCACCCTGACCTTGGTCGCCGACTCCGTCACCGTCGACGCCACCAGCAGCATTGTGGCCACCGGCGCAGGCTATCGGGGCGTGACCAGCGCAGACGGCGAAGGACCTGGCGGCGGCTCCGGCGGCCTCTTGTACCAAGACAGCGGCGGCGGCGGCGCCCACGGTGGTAACGGCGGCGACGGCGTTCTCGACGACAATACGACCCCAGACGGCCCCGGCGGGACCGCGTACGGTGATGCCACCAGCCTGAGCGTAGACATGGGCTCAGCCGGCGGCGCCGAGGGGGCAGCAGACGGCGCAAGCAGCGGTTCTGGGGCAGACGGGGCCGGCTCGATCACCATCCAAGCAGCGACGGTGACCATCGCAGGCAGCCTCGTCCTAAACGGGAACACAGGCACGCTGGCCGGCAATGACGCCTCGGGCGGCGGCGCAGGCGGCGGCGTGCTCATCCAGGCAGACACCTTGTCCTGCAGCGGCAGCATCGCGGCCATCGGCGGCGACGGCGCACAGATCGACGACGCGGGCGGCGGCGGTGGCGGCGGCGTGGTCAAGCAGTTCTACGACACCTCCGGCACCACCTGCACGGTGGACGTGAGCGGCGGCAGCGGTCCTGGTGGTGCCACCGACGGCGGCGTTGGCGTGGACTCCGACGACACCGTGGACTTTGATGGTGACGGCTACACCTTCGCTGACGGCGACTGCGACACCACCGATGCGGCCATCAATCCAGGCGCGAGCGAAGTCGACGGCAATACCGTGGACGAGGACTGCGATGGCCTGTTGGGCGGCTACGACAGCGACGGCGACGGCTTGGACGACGATGACGAGGTGCTGATCTACGGTACCGACCCAGACAACGCCGACACCGATGGTGAGGGCCTGACAGACGGCGAAGAGGTGCTCATCTACGGCACCGACCCGAACGACAAGAACAGCGATGACGACGGCCTGAACGACTACCGCGAGGTCATGATCGAGGGCACCGATCCCAACGTGGCCGACACCGACGGCGACGGACTCCGGGATGGCGACGAGGTCAAGATCCTGGGCACCGACCCCCTGGACTCCGACACCGATGGCGACACGCTGAGCGACGGCGACGAGGTCAACACCTACGGCACCGACCCCTTGGACACCGACACCGACGGGGACCTGCTGGACGACGGAGACGAAGTCAACACCCACGGAACAGACCCCACCCTCTCGGACACCGACGGCGAGGGCTTGGACGATGGCACCGAGGTCAACACCACCGGTACCGACCCTCTGCTTCCCGACACCGACGGCGACGGCTGCGACGACTATGTAGAGGTCACCGCCGGCAGCGACCCGCTGCTCACCGATACCGATGGTGATGGCGTGGACGACTGCGATGAGCTGACGGATGGCAGCGACCCCACCAACACCGACACCGACGGCGACGGTCTGAGTGACGGGGAAGAAGACGCATTGGGCACGGATCCCAGCGACTCGGACACCGACAACGACGGCCTGGACGACGGCACCGAGGTCAACACCACCGGCACCGATCCCCTCTTAGAGGACACGGATGGCGACGGCTTAGACGACGGCGAAGAGGTCAACACCACCGGCACCGATCCGCTGGTCTCCGACTCAGACGGAGACGGCCTAGACGATGGCACCGAGGTGAACACCACCGGCACCGATCCCAATGACTCCGACACGGATGGAGACGGCCTGGACGATGGCACCGAGGTGAACACCACCGGCACCGATCCCAACAGCGCAGACTCGGACTCCGACGGCTTAGACGACGGAGAGGAGGTCAACACCTATGGGACCGACCCCAATGAATCCGACACCGACGGCGGCGGGGTAGGCGACGGCACCGAGGTCTCCGACGGCACCAACCCGCTGGACGCCAGCGATGACGTACCCAGTGACATAGACAGCGACGGAGACGGCCTAACGGACGAAGAAGAGGACGCCTTGGGCACCGACCCGAGCGTCTCCGACAGCGACGGAGACGGCCTGAGCGACGGCGAAGAGGTCGATACCTACGGCACAGACCCCCTGGACGCGGATACGGACAGCGACGGCCTGGACGACGGAGAGGAAGTGCTGACCACCGGTACCGATCCAGTGGACGCCGATAGCGACCGAGATGGATTAGAGGACGGCGAAGAGGTCAATACTTTTGGAACCGATCCCTTAGACGCTGACACCGACGACGACGGCCTGGACGACGCCGAAGAAGTGGACACCTACGGCACTGATCCCCTGGTCGAGGACACCGATGGTGACGGCCTGAGCGATGGCCGTGAGGCACTGGAAACCGACACGGATCCGCTGGCTGAGGACACCGACGGGGACGCCCTGAGCGATGGCGACGAGGTCGACACCTACGGTACCGATCCCAAGGACCGCGACACGGACAACGGCGGTGTCTCCGACGGAGTGGAGGTGCTCGAAGATGGCACCGACCCCTTAGACGGCAGCGACGATGTACTGGATGAAACAGACACCGACGGAGACGGTCTCACAGACGATGAAGAGGGCGTGCTCGGCACCGACCCCACCGTCGCCGACACCGACGGAGACGGTCTCGATGACGGCGTGGAGGTGCTGGAACAGGGCACGGACCCCTTGGACACGGACACCGACGGCGACGGCCTGAGCGACAGCGAAGAGGTCAACACCCAAGGGTCGGATCCTCTGTCCAAGGACAGCGATGGTGACGGCCTGGAAGACGGAGAAGAGGTCAATGACGCTGGCAGTGATCCTCTCGACACCGACACCGACGACGACGGCCTGGAAGATGGCCGCGAGGTGAACGACACCGGCACAGATCCCGTAGACGAGGACAGTGACGCCGACGGGCTCAGCGATGGCCGTGAAGTCTTGGAGGTGGGCACCGACCCCTTGGACGCAGACACGGACGATGGGGGACGCACCGACGGGGAAGAAGTCGACCAGGACGGCACGGACCCCCTCGAGCCCAGCGACGATCGGAGCGACCGGGACGGTGACGGCCTGAGCGACTACGCCGAGGAGAACACCTACGGCACTGATCCTGACAATGCGGACTCGGACAACGATGGCCTGGACGACGGCACCGAGGTGTTGGAGACCGGTACCGACCCCAACGATGCAGACAGCGATGACGGCGGCGTGGCCGACGGAGCAGAGGTCGAAGCAGGCACCGATCCCCTAGACGGCAGCGACGACTACCTGGACACTGGTGATAGCGGTGACACCGGTGACACTGGTGACACCGGCGCTAACGACGGACCATCGATTCCAACCTACATGGGCGGAGGCGGTATCAGCTGTAGCACCCAGAGCTCGGCCAAGGGCTTAGGCGCTGGGCTGCTCTTGCTGCTGGGCGTTCTGATTCTACGCCGACGTGACTGAGGCAAAATCGACGACCAGAAAGCCGATAGAGCCTGTACTGTCGATCTGGACCCGGGCGCTGTAGTCCCGACCCAAATCGCTGACCAGGTCTTCGATCTGTTCCGGACTGCGGCCGATGAGGAACCAGTCCATCACCAGCTCCAAGACAGGCTGCGTGTCGTGGCCCACCAAGTAGTTGCCGACGATGAGTCGGCCACCGGGCCGCAGCTGCCGAGCCAGAACCGTGGTCAGCAGCTGGGCCGGCACCTTGGGGAGATAGTCGTAGAGGCCCAGGCTGTAGACAAAGTCCTGCTTGGGCAGATCCCCAAGCCCGCCGCGAATGACCTCGCGAACCGACTGGCGTAGGAAGATTGCATCCAGCGTGCGACCGTGCTTGGTCTCGGCTTCGCGCAGGCCCTCTTCCGCAGCCGCAAGGGCACGGGGGTCCTGGTCCACACAAGTCATGTTGGCTCGGTGAATCAACCAAGACTCGTGGACCATGTCCCGAAGTTCCCAGCTCGAGCCCGACGCCAAAGACATGCCCCGCCAGAGACCCATGGAGCGGGCAGCGTGTCGTTGCATCTCCAAGCCGATCCAGCGCCGGCGTGCGCGAACGGCGGTAGAGCCCCGCAGAGCTGTAGAGAACCAACCATGCAGCAGGTTGCCCATGGGGGTCTCGGCCTCGGGGATGTTGCGGTAGCCAAGGTCCATCACGCCAAAGTCGCCCGCGTAGCCCAAGGGCTTTTCATAGGCGCGGCGTATGCATGGGGCCTGGAGGAACCAAGGGTGAAAGCGGCTGCGCCAGGCCGCTGACGCACCGTAGATCTCATCCTCTTCCAGCTCCTGGATGGCCAACCAGCAGGTGGTCACACTGGCCGTCAGTCTAGGCCAAGCTTGCGAAGGCGCACGACGTTCGACATGGGCATCCAGCTCCCAGAGCAAAGATTGCAGGTTTTCTTCAGCTTGCTCAAGTTCGGTCATCTGCACCACCAACGGCGCGAAGTGTAACGCCTGCAGGACCAGACCAAAATTCGCCAAGTCCAGACCGAAGGAACGCACCAGTATTCCAAGGGCGGAGAATCCGGCGGAGGCGTGCGAGCGCAGCCCTCGCATGTGCTTCCTCTCCCTGATCAAGGGTGTGTCTGCACAGAGTTCCGAAGTACCTGTCACGTAGCCTTCGCGTTGGAGGCCGCGGGGCGTGAAGGCCTTGCGAGGATTCGGTCGATACTGTTTTCATTGCCAAGATATAGCCATGAAGTGCCCATGAAGGGCCAGCACCGGCAACGAAGGACGCATGCGTAAAACACTCCTGGTCCCCCTACTCGCTGTCACACTTGCGGCGGCCTGCTCTGATGGCGACTCGGCACCGACGGTCGAGCCACCCGCTGCCTCCCAGACCGTGAAGACTGAGCAGGCTGTCCCGTGGACGGACCCGATACCCTTGGTCGCCGGCATCGCCAGCACCCACTACGTGCCGGTCATCCAGTCTGGCGAGCCCTACTCCGTGTTGGATACGGTGACCGGTACCCGCTACGAGCTTGGCGGACCCGACCTGATCGAGGACGAAGCGGGTCGGCCCAAAGCCTTTCCCACCGGCCCGACCCACGGACATGTCTTAGCGGCAGCTGAGACTGTGGATGGTCTGTCGATGGTGCTGGACTATGCGGTCCGTTGGGATGCCAACACCCCCACCATGAGCGGCAAGCTGGGAGCTTTCATGGTCACTGGGTTCAGCATTCACCAGTTGGGCGACGAAGCGCCGCGCTATCAATTCGTCCAGGAAGGCGACCTTTGGGTCCGCAAGTCCGTCACAGGCCAGAGCCTGTAGCTCTCGGCGAACGTGTCGCGGTACACATCCATTGGACGCAGCACAGCGTGCAGGTGCCCTAGACGGTCGCGTGTCGAAGGACTTGGTGGGCGCAGCCAACCTCACTGATGCCCCATCAATAATCGCTTAGACTACAGGGCCTACAAGAGTCAGCTTAGGCACAAAGGGCAACAGCCTACTCTGACACGAAGAGCACGCAGCGGGACTCCTTCACCTGCGCTCCATTCTCAAGAGCCATACCTGGAACAAAGCCAATCATCCCGGCAATTCGAAACCCGCACTGGGGCTCGGTTTTGGGGCCCACTCCCTGCAGTGCCTGAGCGAATCCACTGCTACTCGTTTTACAGGGTGCCCCACACCCATGTCACACTCCAGTACCACCTCTCTCCAGTCCAACCACACTGAACGACGTCGAGGATGACCATGAACACCTTCACGCTGATCTGCACCCGAACCTGAAGCACCTGTCGCAAGGCGGTCGCCTTGCTCAAAGAGAAGAGCGTGGACTTTGTCTACCGCGAGTACACCAAGGATCCTCTGAGCGTCTCTGAGCTCACCACGCTCTTCGCCCAGCTCGGGCAGTCCCCCAAGGCGCTGCTCCGCAGCCGGGACGTGAAGCGCTTGGCATTGGACACCGAGCAGGATGACGCCGCGCTTATCGCCGCGATGGCCGAGCACCCCCGTCTCCTTCAGCGGCCCATCTTGGTGGTCGGCGACAAGGCGGTGGTGGGCCGGCCTGTGGAGAACATGCTGGCGCTGCTCTGAGGCTGCCCTGCGGCACCCAAAAGGAAACAGCCCCCACCGAATTCGGTGGGGGCTGTTGCGATGGTGGCTCCGACTGGATTTGAACCAGTGACACCACGGGTATGAACCATGTGCTCTAACCAACTGAGCTACGGAGCCAAAGCCCCCGCCATCTAATCGCTCCCCCGGGGCTGTCAAGGGTCTTGCAGCTGCCAGAGATCGGCCTTGCTCCCGCGCACCAAGGGCCGCCCGATCTGGGCCAGCGCGTACTCCAGATCCGCCCGCTGCTTTGGCTCCAGCACAGCGTGCACAACGACCACCTGCCGCTGCGGCAGCCGCGCCCAATCCACCGGCTCCGGACGGGTGTCGATGGCGACTGCCTGGGCCAGGGGAAGGCGCGCTTGGTGGGCCAGCGCCCGCAGAGCATCCACATCGGAGGCCCCCTGCCCCATGCTCAAGTCATAGGCGTGGGGCACCTGGGCCCGGCCGCCGTAGAGCAAGGCCTCGCCACGGGCCAGACCCGGCATCCACACCGGCGGGTGCCCCGATGGCACCACCAGGTAGGGCTCGGTGAGGGCCTCCACCACCTGCTGGTCGGTGGGATCCTCCCGCGAAGGGAGCGAGAGATCGGGCCGCAGCAGGTAGAGCTCACCGCAGACTCCAAATCCAAGAAGCAGGGCGATGGGCCAGCGGTGCTGCACCAGCTGAGCCCAGGCCAGAGACGCCAGGGCGCTGACCAGCAAGAGCATTCTCGTCGGATTGCCGAGCACATCCATCAGGGGCAGCGCGTACAACAAGCGCTGCAAGGGCCCCTCCAAGGACTGCCCGCCTTGGCCGAATGCGCGAGAGAGGCTGGGCACCCCCGGGCCCAGGACAAAGAAGGCGATGCCAAGCGCGGCCCACGGTCGGCTCTTTCGATGGGCCAGGCCCAAGAGCAGCCCCAGGCAGCCCATCACGCCGGCCGGCCAGCGGGCCAAGATGCGCAGCACCGGGGAAGGCTTGGCTTGGGGGCCCTTCGGCGGGGCCTTTTGTTCTGTCGCGGAGCGGGGGCCCGTGGGGCCTCGATAGGCCGCTCCGCTGGCGTACACAAGGCGGGGTGGTTCGACGACAAAGCCACCTTCGTGGCCCATTCTCCCGGCGTTCCCCTCCACCACGACCAGAGGCGCCAAGGCGTTTAGGTTCGCGGCCGCGCACACCCCTGCGATGGCCAGCCAAGTGCGCCAGCGCCGTCCAGTCGCCAGGGCCACGGGCACGCAGGCCAGGGCCAGGAAGACCGCAAAGTAGGGGCTGCTGAAGGCCGTCAGGGCGGTCCAGAGAAACACCCCGATCCATGCCCGGCGCTGGCCCTTGAAGACTTGGATCATCGCAGCGGCGGCCAGACAGGGCAGCCCCACGCAGGCCATCTCCAGCACACAGTCGTCGAGGTTTCGCAGCATCATCGGGTTGAGCTGCAGCACCAATCCGGCGGCCAGCGCCGCGGGAACGCGGGCACCCAGACCTCGGGCGAGCACAAAGGGCCCGAGACCAGCCAGCGTCAGCAAGGCCAGGGCGACCACCGAGAAAGCCAGAGCGTCCCCGATCACCCCCATCAGAGGCAACATCAGCAGGTCGGCGATGGGCATGGCCGGCCAGAATGGGCGACCGTCGGGGAAGGCGATCAGGTCGGCGTGGCCAAAAGGGGTCTCGCCACCGAACCAGCGCAAGAGCTGGTGCAGCTCCCAGAGGCGCTGGGGGGCCTCGGAGTTGGCATGGCCGGGCAACACCCCAGGCTGCAACCACTGGCGCAAAAGGAACGCAGCGATCCCCAGGTACAGCGCCGTGCTTGCCCAGAACGCGCGTCGATCCTGGTTGCTCAACCGACCACCGCCAAGGACAAACCGAGCCCGAAGCTGGCGGTGAAGATCAGCGCCAGACCGGCCACGCCGACCAGACGCATCACGAGCCGAAGGCGCACGAGCTCTTCCTCAGAGATGTGCTCCTGGAACCAATCTCCGCCCATCCCGAAGGTGCGAAGACAGAAGGCGATGACCACGTCCGGGCGCGCCAAGCTGATGAACACACCGGTGGCGATGAGCACGTCTACGAAGAGCAGCAGGGTCAGGGGCAGGCGCATGGGCCTCCAAGGATAGCCTTTCGGACAGCAGGCGTGTCGTGGAGTTCCTCCAGAGCGGGATCCTGCATCCAGCGGTACACCCGCGCCTCAGTGACTGCCTGGTCCCGGTTTAGGCACTTCATCCAGACCTGGACCCGCACTCCGACTCGCCGAGCCTCCCAGTTCACCGAGCGCCGCGACGGTCAGCGTTCCTCGCAGCGAGACGGGCTCGGAAGGTTTGGGGAGCGCGGAGACGGGCGCGGTCTCCACCAGCATCCAAGCAGCGGAAAAACAGCTGCCCTTGAGCTCCGTCTCCAAGACCTGCATCGTGAAGCTGGGCACCCGCCGGTCGGCCACCACCAGCAGAGTGGCCCGCTCCGGACACGCACCGTCCGCTCGCCGGGGCACCTCAAGGGCGGCCTCCAGGCCAGGCCGACCGGCCAAGGGGACGCTGCCCTGATCCAAAGGGATCAGCGGCTGACCGTCCATCTGAAGGTAGGCCAGAGTGACCACCAGCACGTGGTCTACCTCCGAGCGCTCCAGAGTCTGCGACTGCGCAGCGGAGGGAAGCGCAATCGGCGGCAGCTGTTGCGCGGAAAGCAGAGCAAAGAGAAGCATCCATGCAAGCTAATGACCGGGCCGTGATCCAGCATCCATCGCCCGTGGATCAGCGCCGCGCGGTAGAACAGGGGCTCAAGGAGCCTGCATGAAGCGCAGAGATTTTCTAACGACCGGGCTGGGCGCTGGTTTTGTTGCTGGGCTGAGTGGCTGCGAAGGCCCTCAGCCCCGTGCGCGTCCCCAAGGAGTGGGCACCGCCGCAAATGGACAGCGCGTGGTCTGGCGTCTGGCCAGCTCCTTTCCCCGCTCCCTGGACACCCTCTACGGGGCCTGCGAGGACTTGGCTGCCCGGGTCAGCGCGATGAGCGACGGCTTCTTCGAGATCCGCCCCTACCCCGCCGGCGAGCTGGTCCCAGGACTGCAGGTCTTGGACGCCGTGAGCGCGGGCACCGTGCCCTTGGGCCAGAGCGCCAGCTACTACTACATCGGCAAGAACCCCGCCCTGGCCTTCGACGCCTGCGTGCCCTTTGGCATGACAGCCCGACAGAAGATGGCCTGGCTCATCGAAGGCGGCGGACAGGAGCTCATGGCCCCCCTCTTCGCTGACTTTGGCGTGCGCACCTTCTCCAGCGGCAACACCGGCGTGCAGATGGGCGGCTGGTTCAAGGAGCCTCTGCGCTCCAAGGAAGACCTGAGCGGCCTGAAGATGCGCATCCCTGGCCTAGGCGGCAAGGTGATGTCCAGCCTGGGGGTGAGCGTCCAGAACATCGCCGGCGGCGACATCTTCACCGCACTGGAGCGCGGCGCCATCGACGCCACCGAGTGGGTGGGCCCCTACGACGATGAGAAGCTGGGCTTCTACAAGGCCGCGGTCCACTATCAGTACCCCGGCTGGTGGGAGCCTGGACCCAACCTGAGCTTCTACGTGGGAGACGCCGCCTGGGAGGCCTTGCCTGCGGCCTACAAGGAGATCTTCCAGTCCGCCTGTCTGGAGGTGTCCATGCGCATGCAGGCCAAGTACGACATGAAGAATCCGCCTGCTCTGCGCCGACTACTGGCTGCGGGGGTGCAGCTCTCCCCCTTCCCGGATGACGTGATGGCTGCCGCGAGCCAGGCCAGCGTTCAGCTCTTGGAGGATCTGGCGGCCGCGGATCCCGGCTACCGCATGGTCTATGAACACTGGAAGAAGGCACGGGGCGACTTGTTTCAGTGGTTTGGGGCCAGTGAGCTGGCGTATGCGGGATTTGCTTTCAAGTAGCGCTTCGGCCCGCTAAACTCAGGCCATGCTTGTATTCCTCATTGCCTGCTTGTCCCCTATCGAACCCGCAATGGCCTCGGATAGGCCCTGCATGTTCGAGCAAGCGTCCAAGACCTACAAGTCCTGTGCCCACGCATCCATGGGTCAGTGCCACCACTACTCGACCACCTGCGAGCCGGCTGGGGACTGCATGCTGGACCCCAGCGACGGGGTCTACAAGAGCTGCGCCCACAGCTCGATGGGGCAGTGCCACCACTACTCGAGCACCTGTGAGCCGGCCGACGACTGCATGTACGAGGTGGCCAGCAAGACCTACAAGAACTGCGCACACAGCTCGATGGGGCAGTGCCACCACTACAGCAGCACCTGCGAGCCCAAGTAGCCTTCTCACAACAGGCCTGTCACCAGCTCCGGGAACACGATGATCAGCAGCAGCCCCACCGCCTGAATGGCGATGAAGGGCAGCACCCCCCTGTAGATCGCAGACGTGGGCATCTCTTTGGGCGCCACACCCCGCAGATAGAACAGTGAGAAGCCGAAGGGTGGGGTCAGGAAGCTGGTCTGCAGGTTCATGCCAATCATCACGCCGAACCAGACCATGTCGATGCCCAGAATGCGTGCGGCCGGCACCAGCAAAGGCAGGATAATGAAGGCGATCTCAAAGAAGTCGATGAAGAAACCGAGCACGAAGATGACCAGGTTGGCGACCACCAGCAGTCCGATCTTTCCCCCGGGTAGGTTGGTCAGCAGGTCCTCGATAAACACGTCGCCATAGAGCCCCCGAAAGACCAGGGCAAAGGCGGTGCTCCCAACCAAGAGAAAGACCACCATGGAAGTAAGCTCGGTGGTCTTCTCCAGAGACCCCACAAGTGCGGCCTTGTCCAAGCGGCCGTTGAGTTTGGCCAGAATCATGGCCCCTACAGCGCCCAGCGCACCGGCCTCGGTGGGGGTCGCGATCCCAGCAAAGATGCTCCCCAGGACCACTAGGATCAGAAGCAGTGGCGGCAGCATGGCACGCGCGATTTGCTTCACAAGCTCCGCCCCCTCCAGGGTGCGCTCGGAGGCCGGGAGAGCCGGGGCTGCCTCGGGCCTAACGTAGGCGTAGATGACCACGTAGATGGCGTACATGCCTGCGAGCATCAGTCCGGGTACCAAGGAGCCCACGAAAAGATCCCCAACCGAGATTCCCATCTGGTCTGCCAGGACCACCAGCACGACGCTGGGCGGGATGATCTGGCCCAGGGTTCCGCTTGCGGTGATCACCCCGGCGGAGAGCTCCTGGGAGTAGCCGTAGCGCAGCATGATGGGCAGGCTGATCATGCCCATTGCCACGACGCTGGCTCCGACCACACCAGTGGCTGCGGCCAGCAGGCCGCCAACAAAGATGACCGCCAGAGCAAGACCTCCGCGCATGGGTCCGAAGAGCTGACCGATGGCTTTGAGCAGGTCCTCGGCCAAGCGAGACCGCTCCAGAATCGTGCCCATGAAAATAAAGAAGGGCACTGCCAGGAGCACCTGATTGCTCATGACCCCAAAGATGCGCTCGGGCATTGCGAGTAGCAGCGTCCAGTCAAAGAGCCAGCGCTCTACCCCAACAATGGCGAACAGAACCGCCACTCCGCCTAGTGCGAAGGCTACCGGATAGCCCGAGAAAATCAAGGCCAAGGCGCCCAGGAACATCAGGGGGCCAAGCCAGGCGTTGGGCACGACTCCCGAAAAACCCAATAGGCCCGCAACGACCACGCAAAAGAGCGGAATCAAAAGGCCGGCCCACCCCTTTCCTTCGGCGTGTTTGAGTCGGTAATAGGCCCGAATCCCTTGGCTGAGTCCGGCCGCAGCGATCAAGTAGAAGCACACCAAGATCAGGGACTTGATGGGCCATCTGGGCAGACCGCCAGGGTCCGGCGAGCCCTCCAGCACACGCCAGCTCTCCGCCACACTGGGGAAGCTTACCCAGATGCAGATGCCCACAAAGGGCAGCAGCAGGAAGAGCACGCCGGCCAGGTCGATGGCCGCTTTATTCGCAGGCTCCATGCGGCCATAGGCCACGTCTACCCTGACATGGGCGTCCCGCTGAAGGGTCCAACTGGCGCCGATTAAGAACACGGCTGAGAACAGGGCCCACTGCAGCTCCAACATGGCATTGGAGCTTAGGTTCATGCTGGCGAACTTAGACCCGTAGCGAAGCAGAGCGTTTGCCGCGCCCAGGAGCACCATCGCCAAGGTCGCCCAGGAGACGGCCTTGCCTAAGTGGGCAATGACCCAATCGATTCGGTTGGCCAAGACGAGCATGGAGCCCATCATGCCCCAGACGGCTGTTCCGCTTGCCTAACTCAGTCAGACAGCTCGGCCCGAACCATGTCCAGGTTCTGCTGAATCGGCTCGTTGTAGCTGGACTCTGGATAAAAGGTAAGCAACGCAAGGAGCAGGGTCTCGACATCTCGAAGGGAGCGGGTACGGGCATCTCCAGGAGGCAGGTCTCGGGCGGCCAAGAACATCTCCCCAGCCCGCTCGCGTTCAGACCGCACAAAACCGTCCACTGCCTCCATCCATAGTCCCTTGGTGACACTGTCCCACAAGGGACCGTCCTTGAAGGGCTCCAGGGTGGTCATGGCGTCTGTGTAGGCTCCGGTTGAGAGCTGCTCTCTGGCCTGGGCTTGAGCATCTCCCAGGGCGATGCTGGGCTCAGCACTGATGCTCAGATCACCGGTCCCTGTCTGACTCAGATCCTCCACGGCAAGCTCCTCGTCGGAGACGCCCCCAGCGCCGAAGGTATCAATGGTGAAGAAGCCCTCTTCAATGGCCTGTTCCTCGTCCCGCTGCTCGATCTCCAAGATGGCCTGGAAATATGCCTCCACCGCAGGCTCGCTCGGATCCCCGTTACGCAACGCCAACGTCAGGTTGTGAGCAGCGCCCAGCCGATCCAACCGGTCTTGGTCCTGAACACCCCCTTGGTTCAGAAGCTCGGCGAGCTCTCTCTCGTAGGGCGAGAAGTCCACCTGCGGCTCCTCCTGCACCGCAAGCTGACCTGCCGCTGCTTGGGCAGAGCTGACAGACGGCTCAGGAGTTGGACCGTAAGGCTTGATCACACAGGCCATTCCGGCCAACAGCAGCATCGTGTTCATGGTGCGCCCCTAACCCTTCATTCAATGCCGTCCCAAACGCTGGGCAACCCTTCCGAGGAAATACGCGGGTCTATAGCCGGCTCCTCCCACGGGGACTCGGTCCATTCAGGAGCCGGCACCTCGGCGGGAGCACTCTGGTTCTGCGCACGGTCCGCCAGGGGCGCAAAGCGGCGCTTGACCAACTCGGCATTGCCATAGACCAGCACCATTCGCCCATCCGACGGCTCGCCACCTGCCAGGCCGGAGTAGTCCACCACGGGCACATGGCTGTAGCCGGCCTCTAACTCTTCCTGAAACCTAACCTTGCCCATCAGTCCCTCGGCCTGCAGCCCCTCTACGGTGCCCATCCAAGCGGGAAGAGCGCCGCTGGAGCCCGCCAGCTTGATGTTGCCTCGCACCATCTGGCGGTTGTCATCGTAGCCAACATAGACGGCCACTGTGTAGGCGTGCGCTGGGTCCAGGCGACCTTTGTCATCAGCGATGGGCGCATGCCCAATAAATGCCGCATTCTTAAAATCATTGGTTGTGCCTGTCTTTCCACCAAGTGGAAAATCTCCAGCAATGCGATTGGCCCGACGCCCAGTACCGTGTTCGACCACGTTCCTCAGGATGTTGACTGTCAGGCGACCTGCAACCGGGTCGGCCACTTGAATGGACTCAGGTTCCGCCCGATAGATCACGTTGCCGTCTCGATCTCGGATCTCTTGAATCAGCAAGGCCGGGGCAGCCTGTTCCGGCACGCCAAAGTCACTGCGCAACCCAGGAACCGCGCTGTCTTCGAATCCGGAACCAGGAAAGCTCCAGGCCTGTCCCGAGAGGTAGCCCTGGTACACCTGCGCTGCCTCGAGCAGGCTGATGTCCAGTGCGCCCAGGGGCATAGAAAGCACCGGCGGCAGCTCTTCGCGCACACCATAGACTTCCGCCAACTCCGCGACGTAGTACATGCCCAAGAGCAGCCGGAAGTCAGGGTGAACCATCAGCTGCTCGGCATCGTAGGGATCCAGGTCGGCACGGTCCTTGGCCATTCGGTCGATCGCCCCCCGAACCGAGGTCAAGGTGGAGCTATGCAGACGCCCCTCCACCAACAAATCCTTGCGCAGTTTGGGCAGCTGTGGATTGCCCAAGCGATAGACCAGGTCCTCTGACACGGGCCGGTAGGCCGAACTGGGTGGCGTCTGGCCACAGGCCAAGTCAAAGCCGCCGGCCGACAAGCGCACCGTCAACAGATCAAATTCCGCCGGGTCGATCTGCACTTGAGGCTTGACCGTCTCGCTTGCCTGTCCAAAGTTGACTCCCAGGCTCTCCAGCATTTTGCGCCGAGTGGACACAGCCGGCTTTGATGGAGACTGCAGAGCCAGCAGGGCGTCCAACTGCTGCTCACACTCCAGCTGACGCTCCTCCAGATAGAGAAAATTTTGCTGCGTGTGAGCCAGTTTGACGGCGTCGCCCTGCACCCTGATGGCCTCGTCGGCAAATCCTCTTCCGTAGTGAAGAGAGCGCAGCTCAATGGCATCTTGTGGATTGCCAGTAAAGCTCAGCCCGCTGATGACCTCTTCTTTGACCGCATGGAAGTAGGACTCCGGCAAGCGGGCTCGGGTTGCGACCACCCCGTGCTCGTCCCGAATGCGCTCGATGTAGCCCTGACGGGACTCACCCTTTTTCTGGGCCAGCCCAGTGAGCTCGGCCAAGCGGCGAACCTGCTCTTCGTTCAAGCGGTCGGTCAGGTGGTAGAGCAGCCAGATGCTGGCCAAGTTCTCCGAACGTACACCGGCCCAGTTCAGGCTGACAAAGTCCTCGGACTTGTGATCGGGCCGCGGGTAGTACCAAGTGCCCGTGAAGGGAAAGACGCCGCGCCGGTTGTCCAGTACATCGGTAGGGGTCCAGCCCAGCTGCAAGGCAGCGTTGAACACCAGAACCTTCCACGTAGAACCCAGCTGACGCTTGGCGGACACCGCGCGGTTGAAGTTGCGGTTGTCGGAGCCGCCCACCATTGCGCGTATGCGGCCGTCTTCGAGTACGACCACGGCACCTTGAAGCTCGGGTCGAAGCTCCAAGTCACAGAGCATGGGCTGGCCATCGGAGCGAACACTCACCCAGACCACAGCACCCTCTTTCAGAGCGCCCCGAAGCGCGGTGCGCGCTGCCTTGTCCGACTTGGACCGCTTGCTGCCATTGGCCACGGCAACAATATCAGCCGCCCGCTGAATGGCTTGAGCATCCAAGCGACCTTGAATCCCCCCCCCCAGGTCCAGGTTCAGCCCGGTCTCATCCCCGCCGGTGATCTTGGCATGGCGGAAGCTGTGCACAAGCGGTGGGTCTGCATCGACCGTAGGCGCCGCCCCCTGCGAGAGAAAGGAGCTTGCGGACGCCCCCTCCAACGCGGGTCCAACGTCGCTCAAGTGGTGCCAGAGCCCATAAGTCGCGCTGCGCTGGGCAGGCTCGTGAAGTGTGGTGACCACCTGCAGACCACTGGTCGCCGGGTTCTCGATGCCCGCGGCAGCAAGAATCTCTGGGAACGGAGCCAACTCCAGTTGCCGCGCGACCTCGTCCAAGAGAACCGAGGAATCGTAGCGGAAGGCACCCTCGGAGAACTGCATCTCGGCATCGAAATTCGCGTCGAGCTGATCCTGGGAGATTTTGCCGTCGACGTGCATGCGCTCGAGCACGTAGTTGGCGCGCTTCAGAGCCCTGGTTTTCTTCGCGTCCCGGGCCTCGGGGGTCTGTGCCAAGAAGGGATTGTAATTCCCCGGACCCTTGACCATGCCAGCCAAAAAGGCGCATTCCTGCAGTGTCAGCTCCTCTTGGTGAATGTCTTTGTCGAAGAAGTACCGAGCCGCGATTCCCAAGCCACGGCCATTTCCGTGAACGTGAAACTGATTGGCATAAAACTCGAGAATGTCGGTCTTCTCGTAGTGGGCCTCCAAGCGATAGGAGTCCAGAACCTCGTACATCTTGCCGTGCACATCGCGGGTACCAGGATGGAAGAGGTTCTCACTGGTCTGCATGGTCAAGGTGCTGCCACCGCTGACCACGCGTCCAGCTTTGATGTTCTGGGTCATCGCGCGACCAAAGCCCATCCAGTCCACGCCGCTGTGTTCAAAAAAGCGCTGGTCCTCGGCGCTGGTGATGGCGTCCACCCAACACTGCGGGATGTCTTGGTACTCCACATAGATGCGGTGCTCGTCGGCAAAGAACACACCAATCGCCGTCTCGCCATCGGAGTAAAGAACGGGAGATTCCTGGGCAATCAAAGCCTGGATATTCTCCTTATCCAGGTGTTCGCCGGGCTCATCGAGCACGTAGACCTTGTAGCCAATGCCCACGCCAAGAGCGCCCACGATGAGCACGACAAAGGCGATCACAAACAAGGTCTTGGAAACCTTCCACAGCCGGGTCATGCCATCGCCTCCTGGATCAAGCGCTGCTCAAGTGCAGCGTAAGTGCGCTCCCGGGGCATGGCTCGGGCTGCTTGAATGCACATACGCCTCAAGTGTCCGCCTCCTTTCAGGGCGACATGTAGCGCGGCCACCAGCTCGGCGCGCGTGCCACCGGTCAGGCCCTGGATCGGGAATACCTCAGAGACGCCATTCCAGGGCGTGGTCACTGGCACCACCCCACAGGCCATGGCTTCCAAACAGGCATTGCCGTACGGCTCGTAGGAGGTGGGCAACAGCAGCACATCCACGGCGGGCAACCAGGCCTCGGGGGCGCGCACCGGACCCACAAAGTGCAGGTCGGGATTCCGCTTCAGCCACGTGTCAAACCTGTGGTCCGCGCCCATGACCACCAGGTCCAGACCCACCTCTCGGGCCACCTCGGCAGCCATCGCCAGGCCCTTGCGCTCAAAGCCGGTGCCTAAAAAGCCCAAGACCTTGGCGTTCGGGTCCAGGCCTAATTCCCGGCGTCTCGCCAGACGGGCCACCGGATTCGGGCGAAAGCGCGCCGAGTCCACCCCATTTGGCAACACCACGATCCGCGCGGGATCGGCACCGTAGCAGCGTACCAAGTCCTGAGCCGCCTGCCGGGATGGGGAGACCACTTGCTTGGCCGAGAGCACCGCCTCGCGATCCAACAAGCACTCCAGCCGCGCTTGGGGATTGGCCTTCCAATTGGGCTTGCAGGCCTCCAAGTATGCTTGATGGGCCCCTCCGCCACAGCGAAAGATCTGGTGCCCGCGGGTGCGTCCAAAGCCCATCACCACCTCGTGTCCCCCACCCTTGGCGGCAATGGAGCTTCGATACAGGCTGAGCACCTTGGCCGGTCGCAGCATGGAAAGGTGATGAAAGACTGGACCATCGCCGACCAGATCTTCTCGAATCTCGTTGCAGTAGACATGCACTTCATGCCGTCTTTCAAGCAAGTGACGTGCCAGACCGACCACGAAGCGCTCAGTGCCGCCATGCTCGGTGTAGCGGCGATGGACTAAGGCCACGTTCATTCGACGAGCTTCCTTTGCTTTCGCCATGTTCTTCCCCACTTCAAAGCCACGTAGGCCGCCCCAAGCCAGGCCAGCATCCACCCTGCCACCCCGTCCACAAAGCCCCCCTGGAATAGATAAGCTTTTACGAAATGTAGCGGCGGACGCAGCAACACATCCCAGATCCGGGCGCGCGACTCAGTCTTCTCGGCAAACAGGCCGGTGTAGAAATCGATACTCTGCACGTGCTCGCGCATGCTCCGGTAGGGCTGATGAACGATGCGTCCGGGAAGTGCGCGCGTGGGGCCATCGACCTTCAGGATCTCATGAACTTCCGAGACCCAGGTGCTGTGCTTTCGGTGGG
>CAJQPC010000136.1 GCA_905480105.1 uncultured bacterium | reverse complement strand
CCGGCGAGAACAGCCTGCTCCTGGTGGTCCAAGACATCGACGGAAAGGGCATTCCAGATGCTCAGATTACCTTCGGTGAGAGCAGTCTGACCTCGCTGCAAGGGGGCTCTCTCCTCATGGAGAGCGTGCAGACAGGAGCCGTAGATGTGGCGATCACCGCCAAGGGCTACCGGCCCCTCCCCACCCAGACCCTAAGCATCGTGCCCGGTAAACAGCAGCGCACCTACACCCTGGGCTTTGTGCCACAGCCGGTGCAGATAAGCGTCCAGGATGGACAGGAAATGCCACTACAGGCCGAGCTTCTCTGGGTCGGCCCAGACACGGTCCCCCAAGGCACAACGAACAGTGCCGGTCAGGCTGAGTTCCAGCTTCGCCCTGGGAAGTGGGTTTTGGTCGCCCAAGCAGCAGGCCTGGGAGCGAGGCGTGTTGAGCTGGAGATCCTCCCTGGCGCCGCGCCCGCTCCCATCGACATCACCTTGGGATTTTCCAAAGTCCAAGTCACCACAGGTCAAGTCGTCATTCAGGAACAGGTCTTCTTCGCCACTGGCAAGGCCACAATTAAGCCAGCGTCCCTCCCGCTGCTGGACGAAGTCGCCAGTGCGCTGCTCTTGAACACGGACATCACGCTCGTGGAGATCCAAGGACACACAGACAACGTCGGCGACTCCCAGACCAATCAACGCCTTTCCCAACAACGCGCTCAAGCCGTCCGAGACTACTTGGTCACTCAGGGCGTAGACAGAAAACGCCTGCAAGCCGTTGGATACGGCCCTTCACTTCCGATCCAGAGCAACGAGACCGCAGCAGGCAGGGCCGAGAACCGCAGGGTTCAGTTCGAGATCGAAGAAAGCAGCAAGCCCTGAGTCGCGGCGGCACGTTCCAGGCCAGCCGCCACTCAGTGGCCGACTCAGTTGGCGTCGCGCGCCAGTCGGAAGCCCAAAGCCGCAACTCGGGTACTCGCTGGCTCCAAGGCCCGGGCTTTGGCCCAGCTTGCCATGGAGGTCTGCTCCCAGCTGCCGGGATGAATCACGCAGTCGTCTCCGATGCGATCTGCGGTCCACTCGGCCACGTTGCCAGCCAAGTCCGCGATCCCCTCTGGGGTGCGGTCACGCACGAAGAGTCCAACAGCGCATGGCTTGCCGAGCACTTCTTCTCGGGTGTTTGCGTTGCCGCGCCCAAAAGGCTCGCCCCAGGGGTAGGGACGACGCTCGTCGCCACGGGCCACCTGCATGCGCTCGTCAAAGGACAGCAAGCGCGCATTGTGCTGAGTGGCGTAGGCCTCGGCCTCGAACCAAGACACCCCAACAACTGGCTGGTTGGAGACCACCAGATGCTTGATGGAGTCGCGGGCGGCCAAGTCGGGCCAGAGCTGCCTGACTCCGTCGCGCCAAGCCAATCCGTCCTTGGACCAAAAACTATCGTCCTCGTACCCACCCACAGCAACAAAGCGCTGCCACTCAGCGATAGTCACTGGGAAACGACCCACATGAACAGGGCCAAGATCCAGCTCGGTAGGGACCCAGTAGCCCGCCTCGTCCGGCTTGTTCAGCCGCGGGTCACCCAGTCGACCCAGGGCCTCGCCGATGCCCAGGCGCAGCTTGGGACTGCCCTCGCCACTCTGCACCACCTCTAACAAGGCAGCCACAGTGGCTTGGCTCAGCTCTTTCGGGGCGGCTTCACCGGCGTCGGCGCTGGAGGCCAGCTCCTCGGCAAATGACGTGAGTTTCTCCAGACGAACACCCGCAGGGTGGGCCAGGATTTCGGAAAGCATTGTGAGGTTCATCTCGGACACAGACATCTCCGCTCTTCCATGAAGTAACGCACCCTCGGCTAACCTGTATAAGTGAGCAGCAACGACACAAGATCGATCGCCCCCCTCTTGCTTGGATGCGTGGTGGCAATCGCCCTACTCCACGCAGCCAGTCTGCCTGTGGCCACAAACGACCTGCACATCTTTCTGGCAATGGGCCGCTGGATGAGCGGAAACGGCGAGATCCTACGCAACGAGGTGTTCACCTGGACAGCCCAAGGTACCCCCTTCGAGAACCCCACCTGGGGCTTCTCTTGCCTGTCCTGGGCCCTTTACGAAAAAATCGGATTGGAAGGGCTGCGACTATTCAACGGCGTCATGATCGGCCTGGCCTTGCTCGGGGTCTACGGCGCCTGCCGGAGCCTAAAAATAGGGCCCCGTGCCAGTGCGCTGGCCACTCTGTACGCGTGGCTACTCCTGCTCCAAAACCTCTCGGTGCGTGGCCAAACCTGGGTCTTCTTGCTGTTGCCAATCGCCATCTGGCTGGGCGCACAACGCAGACACATCGCCGTGCACTTGATCGGGGGGCTACTGTTAGGGGCGGTTTGGTCCAACCTGCACGGCAGCTTTCCCGTCGGCTTGCTCTGGTTGGGGGTGTGGGGAGCGAGCGCACTCTGGACCGTCCGCGACTTCCAGGCGGCCGTTCCAGCCTGGAGCACCGCCCTGGGCCTGGGCATAGGCACCCTTTGCAATCCCGAGGTCAGTGGCGTCTGGTCTTTCCTCTACGCCAACTCCAGCTCACCCATCGCACGAGGCTTTGTGGAGTGGTACCCCCCCCAAGTCTTGAGCTTCGCCGGCGCCCGGCTCTACGGCGCCCTGGCAGTCTGGGCTGGACTCAGCCTGCGGCGACGCCCCCAGCTCGGCAGTGTGGTCTTGGTGCTCGCTTTCGGCGTGTTGGCCGCTCGAGGGATTCGCTTCATCGCCTGGTTCGGCTTGGCCACAGCGCCCCTGCTGGCCCTCTGGCTGAGTCGAGCCCCCTCATCCCAGGGCGGCTGGCCCAAAAGAGGACTCCAGATCCTGGGGGGGACCCTGGCGCTCTTCTTCCTCGGGCTGGCACTGCGCCTGCTACCGCCGGAGCGGGGGCTCAAGACCCAGACCCCCATCGCCGCAGCAGAGGCCCTTCGGGACAGCTGCGGGAACTGCACCGGCGCCCGGATTCTGAACCCCCCTGAGTACGGCGGCTACCTCAACGTGGCCGTTCCAGGCCTGCTAACCAGCGGCGACATCCGCTCTTGGGTCTTCCCGGACTCAGCCTGGCAAGTGTATTTGAAGCTGAGCGAGGCGCCCCCTGACTGGGAACAGCGTCTGGCGGACCACCAAGTGGACTATGTGCTTCTCTGGCGGCCTACTCAGGGAGAGACACTGCTACCCGCCATGCAGGCATCTTCAAGATGGGAGCTCCTGGCCGAGGATAAAATGAGCACGCTGATGCGCCGTAGGCCAGAAGGCGGCCTTCTCCCACTGTCCAAGCCACCCAATGGAGAATAGACTGGCCCCATGGACGAGCCCCCAATCCGAAAGCTGAGAGCGATCATCCAGGATCGTCTGGACCAAGACCTGCTGCCCAGCCTGTACGCGGCCTGCAGCCTGCGCACTTCTGAGATCCTGACCGAGTTCGCCGCCCGCTCCATCGTCTTTTCAGACTGGCGCACGGATCAGCCCAGGCCAGGCCTGAGCACTCTGGACGACAGCGCCAAGCTGTTGATCGACCAGGCAAAAGTACGCGCGGGGGTGATCGGTGCAGCGGGTGGCATTGGCGGTGCGGTCGGCGTAGCCCCAGAGGTACTCGCCAGCTTGGTACACACCCTGAGAATGGCCCAACGCCTTGGGGTGATCTACGGCTTCAATCCGGAGACCGATCGCGGGCGGGTGATGCTCTGGCGTGCACTGGCCGCCGCTTATGACGTGGAACTACCTGAACAAGCGCAGCTGGATTTGCGGATGCGCGACCTGCCAGGTGCAGCCGCCAGGCAGGTACCCAAGAGTGAGGCAGCCGCCGCCATGGTCTTGCGACGAGTGGTCAACACCGCGACGACGCGCATCATTGGACGAGGCATTCGACTCATCCCCGGCCTGACCATTGGCTTGGCCGCAAACCGGGCCTACGCCCGGGGGAAGAAGAAAGGTGAGCGCATGCAGGAGGTCTTCCGCAAAGGCTGGTCCGATCCACCCGATATGGCCGATGACGTGATCGATGTGCTGGAAGTGAGCCAGAGCTCAGCCCGACCCGAAGGTGTGCGTTAAGAGACGCCTTTAGAGACCAAGTCGCTTTTAAGAAGGATCTGCTCATGTCGATAGCGCGAGACTTGATGCGCCTGAATCCCATCTCGGTAGACACCGAGGCCCCCCCCCTTTCGCTCACCGCGGACGAGGGCACCTGGGTCAAGCTGCGGGACTTTAAGGGCCAAATGGCTGTAGTCCTGCTTTTTTTCAAGTCCGAGGCCAACGACACAGTCGCTTGGCTCAAGGCTTGGTCGGAAGCCAAGGACAGCGCCGAGAAGCTCGACGCGGTGATCTTTGGCGTTCACACTGCGTCTACCGAGCGACTGAGAGACTTGCGTGCGCACCTGCGCTGCAGCTTCTACTTCCTCTACGATCCCATGGCTCTTACTTCGCGGGCCTTTGGAATGAGCGGCCGTATTCGCCCTCAATGTCGGGATGGCTTGGTCTTGATCGGCAAGGACCAGCAGGTGCTGTTCTCCGAGCGCGGCTTGCCCTCGCCCGAGCAAGTGCTTGGACTCTTGGCCCAAGCCCAAGGCATGTCCCTACCCGGACAGGAGGCAGCGGAGGTGGATGCAACCACGACCAGCAATGCCCGCGTGCCAGGCCAAGCTCAGAAAGCCGTCACGGACATTGACGGTGACCAAGCCGAGGCCCTGCTCTCGTCAGAGGACACCGCCTACATCCTGGTGGATGTGCGCACCAAGTCCGAGTACGACGCCGACCACAGCGTGCATGCAACCCACATCCCAGTGGACGAGCTTCCCCATCGGTACCACGACCTGGGCCAGACCACCCACATCCTCTTCGTCTGCCAGGGTGGAGACCGTTCCGCTGCGGCAGCCGAGTTCATGGTCAGCATCGGCGCCCACGAAATCTACAATGTAATGGAAGGCATGAGCGCCTGGACAGGGCCCCGCGAGCGCACCAAGCTGGAGGACGAGTAGCCCCATGGACAGCGTCATCACAGCTTACTTAGCCGCAGTAGCGGTGCCCGGATCGGCGCAGCCGAGCACCCTGGCACTCATCACCGAGGCGGACTTGGTCGTGCAGTTTGTGCTGGTCAGCTTGGTGGCCATGAGCATTGGATGCTGGGTGATCCTGATCAACAAGGGGCTATTGCTGCGGAACGCCGCCAAGCAGTCCACCGAGTTCTTGGATCTTTTCTGGAACAGCCGGCGCCTGGATCAAGTCTACGAAAAGGCAGGGGACTACCCCCAGTCACCCATCGCTGAGGTTTTCAAGGCTGGCTACGTGGAGCTACACAAGCTGACACAGAACGACGAAGCCGGAGGCCAAGGTCAGATGGATTTAGGGGGCATCGACAACTTGATTCGAGCCCTGCGCCGAGCGGCCAGCACCGAGCTGACCTCGCTGGAGCGAATGATTCCCTTTTTGGCAACCACCGGCTCAACCGCCCCGTTTATCGGTCTCTTTGGGACCGTCTGGGGAATCCTCCGCGCCTTCCAAAAGATCGGTATCGAGGGCACCGCCAGCATTGCAGTGGTCGGCCCAGACATCGCCCATGCGCTGATCGCCACCGCCGTGGGTCTGGCAGCCGCGATTCCTGCGGTCATGGCGTACAACTACTTCAACAGCCGAATTCGAGTGCTGACCACGGAGATGGACAACTTCTCCGATGACTTTCTGAACATCGTCAAGCGCCACTTCTCCAAGAGCACCCGGAGCGCCTGATGGGGATGAGCGGCGGCAGCGGAAATGGGGGCATGGTCTCCGAGATCAACGTGACGCCCTTCGTGGACGTGACCTTGGTGCTGCTCATCATCTTCATGGTGACCGCCCCAATGATGGTCCAGGGCGTGGATGTAGACCTGCCCCGCCAAGACACCCCAGCTTTGGAGACCGACTCCGAAGACCAGCTCATCCTGAGCATCGATGCGGACGGACGCACCTACATCAACGAGCACGAGATGACCTGGGAGGAGCTGCCCACCAAACTGGCGGCCATCCACACGGCCAACCCTGACCAAGCGGTCTTCGTCAAGGCCGACGGGAGCCTGGCCTATGAGCGGGTCATTCAGCTGATGGGCATCGCCAAGCAGTCCGGCATTGGCAAAGTGGGCTTGGTGACCCAACCGAGCCCTGCGGAGTGAGCCACTCACTGCTCGCTCCCCAGCCCTTCAAGCCTGGCGTTGCTCTCCCTATCGCCTTGGGCCTGCACGCCGCGATGGCCTTGGGCATCCTCCTAGCCGCCAAGTTCGCTCCGGAGTCGGGTCCGATGATCGACCCGGACGAGGTGCTCATGGAAGTGAGCATGCTGGCCATGCCCAAGCAAACAACCGCCATGCCACAAAAAGCCGAGAGGGCGCCTACTCCTGTCAAGGGCACCCCAGACCCGCTGCCCGTCGAGCCCATCAAGACCAACTCGGACTTGGTGGATCCCACACTTCCTCCCCCCGAGGTGAAGGGCCAGGATCTTAAAGAGGACCCGGACCGGGAGAAAGCCCTGCGGGACATGCGCCGCCAAGCCGCCCTGCAAAACCTGCAGCCCGACGCCCCTCTGGGGACCCAAGACCGGGCGCGAACCAGCACAGATGGGGTCGAAGGAGCGACGGGCAGCAGCTCAGGTAGCGTGGGAGACCCCGTCCTTGCTGCCTGGCACGAGAAGATCAAGGGTGCGGTCTACCCCAACTTCAAGCCGATCCAGACCGACTCTGGTCTGGAGGTGATCCTTGCTGTCACTATCGATCGCCAAGGCAACATTGTGGGAACCAGCGTTCGAAAGAGTTCCGGGAACGTCAGCTTTGACGCTGCCGCACGCCGAGCATTGGATAAAACTGGCGCCGTGCCACCCGCACCACCTGAACTAATGCGGAAGGATAAGGTCACCTTGCCCCTTTCCTTTACACCAAGGGATGCAGCTTGAAGCGCTCAACCGCATGGCTCCTGTTGCTCGCCGCAGGCTCACTCACTCTGGTCGTGAACCCCATCGCCCAGGCCCAAGAGCCCTCTGAGCAGCCCACAACGTCCACAGTCACCGCGAGTGATATCGAAAACATCGTGGTGCGCATCTCCGCGCCCGGCGGACAAGACCTGCCCATTGCCATTCCAAAGCCCAAGGGCGACGGTTCGGTCAGCGACACGGTCTGGGAAGTGGTGCGCAACGACCTGAACATGTCGGGCTTCTTCAACGTCATTGACCCTGCCGCCTACATCGAGCCGGGCAGCGCAGGCATCCAGCAAGGGGAGTTTCAGTGGAGTGACTGGGACGTGCCCGGCGCCGTGGTGCTCGCAAAGACCTCCCTCTCGGAGATCTCTGGAGATCAGGTGTCCGCCGAGGTCTGGGTCTATGACGTCCCCGGCCGAGACCGCATGGGAGCCAAGCGCTTCACGGCGGCCTCCAGCAACGCCCGAATGGTCGGCCACCGAATCTCCGACGAGATCATCCGTCTGGTGAGTGGCGAGCCAGGCATCTTTACCACGCGCTTCGCCGCAGTCTCAAAGTCCAGTGGAAACAAGGAAATCAAGCTGGTGGACATGGACGGACACGGGGTGCGCAGTCTGACCAAGAATGGCAGCATCAACCTGCAGCCCGCCTGGAACAGCAGCGGGACCCAGATTGCCTACACCAGCTACCGCGGCGGCAATCCCGACCTCTACGTAGCAGACCTAAGCACCGGGAAAGTGCGGCGGGTGTCCTCGCGCTCCGGTGTCAACACAGGTGCTGCGTGGGCCCCCGGCAGAGACCTACTCGCGCTCACTTTGAGCAGCGGTGGGCGTGGTGACACCGACATCTTTGGCATTTCCAGTGCAGACGGCAAGGTCGTAGCCCAGCTCACCAAGACCCCAGGCATCGATCTCTCTCCCAGCTTCTCGCCGGACGGCTCGCAGATCGTCTTCGCCAGCGAGCGAAGCGGCGGATTGCAGCTCTACACCATGTCGGCCCAGGGAGGCGATCCCAAGCGCCTGACCTTTCAGGGCAACCACAACACCGACCCACAATGGTCCCCGAAGGGCGACCGCATTGCATTCGTGGGCCGAGACGGCGGCTACGACGTGTTCACTGTTCGGCCCGACGGCTCTGACATGCAGCGCATCACCCAAGGTCAAGGCAGCAACGAGGACCCCAGCTGGTCTCCGGATGGCCGTTACTTATCCTTCGTGAGCACCCGAAGCGGCAGCTCCCACATCTGGATGAGCACCTCTGACGGCCGACACCAAGTCCAAGTCACCCAAGGAGGGGGCTCCTGGAGCAACCCCTCTTGGTCCCCACGTCTTAGCTGGTAGGAAGACCTGTGAACAGAGCCTATGCCGCGATCGATCTGGGTAGCAACAGCTTGCTTCTGGCTGTGGAGTCAGCGGACGGGGTCTTGCTCCACGACCAAGCTGAGGTAGTGGGATTGGGCAAAGGCTTGGGCGACATGGGTCAGTTTGAGCCAGCCCGTATGGCCCATGCCGAGCAGGTCCTCCGCCACTACGCACAAGTGGCCAGCTCTCATGGCATCCCACCTCAGCAGATCCGCATCTGCGCGACGAGTGGAGCACGCCGGGCCAGCAACGCGCCACAGTTCTTCGACCAGATGAAGCGCGAGTTAGGCATCAAGATCCAGACCATCTCGGGTGAAGAAGAAGCGCAGCTCTCCTACTTAGGCGCCCTCCGTGGACTGGAATTAGAGGAGGGTCCCGTCCTGGTCATCGACCTGGGTGGAGGCTCGACGGAGATCATCATCGGTCAAGGGGAGCTGATCAGCTACCGGACCAGCCTGGAGGTTGGCGCTGTACGCCTGACCGAGGCCTTTGGCTTGGACCAAGACAGCTCCGGACTTCCGGGTGCGTTGAGCCATCTTCAAGATCTCTTGGCGGCGGTGGTCCTTCCTGCCAAACCAAGCCAAGCGGTCGTGGTTGCGGGTACCGCCACAACTTTGGCTGCGATGGATGCCGGTCTGAGTACCTACCAAGGCAAAGCCGTGCACGGGCGACTGCTCACGCGGGACAGGCTCAACCACTGGCAACAGCGGCTGCTTCATGCAGACGCAGGCCAACGGCAACTTCTGGCCTGCGTGAGTCCAAAACGCGCCGATTACTTGGCAGGAGGGGCCACTGTGATCGCTACTGTCCTGGGTTTTTGCGGTTTAGAGGCCTGCATAGCGTCGGACGCGGGCTTGCGTTTCGGCATATTGAAAGCTGCACGCGCTGCAGAATAAGGTCCCGCGCTGGACCAAGTCCCCCCTGCCACCGGGGCACCATGATTTCAGCCCGTTGGCAGGTCCTAATCTGGACTTGCAATTTGCCCCTGAGCCGGTATTCTCCGACTCAAAGAACATGGAACAGGTCCGTAGACCTGCACCCAATCTGTCGTGGAGCCAATAGACATGAGCGCAACCAGCATCTTGCTCGCCCTCTCCCTCTTCTCCTGCAAAGACGATGGTGGAGACCTTGGAGTCCCACTCGACACCGATACGGGCTCCGCGACGTCCATCGACGCGGACGGTGACGGGTTCTCAGCGGAAGAGGACTGCAACGACAACGACCCGGGGATTTATCCCGGCGCAGTTGAGATCTGCGATGGCAACGACAACAACTGCAACGACGAGATCGATGAGTCGGTGACCACCACCTACTACCAAGACTCGGACAACGATGGATTCGGAGACGACTCCGTCAACCTGCAGGCCTGTGAAAAGCCCAGCGGCTACGTCCCCGTGGGCGGTGACTGCGACGACGGCGAAGCGTCGGCAAACCCCGGCACCGCAGAGATCTGCGACTACATCGACAACAACTGCGACGGCGACATCGACGAGGGCACCACCTCGACCTACTACGCCGACGCAGACTTGGACGGATTCGGTGATGCCGCGGCGAGCCTTGACGAGTGCCGTCAGCCAAAGGGCTATGTCACAAACGACCAGGACTGCGACGACACCAATGCCTATGCCTGGCCCGGCAACGCCGAGTCCTGCGATGAGGCGGACAACGACTGCGACACCTTCGTCGACGAAGGCGTCACCACGACCTTCTACGCCGACCTGGACGCAGACAACTACGGCGACGACGCGCTGAGCTCCGAGGCCTGCGCGCAACCCACGGGCTACGCCGAAGTGGGCGGGGACTGTGATGACTCAGAGCCTTTGGCCAACCCCTCCGAGACCGAGGTCTGCGACACCATTGACAACAACTGCAATGGTGTTGTCGACGAAGACACTGCAGACGACGCACTCACTTGGTACGCGGACAGCGATGCCGACACCTATGGCGACGTGAGCACCACCACCCAGGCTTGCACCCAGCCTAGCGGCTATGTCTCCGACGCGACGGACTGCGACGATACTGACTCCGACGAGTACCCCGGCGCCGATGAGTACTGTGACGGAGACGACGACGACTGCGATTCCATTGTCGACGAAGACAGTGCCGTCGACGCAAGCACTTGGTACAGCGACATTGACGAGGACGGATACGGCGATCTCGCGAGCACGGATGTGGAGTGCTACCAACCCAGCGGCTACGTCTCCGATTCAACGGACTGCGACGACCTCGATTCAAGCAGCTACCCCGGAGGGACCGAGGTCTGTGACTCCGCCGACAACGACTGCAACAGCCTTGTCGACGACGACCCCATCGACGGCGAAACCTACTACGCCGACTCGGACTCCGACGGATTTGGCGACCCCTCAAGCACTGTTTCGGCCTGCTCCACTCCTTCTGGGTACACCGACAATACCTATGACTGCGACGATGCTGACGCCTTGGAGCCCATGGTTGTGGACTCAACGCTGGGCTCAGCCACCGGCGATGGCTCTTCTACCTCCCCGTTCGACTTAATTCAGGACGGCATCGACAACGCCACCGAGTGCGTCATTGTGTACGGAGGCACCTACTACGAGGCAATCGACTTCAGTGGTCGGGATCTCACCGTGACCGGCGTAGAAGGCTCCGACCGTACCCGGGTAGATGCGTCGGGTACCGGCTCTCCGGTGGCCACCTTCGCATCCGGAGAGAGTTCCGCCTCGGAGCTGTCAGGCATGACACTGACCAATGGCGAAGGCTACTACTACACCTACACCGAGACCCGCTCCTGCTCTTCGGTGACCACTTGCACCGACACCTACTACACCTACTGGGGTGGCGGCATCTACGTCGAGAACTCGGACCCCACGCTCTACGACCTGATCATCACCCGCAACGACCTTGAAGACTACGATGTGATCGATGGTGCAACGGAAGAGGCAACCGGCGACACCTACACCTTCTCCTACGGCGGCGGAATCGCTTTCATCGGCAGTAACTCCACGGTCTACGATCTGGAGATCGACAGCAACGATGCGATGGAGGGCGGTGGACTTTACGTGGACTCCACCTCGGCGATTACCATCGACAGCAGCTTCATCCTGGACAACACCGGCTTGGATGGTGCTGGAGTGGAACTGGATGGCGGTCAGATGACCGAGACCAATGTGGTCAACGCCAACAACGTTGCAACCGAAGACGGCGGTGCAGCAATCGTGCTCTCCGGAACCTTGGCCACCGAGAACGTGACCTACTCCGAGAACGACGCTGGAACCTACGGCTCCTCGATCTACTTCCAGGGTTCGTCGACCGGCACCATGTCCAGCAGCATCGTCTACGCAGACAGCAGCGTGGCCGCGCTCTACTTCGATGGCAGCTCCAGCTTCTCAGGCTCCTACAACAACGTCTACAACACGACGGGCAGCGGCTACAGCGGAATCACCGACCCAACCGGCAGCTCGGGCAACATCAGCTACGACGCCCTGTTCACCAACGCCTCTGCCGACGACTGGACCTTGCTCTCCACTTCTCCTTCGGTGGATGCGGGTGACCCATCAAACTCGGACTCCGATGGTTCCACCACCGACCAGGGTGCCTTTGGCGGCCCTACTTCGGACTGGAACGACTAAGCTCCCGCTCCATAAAAAAAGCCCGCCTCAACCGAGGCGGGCTTTTTTTATGGAGCGGGCGACGGGATTCGAACCTGCGACAACAAGCTTGGGAAGCTTGGACTCTACCAACTGAGCTACACCCGCCTACCCCGCCGAACTAAGCCCCCACAGCACGGCAAGCAAGCTACTTCTTAAGTCGCTTTCGCAGCAATCGTACCCGGGCTGCGACGTCTTTGGCGCGCCATGAAGGGTCCTTGTCATGGACCCTTTTCAACGTGCGCAGGGCCAGCATGGGCTTCTGAGCCCGGCCAGCCAAGTCCCCAAGCTCAAAGAGCGCCTCCATCCAGTGGGGGGCATTCTCATCGGCTTCATCCAACACATCCCTCAAGCCACTAAGCGCACTGGAGAGCTCGCCCAGTTCCCGCTGACAGCGTGCGCGCAGCGTGGCGACTTCCAGTCCCCCTTGACCTTCCAACGTGCTCAGAGCCTCGGAGAACTCCCCCATGCCAATCAGGCCACGGGCCTCTTCGATGGCGTCGGCGGCAGCGCTCCCCAGATCCTCCTGGTCCTCGTCCTCGTCTAAGTCCAAGCCTGCAAAGGGGTCCACATCCATGGAGGCATCAAAAGGAGTCTCCACATCAACACCGCCCCTGGACTTGATGGCCTGGGCAAAGGGGTCCAAGTCATCCGCGAAGGGGTCGGGCGCCGAAGAGAAGGGGTCCAGTTCGTCAGACAACACATCGCCCCCAAGCGCAGGTGAATCGTCGATGAGCTCTTCATCCTCGATCATCTCGCCCTCGTCCATGGCGTCAGGAGCCGACTCTGCCACCTCAACATCTGCACCCAGGCTTCGGAGACGCTCTACCGTGCGGAGCGCTTCGTCTTCCTTCACCGAGGCCAAGTAGATCTTGCCCAAGCGAATGGCCAGCGGAAGATCCCCTTGCAGGGCCGCGACCTCGCAGCGCCATGCCAACAGGGAGAGATCATCGGGTAGGTCCTGTCGCACAACATCCAAGGTGGACGCGGCACGGTCCAAGAAGCCGTAGCACACGAAAACTTCGGCCTGCACGCATGCGTGCCCAGCGGCTTCTATTTTGGGAGCTGCCGAAGGGAGATGGTGAAGGCGAAGCTCCGACAAGGCAAGGGCTGCCTGGGCCAGGTCCAGCTGAGCCTTCAGGTCGGGCTCACCGGCTTTTTCGGCCCGCTGGAGAGCAGACACCCAGCCCCCGGGTTGGGAGGCCTCTCGGTTCACCCTGGCCAGCTCCAACAGCACACGGCGGGCCTTGGGCAGGTCTCCGGCGTGCTCAAAGCAACGGGACATCAGGTCCAGGACCACCGGGTCGTTGGGGTTGCTGGCAAATGCAGGCTGCAGGTGCTGCAGAGCCGTGGTCACATCGTCTACCGACAGGCTGGCCTCGGCAGCAGCACGGAGCAGCTCGGGTTCGTCGGGCTTGAGTTCCAAGGCGCGAACGGCAAGGCGACCCATCTCCTCGAGTTGTCCCCTGTCCCGGTACAGGCGAATGCCACGCTCGTAATAGCTGAATGCCCGCAGATTCATATTTAGGGACACCAGTCCCTCGGCGATCTCCGTCAGGAAAGGGATGTCCGATGGGTCCAAGCCCAGGCGCATATCAGCAAAGCACAGGGCCATCTCAATGTCTTGCCGCATGAGCGCGCGCCAGGAGTCTTCGAGGAGCGGCTTGGCCTCGCTGGCCCGACCCAGGTTGCGGTAGCTCTCCCCCAACCGACCCAGCATCTCGTAGTCTTCTGGTGCAAGTTGCTTCACCTTGAGCAAGACGGCCACCAGCGCCCGATGATTGCCATCGTGGCGGTATGCCTTGTAGAGCTGACGGTATTGCCTCTCCGCATCCCGCTTTCGACCACCCTTTAGGTAGAGTTCAGCGAGCTTTTGGCGGATCCGCCGGTCACGCGGCTCCATCCGCAAAATCTCGATGTAAGTCTGGGTGGCCCGATCCAGTTGGTCGCGAGACAACTCGCGAAGCGCCCGCTGCTCAAGCTCGTTCCGATCCAGGTCCGCCACGTGCATCCTCCGCCTTCCGAGTGCCAACTCGCAGGAAGGCGATGATGCCACATCAGAGCATGCGACGGCCTACTTGGCGTCTTGTCCACGCTTGGCCAAGTAGGCATCCAAAGTCTTGGTCGTCATGGTTCCAGCGACAAAGTCCGGATGCCGAAGCAGCTCTTTGTGAAGCGGAATCGTCGTCTTGATCCCCTCTACGACAGACTCGGCCAAGGCGCCGCGCATCTTGATCAGAGCCTTTTCGCGGGTGGGTGCCCAGACGATGAGCTTGGCCACCAAAGAGTCATAGTAGGGCTGAACAATCGCTTGCTCATGAACAGCAGAGTCCACCCGAATCCCAGGCCCTCCAGGTAGGAAAAAGCCAGTCACCTTGCCTGGACTGGGCACGTGGGTGAACGAGTCCTCGGCGTTGATACGGGCCTCGATGGCGTGACCACGAACCACCACCTGCTCTTGAGTGATGGGCATGGGCACACCGGCAGCCAGCTGGATCTGCATCTGAATCAAGTCCAAGCCAGTCACCAACTCGGTCACAGGGTGCTCGACCTGAATGCGAGGATTCACTTCCAAGAAGAAGAACTCCTCGCCGTCCACCAAGAACTCCACGGTGCCAACGGTGTGGTATCCGACGGCCCGCACCAGCTCGGCAGCAGCACTCCGGATGCGCTCCACGAGATCCGGCGCCAGGTTTGGTGCAGGCGCCTCCTCTAAGACCTTCTGGTGACGGCGCTGCATTGAACAGTCGCGGTCGGCGACGTGGATGGCCACGCCATGCATGTCGCCTGCAACCTGAACCTCAACGTGGCGGGGGTTGCGCAGGAAGCGCTCGATAAAGACGTCGCCGTTGCCAAAGGCTGCAAGAGCCTCGTTGCTCGTAAGCGAGAACACGCGACGGAGCTGGGTTGCGTCCTCGACCACGCGCATGCCCTTGCCACCACCGCCTGCCGCAGCCTTGAGCATGATGGGGTAGCCAACCTCGTCAGCAACCTTGACGGCCTCCTCCACATCGTCGATAGAGCCCTTGCTTCCAGGGATCAGCGGCAGGCCGGCCTTGCGGGCGGCAGCCTTTGCGCTAAGCTTGTCGCCAAAGGTCTGGAGGAGCTCGGGGCGAGGACCGATGAAGGTCATACCATGGCGCTCCACAACCTCAGCAAAGACAGCGTTCTCCGCCAGGAATCCATACCCTGGATGCACAGCATCCGCCCCGGTAATGTCCGCCGCCGAGATAACGTTGGAGACCTTCAGGTAGCTTAGAGAGGCCTGTGGAGGACCGATGCAGACCGACTCGTCAGCAAAGCGGACATGCAAGGCGGTGGCATCGCACTGGGAGTAGACCGCGACGGTTTTGATGCCCAGCTCTCGGCAAGCACGAATCACCCGCAGGGCGATCTCACCGCGATTGGCGACGAGAATCTTCTCAAAGGGGGGCTTGATCACGGGTCAGGCCGGATCAATTTTGAAGAGCACTTGACCGAACTGCACTGGCTGGCCATTTTCGACCAGCATCTCCACCACAGTTCCGCTCACCTCAGCCTCGATCTCATTCATGAGCTTCATGGCCTCGATAATACAGAGGGTCTGACCCTTGGAGACGGTGTCGCCCACCTTGCAAAAGGCGGGCTGATCCGGGCTGGGAGCACTGTAGAAGGTGCCAACCATTGGGGACTCCAGACCGACACCAAGACTCTCGGCGGGTGCAGCAGCAACAGGGGCAGCAGCCGGAGCCGCGGCGGCAACCTGGGGCGTGGCCATCACCGGGGCCATGCCTTGGACCACCTGGGCCCCAAAGTTGACCGACAGCGACAACGCTTCGGTCTCATAGCTAAACTCGTTCACCTCTTGTTCCTTGAGGATCTCGAGCAAGTTTTTGATCTGGTCCAAGTCCATTTCGGCCTCCGCATTGCGGGAGGCTATCCCCTCACCCGCTTGGACTCAAGCCCGGGCCCGAAGCTCTTGGACGAGCGCCTGAAGACCAAGGGTGTAGCTGAAGGCTCCAAAGCCCGTGACTTGGCCCACTGCCACCGGTGCTAAAAGACTGTGGTGCCGAAAGCTCTCCCGCGCATGCACGTTGGAGAGGTGGACCTCTACGAACGGAATGGCCACACCAACCAGAGCGTCGCGCAGTGCAACCGAGGTGTGCGTATAGCCACCAGGATTGAACAGAATGCCGTTCAAGCCTTGGTCCATTGCCAAGTGAATTCGGTCGATGAGCGCACCTTCCCCATTGGCCTGGAAGTGGCGCAACAAGACGCCCAAGCCTTGAGCTTGGTGGTCCAAACCCGCCTGGATCTCCGCCAATGTGGTGGTGCCGTATGTCCCAGGCTCCCGCCTACCCAAGAGGTTCAGGTTGGGACCCTGAAGAACCAACAGCTGTTCAGGCACCGGATTCCGGAGAGAAGGTGATCACCGCATAGCTGTTGGTGATCTTCGCGCTCACAAACACGGAGGAGTAGCTACCCTCGCCCGATGATGGGAAGGCATCCACATAGACCCACATGCGGGCGTTCCCGAACCGGTCGGTCTTGGATACCACGTAGTTGGGCAAATAGTCGCCCTCGTAGCTGGGGGAGAGCTCGAAATAGAGCTCGGTCTCCAAGTCATACCAAGCACAAGCTTCGGCATCGTAGCCTTCCGCCGCCAGGTCGCACTGCGCCCCTTCGGCCTCCGGATCCGGAGGGTCAACCTCGCGAATTGCAGCCTCTGGCAACAGGTACATGCCGGCATACTCAGAGGTGAACTCCACCTCTGTGTCCGGCAATGGCGTGCCGTTGCGGTCTTGGACCATCGCGTCCACTTTGACCAAGTAGCCGCGAGCATCGCCAAGCTCTCCAGCAAAGTCAGGGACCAAGGTGTATTCGTCCGGCGTGGGATCGATGGTCGCGTCAGCGGGCGCAGGATGACCCGTATTAGGCACACAGCTCAGCGCAAGCAGGAGTGGAATCAGGACGGACATTCGGCCTCCGGAGGGAGAATCGCTTGGGCGGCGACAGAGAGCTCAGCGGGTGTGACAGCAGACAGCGTGACTCTGCCCGGCCCGGCCGGCAGCGCCGCAGTAAGAATACCATGAGCGCGCTTCTTGTCGTGGCGGGTCGACTGGACAATCGCAGAAACACGCAGATGGCCAGGGGCCTGTATCGGCAGCCCCAGCGCCATGGTCAAGGTCCGGAGCGCCTCTAACCACGCCGTAGGCGCATGACCTCGCGCCACGCAGATGGCGGCTTCGCCAATGATGCCTATCGCGACGGCCTCGCCGTGACGCAGGCTGCCAAAGCCCAGTTCTCGCTCCAATGCATGCCCGAGTGTGTGGCCACAGTTGAGCAGGGCTCGGATGCCCCCTTCCCTCTCGTCTTGGGCCACGATCTCGGCTTTGTAGGCGCAGCAACGCGCAATGGCCTGTTCCAGCACCCCCGGTTCCTGGGCCAAGACAGCTTGTGCGTTGCAGGCTAGCCACTCAAAAAAGTCTGGCCCTTCCAGGACAGCGTGCTTGAGCACTTCCCCAAGCCCGCAACGGAACTCCTCTGGGGAGAGAGTCGCCAGGGTGTCCATGGCGGCAAGAACCAAGATCGGCTGGTAAAAGGCGCCCACCAAGTTCTTGCCCTGGGGAGTATTAACCCCGGTCTTACCGCCAACTGACGCATCCACCATGGCCAACAAGGTTGTGGGAACCTGTACAAACGACAATCCACGCAAAGTGGAAGATGCCGCAAAGCCCACAATGTCCCCGGTCACGCCCCCTCCCAGCGAGACCAGAGTGGTCTGACGGTCCACTCCCAACTCCAGCAGACGCGCGACTAGGCCTTGCCAAGTGGCGAGGGTCTTGTTGGCCTCGCCGTCGGGGATCTGCACCAGGGTGGGCTCAAATCCAGCACCTTCTAAGCTCGCCAGAGCTGTCTGCGCATACAGCGGGGCCACCACCTCATTGCTCACCAAGACGCAGCGCCCTGGGGCACGCTCCCTCGCCAGTCGGACGCCCAGCTGCCCCAAGCGTCCCAACACAATGGGATAGCTGCGCGCGCCAAGATTGACGCTTAATTCCACGGATGCTCCCGAAGTTCTTGAATCAATGACCCCAAATCTTGAGTGCCATCTACACGAAGGTCAGCTCTCTGATAGTCAGCTTGTCGCCTTTCATACCGTGCAGCAAGCCCCACATCGGTGGACAACGGTCTGTCCGGGTCCGCGCCCATCCGCGCCATCGAGGTCTGCAGGTCCACGTCAACAAACACGATACGACCCCAGCCCTGGAGCGCCTGCAGGTTGCCCCGCGTATCCAATACCCCTCCCCCACACGCCAGCACCACCGGTCCCAAGGCCAAGACTTGACGCAGCACCCTGGCCTCGACCATGCGAAACTGCTGCTCGCCGTGCCGGGCAAAGAACTCAGGGATCGGGAGACCTGTATCCTGAACAATGGCTTGGTCCAAGTCCACAAAACCCAGGCCAAGGGCCTGGGAAAGTGGGGGACCTAAGGTACTCTTTCCAGCGGCCATAAAGCCCACCAACGAGAGACCTTGGGCCACTTAGTCGTTCCGACGTACAATACTCGGGGTCACGAAGACCAGCATTTCTTGGCGGGAGCTCTGGTAATTCTTGTTGCGGAAGAGCACGCCCAGCACCGGAATGCGCCCAAAGAAGGGCACCATGCTGGAGGACTGGTTCTCCTCGGAGGCGTACACGCCGCCAATGACCATCGTGTCGCGGTCGGCGACCAACAGTTGAGTGCTCGCTTCCTTGATGACAATCGCAGGCTGGCCCTGGACCACGTTGGAGAAGTCCGGACGGTTGTTCTCCACGTCGATGTCCATGAAGATCTTGCCGTCGGAGGTGATGTGAGGCTTGACCGTCAACACCAAGGCCGCCTGAATGAACTGCACCTGGGTGCCGCCAGCCGAGGTGGACAAGAAAGGAACCTTCGCGCCCTGCCGGATGATGGCCTCGACGTTGTCTAGTGTGGTGACTGTCGGCGAGGAGATGATCTCGCCCCAACCCTCAGACTCCATGGCGCTTAGGCGCGCATCGATATCGATCAAGCCAGGAATGCTGCCCAAGCTAAGGGCCAGCGAGCCTGCCTCGCCATCGGGTGCCAAGTCCACCGCCAGGTTGTCCTGGTCGGGCGCATAAAACAGGCCAGTTCCACCCTGACCGGTCTGCTGCTGCTGTGCGCCACCGCTAACGCCGATAGAGTTGGGGAAAAACAGCCCCGTTCCGTAGCCTGTGGTTCCGCTGGCATCGAGCTCGCCGCCCCACTGCACACCCAGACCCCGGCTGTAGCTCGAGGTCGCCTCGATCACGCGCGCCGAGATCTGAACCTGGGGGGTCTGGCGGTCAACGTGACGAAGCAGTTCACGGATCTGGGCCAAACGGTCTTCCGTCTCCTTCACGATGAGCTGGTTGGAGCGTGCGTCAACCTCGACCGAACCGCGAGGGCTCAGCATGGAGGACACTTGCTGCGCCATGGCTTCCGCCTGGGCGTAGTTCAGCGGCACGACCAGGACCTTGAGCGGCGTGAGATCCTCTTGGGCCTTCTGAGCCTCCAAGGCAGCTTGTTGCTCAGCCTTGATGATCTCGATCGGGGCGACGCGCACGATGTTGCCGAAGCGCTGTGCACCCAATCCTTTGGACTGAAGAATTGCTGCGAAGGCTTGGTCCCAGGGGACGTCTTCCAAGGTCATCGTGACCTTGCCCTTGACGTCGTCACCGGCGACGATGTTCAGCCCTGAGACGTGGTGAATCAGACGGAACACGGAGTGTATGTCCGCCTCTACCAAGTCCAAGTTGATGCGGCGCCCGCCATACAAGGCGTCGGCAGCCGCATTACTCTCGATCAAGAAGCCGTTGGCAGTGCCCGTAAAGCCCGAAGACCCACTGGCCCCGCCGCCAGATCCCCAGATCTGTGAGGGGTCGCTCGTCTTACCAGATTCACCGATCAAGGTCTCACTGGTGGAGTAGCCGGCCACGCCGGCCTCACCTGTTTGGCCTGGGTTGGCAGGAGACACGCTCAAGCCTGACTGCATGGCCAGCACACGGTCCTGCTGCATCTGCTCGGGGATCTCTACGTCCAAGTAGATCAGATCATCGGGCCCATTACTGACGTTCCAGGTCGAAGACGTGTTCAGGCTAATGGCCACACGAACGCCACTACGGGTCTTGTAGGCGCGTACCATCTGCACAGGCGAGATGAACTGCGAAGTATCCAGCACGCGGCCGAGGGACGCCGGCAGCTTGGCTCCGGGAAAGTCCACGATCAGTAGATTGGGCTCAGGCTGGCTGGTGCTGTAGTCCACGCCTCCTGTCGTACCGATGACCACACGAGCCACAGAGTCCTGGTGGTCGTAGTCCAACGAGGCCAGTGCCGCGCCGTTCAGGTCAATCGGACCGGAGACTGCCCCCACTTCCTGTCCACGCAGTTCCTGGTTTTCCAAAGAACCGACCACCGATGACACCGCCAGAGGATCGACTCCCATCGACGTGACGGGCGTGACGCGGACTGAGAGCTCCTGACCCAGCAGGTCAGAGACCACGTCCACCTGGCTAGCCAGCACGCTGAGCGCAAGCGTGATCTTGACTCCATCGCTGCCAAAGGCATCGAAGCGAACGCTCTCTACCAAATCAGACCCATTGACAGGCGTGATGGAAGTCAGGGCCACACCGGTGACCTCGACAACAACCAGATTCCCATCTTTGTAGTAGGACGAGCGGGCAGAGCTCAGATCACCGTCAAAGCTGACCGTGACTTCGCTCGAATCTCCCTGGACAGCCACGACGGCACCAGAGAGGCCTGGGCCACCTTCTGCAAGGAGAGGGGTTGTTAGCAAGGCGAGCGTCGTAACCACTGCCCCTAAGGCAATGCGGTTTGCGGTGCTGCGGAATGACATGGGGGCTCCACGCAAGGAACTGCTAAAGCTCAAGCTCTGTGACCGGAAGGTCAAGGGTCAACTGGTTGGTGACCAGCTCACCATCAATGTTCGTAAACTCCTCCGTGATGACCACGGAGGTGCTGGTGATGGCACTGACCTTGCCCCAGTTTTTCCCGATGTAGGTGCCTGTCTGAACGACGTGCCCTGTGCCTTCGGGATCCTGGACCATGGCTTTGGGGTTTGAAACACCCCAGACCACGCCCACCAGCAGATACTGATCCACTTCGAAGCGCTGCAATGGCGTGGGATTGACGATCGTTCCGTCATCCTGGCCCTTGAAGAAACTGCGGAATGGATCACGCTTGCCAATGGGATTGTATGTGTACGATGGGGCCAAGTCGGCCAAGGGGTCGACTGACAGTTCGGCCGTTGGAGCCGTTGGAGCTCTTGGAGCCGTCACGGCCTTGCCTTGGTTGGCCGGGGCGAGGTCATCCTGGCAGGCCGTGAGCCCTATGGACAGGAAAGCTGTGAGACAAAATACGTTTCGCATCAGCCTCTCCCCTTGCCTTTGCCGCGACGCTCACGGGCGGCACCCTGAGCAGCGATTTCTTCGTCGCTCAAGAAGCGGAAAGTGACCGCCGTTCCGGTGACCTTCAGGTAGACCTTGCCGCCTCGCTCGGTGGGGCTCGACAGCTCTACATCTTGGACGTAGACGATGCGGTCCAGCTTGGCCAAGCGGTCGAAGAACATCGCCACCTCGTGGAAGGACCCGTAGACCTCGAGCGCGACGGGGACCTCAGCGTAAAACTGCTGAGGGACCTCCGACATGGTCTTGAACTTACGAATCTCCAGTCCGGAGCGACGTCCCTCATTGGAGATACGACGGACCAGCTCAGGGATTTCCTTCTGGTCGGGCAACTCTCGTAGGGCTTGCTTGAGCTCGTTGTTCAGCGCGAGCAGCTCAGCCTCGAAGGTATCGCGATTCTCAGCCCGGGCCTTGACCCGAGCCTTGTCGGTTTGAAGCTGAGCTTGTTCAGACGCCAAAGACGAGACATCGCTCTTGGTCGGCGAGTAAATCAAGAACCAGAACAACGCCCCAAAGCCCACAAAGACCAGGGCATAAAGCGAAAACCGCTGATTTCTCGGTGTGCCTGCGAGCTTGTCGAGTAGGTCTGTAGCTGTCACAGCTCCTCCTTCTCGAGCTTTTCAACCGCCGGCACGACCACCCGAGCGGTGACCACAAAGCGTTTGAGTTTGTACCCATCCACATCCACTTGATCGATGCCATCTAACTCGACGTTTGTGAACCACGGGGAACGCTGCAAGTTGGTCAGAAACTGGGCGATGATCTCGTTGGATACGGCCAGCCCACCCAACTCGATGAGCTGGTTTCTTTCCTTTAGAGACTCAAGATGCAGCTTCTCTGGCGTGGCTAGGGACAGCTCGTCCAGCATGTGGACTGGACCTTCTTGGCCAGCCTTGAGCTTGGCGATGACATCCAGCTTGCGGTTGTACTCTTCCTTCTTCTGCTCGAACTCGTCCACCTCGACCACGATGGCCTTGAGGTTGGCGATTTCCTGCTGAAGTTTGTCGTTCTCCGCCCGAAGGTCCGAGGCTTGAGAACCCACCACCACGAACGCACTGCCCATCAGCAAGACCATCACGCCGAGAGCCGCGCCTACGAGCACGAGCTCCCGCTTGACTGAGTCAAGGCGCGCTGTCGCGCGCACAGGGAGAAGGTTGATGCGAATCATTGGTCGCCGACCCTCCGCATGGCCAGGCCGACAGCGACCGCCGCTTGTAGCGACTTGTCGTGCAGATACCTAGGTGAGAACTCCCGCTCATCGATGGTGATCTTGCGGAAGGGGTCCGCGATCTCGATCGGTGAGCCCGTCGCACGACCGATGGCGCGCGCCAAACCCGGTGTTCGAGCTGCTCCCCCGCTCAAGTAGACCCGCGAGAGGGGCACACCCGGTGTAGCGCTCAGGTGAAAGTCCAGGCTGCGGTGCACTTCGGTCGCCAAATTATCCGAAACTGAGCTGAGAATGTTCTCGATCTCTTCCGGGATGACCGCGTCCTGGTCTTCCTCAGCGCCCCCTACCTTGAGCATCTCTGCTTCTTCATAGGAAATACCCAAGGCGCGCTGAATCTCTTCTGTGAATTGGCGCCCACCAATCTGCACGTCACGCGTAAAAGCCGTGACCCCGTTGTGCAGAATGTTGAGGTTCACCGTACTTGCCCCAATGTTGACCAGCGCGACCAGCTCGCGCGGCGCATCGTAGTTCAGGGAGAACATGTTCTCGACCGCAAAGGCGTCCACATCAACGATCCGGGGCTTGAGCCCCGCTTCCTGGATCAACGACTGGTACTCGTTGACCAGCTCCTTACGAGCAGCCACGAGGAGAACCTCCATCTGGCCGGCCTCGTCCCCCTGGTCGTCCAGAATTTGGAAGGAGATGTTCACATCGTTGATGTCGAAGGGGATGTACTGCTCCGCCTCCCACTGGATGGACTCCTCCAACTCCTCAAAAGTCATCTTCGGCAGGTTGATGCGCTTGATGATTACGCTGTGCCCAGAGATACCCGCGGTGACATCCCTCGTCTTGATCTTGCAACGATCGACGAGCTCCCGAATGGCGTCAACGACCACATTTGGATTCATCACGGCCCCGTCGACCACGGCTTCTGGGGGGAGGTCCACCATGCCGAAAGTCTTCAGACGCCAACCAGCATTCTTCTTGTCCTGGATTAGCTCCATGACCTTGATCGAACTCGAACCGATGTCGAGTCCTATGGTCTGGGTGCTCCTGGAGAAGAGGCCCATGAAATCTCCGGTGAGGTCTTAGGGAAGGGTCTACATGGCATTTCTACCACGCGGGTGACCGCTGCGGTCGCTCCGGACGATACAGCACACGAAAAGCTTTCGTGCAACCGAGCACACCAAAGGTCTTGACATGACAAGGGTTTTTGGCGTTACAAAGCCAGAATCTCGCATCCGGATCATTTTGATCGGATCCCATTGGGCAAGGCGGCGCTTTGTGGCGCGATAGCGCCTGTTTTGGCCGTTTGCTTAAAAATCTGAGCGCTCCAAGCGCTATCCTTTCCAACGTGCCCAGTTCCAGCCCTCGAGCCTCGCAGCTCAAGCAACTCTTGCCCTTCCTGCTCGCACTCGCCCTCGGTGCAGCTTGGAGCTGGCGCAGTCAGTGCTTGGGCTTGAGCCCCTGGCACATGCTGCTCTGGCCGGCATCAATCGGCACGGTGGTCTTGAGCGCTTCGGCCTTGGCTCTCCCACCGCTGCCCAAGCGCGGAGATGCCGTGCTCGCCGGACTTAGCGCAATGGCTCTGCTGGCACAGGCTTGGATGCCGGAGTGGCTGTTCTCCCTGTGCTGGGCCGCGCCAGCCTTCTTCACCCTGCGAGCTGTCAGCGGCCAAAGGCCTCACCTGGCCTGGTGGCTCCTTGCCCCTCTTGGCTTGCTGCTCGGAATTCTTGTTCCCGTCTTGGCTGTGCTGTCCTGGGTTCTTCTCCTTCTCCTCCCCCGGCACGCCCCACCCGATCGGCACCCGCCTCCCTTGCTGCAAATGTCCATGGCCTTGGGAGCGGGCGCCCTGGCTGCGTCAGCCTGGACCGCGGCGCGCCCGTTAGATCCCACCCTGCTTGGGTTCGGCGTTGCATCTGCCGCGCTGCTCCTCTCGGCAACGCTCAGTGCCCAGCTCACGCAGAAACTGCCACCAAGGCCTCTGCTGCTCAGCATCGCTGCAATAGGGACCTGGCTGGTACTGGCCGCCCTTCCCCATCGCGCCGCCCTGTGGATCGAACCACTCTCGGGTGCGCAAGATCCCCGCCTGCTGGTCTTGTTGCTATTGGCCGCCCCTGCGCTTCCCGCCGGTTTGGCCCTGGGCGCTGCTTTTGGTCCAAACCGGCAGCGCGGCAGCTATTGGATAGCCGCATCCGGGTGCATCGGCGCATGGGCAAGCCTAACCATCGGACCTGAGCTCCCGGCCCTGTTCCTCGGCCTTGCATTGGCCGGGGGACTTCTCAGCCTAAGCATTCCTGCGCCCCCCTGGATCCGCCTGTCTGGTGGTCTGGCAATTTTAGGAGCAGGACTGATCTTCGCGCTGGTTCCGTGGCAAGCACAAGCGCTGGCACAGCTGGGTACAGAACACCTGCGCAGCCCAGACTCCGCAGCCAAGGCCAATCGCATGATGGAGTACCAAACGGTCTTGGCCAGCGGTTGGACACCCAACGGCACCTGGCTGCTTTACGGAGAAGACGGACGTCCAGTGCGCCTGGAGCGCGACGGACGCAGCCTGCCCAGAGGTGGTAGAGCAGCTTCCACCCGCCTACTGCTCCCACACTTGGGCAGCGCCCTGAGCAACGACAGTGGGAGCGCATTGATCCTGGGCGATCCCTGGGGCGAAGTCAGCGCGGGCCTTCTGGCCCAAGAGATCAGCAGAATCACCTTGGCCGTACCTCAGCCAACTCTCAAACAGGCCCTAGCCGGGAGCGACCCAGCCCTGAATAGCGTCTGGCTCCACCCGGCCATGCGTCTGAGTCGCGGCAGCCATGAGGAGGTACTGCGAGCGTCAGAGCCGGTTGACCTGATCTTAGAAGACGCGGGCACTCCTTGGCGTGATGGCGTGCAGGGCTTGCCCAGTCCAGCAGGACTCGCGCTGCGCAGTCATCGATTGAGCACTTCAGGTGCCTATCTTTTGGTGGTCCCAGCCATTCACATGGACGACGCCACCCTGCGAGGCCTGATGTCCTCGTTTGCCAAACACTTCCCGAATACGATGGTGTTCTTACCGGCCCAAGGCGCAGACCAGCTTATTTTCGCAGGGTGGAACGGCCCCAAGCTGCGCAACTGGGACCGCATGGTCCAGGCCTGTGTTCGAGGGGGAGAACTGCTGGCGACGGTGGGCATTCAGGCCCCCTTGGATCTGGCTGACTTGGCCCTGACTCCAATGGAAGGAGTCCTCTTAGAGGACGGGGACACGGCTTACGGTTGGATGAGATTGGGTCCAAGCTTGCACCGACGGCCGCGCATGCTCCCGCCCCTGTTTTTGCCCTATCTGAGTGATAAACCCTGGTTGGACGCGCCGGAAGAAGTACAGCAGGATCTGAGTTTACGCATCCAGACCAACCGTGTCCTTCTGAGCTGTCTGGACTCCGCCGCGCGAGGTGACATCCAAGACGTCGTGGAACAGTGCCGGCTACTGGGATTGAGCCCAGGCGGGGAACGACGCTTGGATCCACTCGTCGCACCGCAGCTGGAGACCGCCGGTCGTGCCCTGGAGCGAGGAGACTTTCAGCTCTGTTTACGGGAGGTAGAGCAGGCCCGCTTGCTGAACCCCAAGAATGCACAAGCCCACGCCTTGGCGGGGAAGTGCCGCTTGGCACAAGGTGACCGGCGCCGAGCCAAGGAGGACTTCGAACAGGCCGGAGCATTGGAACCTGCCAACCTGGACGCCCTTCTGGGGCTCGCACAGCTCGCTGTCGCACGCGGGGAAGAGCTCTCTGCTGAGCGCAGCTTAAGGACCGCTGCCCAAAGAAACCCAATGAGCTGGAGGCCGCCCTATTACCTGGGCATGCTGTTGCTGGATCAAGGCCGACTCAAGGAAGCCGACGCTCAGCTGGCCACGGCGCGCGGACTGGCTGGAGACGACAGCACATTGGCGCTCGCAGGCTTGGCCCACATTGCCATCCTTCAGGACGAGCCGCAGTTGGCACTGACTCAAGCCCGCCTGGCGGCGGACAGAGAGCCCTCTGCCCGAAACCTACACCTGGTGGGCTGGTCATACCTGAACCTTGGAAGCCCGGATGCAGCACGCCCTTTCTTGGAGCGGGCCATCCTGGCGGACAGCAACTATCTGCCAGCACACGCCGATCTGGGCCGCATCTTCGCGATGCAAAAAGAATACGACATGGCCATCGACGCGTTCGATCGGGTCTTAGCCCTGGAGCCAGACAACCCGGCCGCCATCCAGAACCGCCAGCGGGCAGCGAGCCTGCTGGAGCTGGAGACCCAAGGGCTCTGAAACCAGCTCGCGGGACCTGTTCCTACGACCGGCCAACGCTTGACTTAGAAGATCTCCCGCAGGCCCATGGTGCGGGTGCTGAGGTAGGGGTCTCCCATCGTAGAGAGCTCGCCCACGGTGCTGCTCGTCGTAGATGGGCTCGAGGTA
>CAJQPC010000135.1 GCA_905480105.1 uncultured bacterium | reverse complement strand
GCTCTCCTGGATCAAGATGTCAAAGGCAGGCACGGGTCCGTGCACCTCGGCGCCTTGGTTGGCGGTGAGCAGGATAAGTTGAGCCTGCTCGGCAGTCAGGCCGGCGTCCTGCATAGACTTGAGCGCTGCGGCGGTTTGGTCGGAGGGTACTCCGAGCTGGCGCATCCGGTCGGCCTGAGTAGGCAGATCAAAGGCGGGCTGGGGTGCAGCGTGTGCCGGGTCAACCAGGAGCAGAAGCAGTGAGAGCATGGAGAGTCCTTTCTGTTGGCAATGCTACCTCTTCAGTCCCTGCGCAGGGCGAAAGGGTTCCTTTCTCTGGACGCCTTTGGGGTGGCGCTTCCTGCAGGCTGTTGAGGGCCCCTTGCTCCAGTGGGTGTGTGGCAAGAAGCGCGTACCTGGCGCCCACTGGACCAATGCGGAGCTGACCCCGCCAAAGCTGTGCAGTGGAAAGACAGTCAGGCCTGGAACTTGACCAGGATGGAACTCAGCTTTGTGGGTCTCGATTCGCACGGTCTCCTTGTCTGAGGGATCGAATTGACGTAGCTTTACGAACAGTAAGCAGCCCGTCGCAGAGTGTGGGCTGTGGGCCGAGCCTGGCGGATTGCGCAGGTAGCTGCCGGCCGGGTGGTCGCCGCTCTCATCGCTGAACACGCCGTCCATCACGAAGATTTCTTCGCCTTCGGGGTGCGGATGTTCAGGAAATGCGGAGCCCGCCGCATAGCGCACAAGAGACGTTGCCCGTGCTGTTTCACCTCCCATTCGATCCAGTGGACGGCGCATGACCCCCGGGCTGGGAGAGCCTACCCAAGGGGTATCGCCAGGGCGCAGCAACGCGCGCTGGGACAAGTCAGCTCGAATGAGAGAGTCCATGGAGTTCTCCGAGAAGCCTACCTATGAATAGGTAGAATATTTCAAGAGGAAAGAAAAGGCGCACGAGCCGCCCGTCACTGGGCCATTGTGGTGATAGGAAGGGCCCATGGCGACTACAGAACCCGGCTACGACTTTGGCGATGCGCGCTTTGATCTGAACGACCCCAGTGATCGAGAGATTGTGGGATTCGTGCTCTCCCAGGCCCTGTTTGGCGAGGCGACCGGCGTGTACTGCGGCAAGTCTTTGTACCAAGCTCGCTCTCTGGAAGCGGCGCGCTTCTATGTGCGCCAAGCCCACCAAGAGCTCAATCACTTGGAGCACTTTGCCGCTATTTTCCGCCTGCTGGAAATGACCCCAGAGCCTGGCCATTGGGTCATCCGACTCCTGTCCAGTCACAACAACTACTACCCCCTCAAGGTGCTCATGGAGCACGCCATCGGCGAGGGCATGGTCCTGGACATCTTCAAGGATGTGCTGCAGCAGTGCCTGCCAGACGATCATCCCGGGGTGAACAAGGTCAAAAAGCGCCTGCGCGCCATCTCCAGGGAAGAGATCGAGCACGTGGAGTGGGGGGAGAAGGAAACCAAGTACATGCTCACCCAAAAACCATGGCTAAAGTACCCTTATTACGGGCTACTTGAACTCCAGCTTATGGTCGCGCCGCTGGTCCTTAGGCCCTATCAAAATAGGTCCAAGGACCACCCAGTGCTCTCCCACCTGCCCAAGTTTGTGGAGCATGTAAACCAACGTGTGTGGAAGCAGGGCCAGGACATGGGGTTTGTGCCTGAGCAGCGTCCCGGCTTGTTTAAGCGGGTGGTCTGCATGGCAGCAGGTGCAGCACTCTTTGTGCGTAGCCAGCTGGCCCGGGCCGATTCGACCTTGGACAAGACCTACATTCGGGAGCTGGGCTTTCAGCGATGATTTGGTTGGCCCTGGCGTGCAATGACCCGTGGGTCGACCAAGCGGTGCTCAGCGTGCCCATCTCCTTGGATGGCACTCAATCCAGCGAGATCTTCTTCTCTTTAGAGGTCCAGGCCAGCGTGGAGTCGGACACCGGCGGCGGAGACGATGAATGGGTGGACTTTGACGCCGAGATCGCGTTGAGCGGTGTGAGCGAGCCTATCCGAGTACTCTTCTACAGCGACACCAGCTACCTTGTGCCGCCTGTCACGGACTTGCGCACTGACCATGCCTGGCGCACGGATCTCCACAGCTGCGAGATCCTGGCCGGCACCACAACCCTGTGCTGGCAGGACTACCGCATGCGCATCGAGCCGCGTGGCACGGAGCGCGTTCAGGACCTCACGCTGTCTATCAGCGCCCAGGCCCAGGGCGAGAGCGGCTCCATCTGGAGCCTGGACGATCCCTACATCGGTGTGGTGGTGCAGTGATCTCTTGGTTCTTGGTCTTACAGACAGCCTGTGGTCCCCGCTGGTCGGACGCGCAGGCTGTCCCCGGTCCGGATCTGGATCTTAGCGTGGAGATATCAGAGAGAACCTTGCCTTTCGAGGTGGTTCTCTACGCGGAGAGCAGCCGTTACATGGACGCTTATGTCTACAGTGGGGTGGCTGCAGAGTGGACCGGCTCCGGTGTAGTACGCGCATTTTATGGGAGTTTAGATCTGGCCCCAGAGCCGGAGCAGGGCTCCAGTAGCTTGCGTTTAGGCGAGCTGGAAGGGAACTGTTCAGAGGACGGATTTGTCGCGTGTGTTCTGACTGGCCAGGTCACCTTTGAGCTGCTCCAGGGGGAAGCGGTCACGCTCACGCCCTTCTTGGATTTCGGGGGAGAGCTGTCCTCTCCCGAGAAGGAAAAGCTGGACACCGTGAGCCTGACGGGGACTTGGTTGCCTGCCGAAGGTCCAGGGAACGCGCCCTAAGTCAGGGCTCACATCAGGTGACGCGGATCCACGTCCAAGCTCACCCGTACCCCCTTTGCGATTCCGGTCAGGTCCACTGTTCTAAGCCATTTTCTAAAGGCCTGTGGTTCGTTGCCGCGCAAGAGGATCTGGTAGCGCCAGCGCCCTACAAGCCTGGGCATAGCGGCCTGGGCCGGTCCTTGTACCTCGATGACCTGGCCATCACAGCTGGACCGCAAGCGGCGCAGTAGGGTCCAGCTGGCCTGGAGCGCTTGTTCCTGGATGCTGCCCTCGATTCGAATCAATCCCAAGCGGGCCACGGGGGGATAGCGCAGCAACTCACGGTGCTTGAGCTCTTCGTTGGCAAAGGTCGCGTAGTCCCCCAGTAGCTCAAAGACGTAGTGCTCCTTCTGACTGGTCTGTACCAACATACGGCCGGGACGATCTCCCCGACCGGCCCGGCCACCGAGCTGTGTAAGCAGGGCAAAGCTCCTCTCTGCTGCTCGAAAGTCGGGCATGCGCAAGACGTGGTCGGCGCCTAAGACCACGGCCAGTGACACATCAGGAAAGTCGTGGCCTTTGGCGACGATCTGGGTGCCCACAAGCAGTCGGGTCTTGCCGCGTCGAAAGGCGTCCAGGATCTCAAAGTGGGCGCCGCGGGCAGCCGTGGTGTCGGCGTCCATCCGGGAGACTGGGATCTCCGGGAACATCTCGGCCAAGACCTGCTCGATGCGCTCTGTGCCCTTGCCCATGATCTGCAGGGTGCCGCCGCAGGCGCCACACTCGCTGGCCATCTTGCGGCGAAAGCCGCAGTAGTGGCAGCTCAGGGTGTGCTGGTGTTGGTGCAGGACCAGGCTGACCCCGCAGCTTGGGCAGGAGTAGGACGCCCCGCAGTCTTCGCACTCCACCAGGGTGGCAAAACCCCGCCGGTTGTAGAGCACGATGGCCTGGCCGCCGGCCGCGAAGCACTCCTTTAGGGCCCGGTGCACCGAGCGAGCCACGATGGGACGACGTCCATCCGGGTCCTTGGGCTCCTGGGTCATGTCCACCAGCTCCACCTTGGGGACCGGGCGAGGTGTGGGTCGCTCCAGGAGCTGTATCAGGCCGTAGCGGCCGGTTTGGGCGTTGTGCCAGCTCTCTAGCGAAGGGGTCGCTGAGCCCATGACCACCGGACACTTGGCCATGTGACCGCGAACCACGGCCAGGTCGCGCGCGTTGTAGCGAACGCCATCGTCCTGCTTGTAGGAGTCGTCGTGTTCCTCGTCCACGATGAGCAAGCCCAGGTTCACAAAGGGGGCAAAGAGCGCCGATCTCGCGCCCACAGCAACCCGCGCTTCTCCAGCTCGAATGCGCCGCCACTCTCGGAGCTTCTGGGCCGGCGTCAGCCCACTATGGAGCACCGCCACAGCATCCCCAAAGCGGGACCTAAAGCGCCCGGTCAGCAGCGGAGTCAAGCCGATCTCAGGCACCAAGAGCAGTACCTGTTGACCGCGCTCCAGGATGCTGGCTGCGGCCCGCAGGTAGACCTCGGTCTTGCCTGCACCGGTGACCCCGTAGAGCAGATGGGGTTTGGGGGGACCCAAGATGGTGTCTACGGCTCCTTGCTGTGCCGCAGTCAAGGTGGGCGCCTCCCGAGTCTCAGGCAGCTCCCCGGCGACCACGGCGTCCCGGCGCTCGCGGATCTCTTGGCTGAGCACCCCGGCCTCTAGCATGGCCTTGGCAGCGGTGCGGGCGTAGGGCCCTTGATCGGCCACCAGGGCCGAGGCGGAGATGGCGCCCCCAGCATCGCTGATGCACTGGAGCACACCGAGCCGGCGAGCGCTCATGCGCTTCATGCGCTTGGCAGCCTCCTCGACCGGCAGCTCTTGCACCCACCAGTTCTCGGTGCCGCCTACCCCGCCAGACTCCAGCTGTTCGGCTTCTATCCAGCCCTTTCGCATCAGAGCGTCAATGGCGTGGGCGCACTCTTTGGGCTCCAAGAGCTCCCGCATGCGCCGCTGTAAGCCGCGCCGGGTCAGCTTGGGACGCTGGATGACCTCGCGCAGGACTTCGCCGGCGGGCCCCTCTCCCATGCCCGCTGCCAGTGCATCCACGCCCTCGTCCGAGGCGATGTGCACCGTGCGGGTGGTGGCCTTGAGCTTGGCTGGAAGAGCGGTGGAGATGACCTCGCCCAAGCCAGATCGATAATAGTCCGCGATCCAGCGGAAGAAGGACAGCTGGGTCGCATCGAATGCTGGCTGCGGATCCAGTAGCCTCTCGACCGGACGGACTTTGCCTTTTGGGGGGGGCGGCACTGATGGGCCGGCAGCCAGCACGTAGCCCGTGATCTTGCGTGGACCGAAGGGCACCAAGACGGCGTGCCCCATGGACAGCACACCCAGCAGAGCAGGTGGAACCGTGTACGTAAAGGGCTCGTGTACCGGAAGGGCCACGGCCACCTGGCAGTAGGTGGTCATAGCCGAGGGCTTATCCCGCTGGGCTCTGGCAGGAGCTTTAGCTGAACTCAGCCAGGATTTCGCGCATGCCATCGGCCAGCTCCGGCCGCTTGAGCGCGAAGTGGATGCTGGCGCGCATCAGACCCAGGGTATTGCCGGTATCAAAGCGGGCCCCCTCGAACTCCAAGCCCCATGCCTGACCGCGGCCAGCCAAGACCGCCAGAGCGTCCGTAAGCTGGATCTCGCCGCCGCGGCCGCGGGGGGTGGTCTCCAGGATCTGGAGGATCTCGCCGGGCAACACGTAGCGGCCAACGATGGAGTAGGTGCTGGGCGCATCCGCAGGGTCAGGCTTCTCGATCATGCCGGAGACGTGCATCAGGCCGGGGGAGACCATCTGTCCGTCACAGATGCCGTAGCGGTCGGTCTGCTCCCGGGGCACGTCCATGAGAGCCACACAGCAGCCGCCGCGCTCAGCCTGCACGGCCATGAGCTGGCCAATGGCTGGGGTCTTGGAGTCGATGATGTCGTCGCCCAGAAGCACCGCAAAGTCCTCGTTTGGGGGGACGATGCCAGCAGCCTGGTACACGGCATGGCCCAAACCCAAGCGCTCCTGTTGGCGCACCGAGATCACCTTGGCCAGCTTGCCTACCCGCTGCACTTCCTTCAGATAGTCGGCCTTGCCGGCGGCTTCGAGCTGGGCCTCCAGGAAATAGTCCCGGTGAAAATAGTCTTCGATCGCACCCTTTCCAGTACCCGTCACGAAGATTAACTCTGTGAGTCCGGCATCCACCGCCTCGGCGACGATGTACTCCAGACCCGGTCGGTCCACCACGGGCAGCATCTCCTTGGGTACGCTCTTGGTGATGGGAAGAAACCGGGTGCCCAGACCGGCAACTGGAAGTACGGCTTTGGTGATCATGTGACCTCACAAGTTACGAAAAGTGTAGCCTGCGAGGTCAGGCTCTGCCGCTCAAGCCTCTTCCTCGACCAGCTCCAAGGTCAGGGACTCCGTGATGACGTGGCACGCGTCGCTTTCTACAAAGACCGACTCGCTGGCCTGTAGAAAGCCTTCCGCCTGTGCGCGAATCAGCAGTTCTCCGCCTACCTCGTAGCCGCAGGAGTAGCCTCCGAGG
>CAJQPC010000134.1 GCA_905480105.1 uncultured bacterium | reverse complement strand
CCCCAGATCCTTCGGGAGAACCTCCGAGAAGTGTTCAAGCCCCCATTCCAGCTCGGTCTTGACCTGGGCTGGGGTCCACGCGGACATGACCTGCACTTGGCCTGCCGGACCAAAGTCAAAGCTGTGACGGCTCATTGAGCTGGCTCCTGAGGGTTTGGGTCGTACAAGGCGCCCCACCCGCTGCCTTTGTACCAGACCAACCTATCCAAGGGGACCTTTGGGGCACGAGGCCAAACTCGCTGAGCCTGCCTGCGCCCACCACGTTGCCATGAAGCTGAAGGAACCACAACCTGCAGTGGCCATGGGCGGTGACCAACAGGCGAGTCTTGTGCCCTGGGTTCGGCAAGATGCTTCATGGACAGCGCGTAACGGGGTGCGTCTCCGCGAGGCGTCCTACCCAGCGCCTAATGCTTGCCTTGGGCGGCGACCTGAGTCAGCAGGTCCTCATAGCGCTTCCAAACCGACGGCCACGCGTAGTGGGATGCCACATATTCTCGCCCCTGGGCGCCGAGCTTCTCCACCAAGCCGGGCTCCTCGATCAAGCGCTGCATCTGGTCTCGCATCTCTTCGACCTGGCCGGATGCAAAGGGCAAGCCAATCCCGCCTGTGGCCTCTCGAATTGCAGGCTGCTCAGACCAGACCACGGGCTTGGCGCAGGCCATGGCCTCGACCGCCGTAAAGCCAAAGCCTTCCTGCATCAGCGTTGGAAAGAGCACTGCATCTGCACGCTGATAAAAAGGCGCAATGGCTGGCACGTCTGTGTTGAAGGTCACCGAAAGACCAAATGCTTGCACCTTGAGCTGCTCCAAGAACACTGGGTCTACGACCGCCCCAACGATGTCCAAAGAGCTGCGCTGCTTCAGGCGCTTGGGGAGGCGCGCGAAGGCGTCGATGGCCAGGTGCTGCCCCTTGCCTGGCAAGATGCGCGAGGGGTAAGCAAAGCGCAGACCGCCATCGAGGGGCTGAGTTGAGCTGGGTTGGAAGCGCTCCAGATCCACACCGTTGTGGATCACGCTCACCCTATCGGCAGGCACGCCTACCTCGACCAAGCGCTCCATGCTGGCCTGGGAGACGGTGACTACCGCCTTGAGACGCCGGCTCTTGAATCGGTAGAAGAGCTCGCGTGCGCGCGTGCCCACGTCGCGGCTCTCCGTGCCGAAGTTCAGGTCATGCACGATACACACCGCAGGCGCACCCAGCGCGGGCACCTCGATGCTGTTGGCCAAAACCACATCGGGCTTAAAGCGGCGGGACTCTCGCACCGCAGCCCACCAGAGCGCCTGCCAAGCTTGGCGGCGCCCCATGCCACGCATGTCTACAGCAACCGCGTCCTCGGGGACCAGTGAACGATCCCGAGTAAAGCCAACCACCAAGCGAACAGCATGGTGCTTTTGAGCCTGCTCGGCCAAGTTCTGGAACACGGTCTCCGTGCCAGAGCGCACATCGGGCGGGTAGCGTCGGGCGACCAAGAGCAGCTTCATGTGAGTCCCCTATCCCAGCACCAAGAATCAGTCAGTCAGCTTGGCCAGGATCAGCAGCCCACCATGAACCTCAGCGAGCTCACCGGGGTCGACCAGCTCAAAACCAGCCTGGGTAAGCAGCGCCTCGTACAAGCCATAGGGGTGGACCTGGAGATGGTGTACATCGTGCACTTGCTGCACCTCACCATTGGCTTCCCGAAGTAAAAAGCTGAAGTCCACGCGGAAGGCACCGTGGATATCCGGCTCATGGTGCCACTCGATGAAACGCGCGCTGCGTCCATCGGCCGCGTCTCCCCCACCCTGGGCGATTCCAGGTTGGACCGTCTCCAGGACCGCGTCTGGGACCAACAACAGCACGCCGCCCGGGGCCAAGTGGATCTTCGCGGTCTGTATCGCCGCCGCGATGTCCTGTGGCGTAGGCAGGTACATCAACACGTCGTGGATCAGCACCGCGTCAAAGTGTCGGCCCAGCTTCAACGTGCGAAGGTCCCCACACACATGCTCCCGTCCAGGGCAGATTTTGCGGCTGATTTCGAGCATTTCCGGTTGAATGTCGTTCAGCACCAGCTCGATCTGCTCGGGAACATGGGAGCCAAGATGCCCCGTGGCACTGCCCAACTCAAGGAAGCTCTTCAGGGGCCGGGTCAGGCCCTGCTGCATCACCCCCATCAGCAAGACCGCCAGCTCATCGTAGTCCTGGGGTGGGGACAACACTGGCCACCAGGAGGCCAGCGAGGTGTAGGCCTGCTCAGACATGAAGACTCCCTTTTTGCTGCGCCTTAGCGGCCGATCAAAATCCCGCGCTAATCGAAGTAGCCGAGCGCCCTTAGCGCAGCCTCATCCACACCGGCGGCTCCACTGCCCCACTCTAAGCCCTGCACCAAGGTGTCTCGACTGGCTGGACCGCGCTGCTGTGGACCGAGCAAGATTCTTCCCGGCAGGTCCTGTGCGGGCGCAATGCCCATCAAGGCCTGGAGCGTGGGGCCCACATCGAGCATCTGCACCTGGCCCAGATCCCTTCCCTTGGGTACGCCCGGGCCCATGGCCATGAATACACCGGCCGGATCGTGGTCGCCTGTGAACGGCTCGTCCTCGACCTTGACAAAGTCGGCCAGCGGCTCACCACCGACCCTTCCACTCGCCACGCGGTCGGGATCCGGAGACTCATCGGCGAGCACCAACCCTAAGGTATCGCTGGACCCTGGCAGCAGCTCCCATGCGTAAAGTGGCAAGCCGGCATCATCGATCAACATAGCGAGCTGACGCTCCAACTCGTGCAGAGGTGCCTGCTCAGCGGTCACGCTCAGACGAATGCCCAAGCGGCTGACCTGCACCGGCCCCAGCTCACCTTCCAAGCGTGCCTTGAGGCGGTCGGTCAGCGGAACCAGCTGCAACTGTTCGTCGGGCATGGCCTTGAATCCGTGGTCGCTGAGAATCACCACGGTGGTTCTTGGTCCCACCCGCTCCAAGATCTCGCTTAGGATGCTGTCGGCCTGGCGGTATGCGTCGGTCAAAGAGTCTCCGTAGGCCATGGACTTTTCGGTGTCCACATCCTCGAAGGAGTCGGGCTGGTGATACTTCCAAAAGCGGTGCGCTAAGCCGTCGGTGGCGAACCAAGAGAAGGTGGCCAAGTCTGGGTTGTAGTTGTTCAAGCTGTGGATGAACACATCGCGGTCAATCTGGCCTCTGAGGCGGTGTAAGGCCGCAAAACGTGCGTCGTCGTCGGGGTGCTCCAGCCGCTCCCGAATCTTCCAGCGAAGGGCTTCCCACAGCGTTCCAACCCGCAACCCATGTGGAATGCCGGCAACTGCAAGCTGCAGCCCGCTTCTACGCGCAGCCACATTCTTGCGCTTCAGGCGGTTGGAGAGCTCCAGCTCCTTGACGAAACTTAGCTCCATCGGCCAGGTCTCTGGCCCCGGAGCGAGCCAAGCCGGCACGATGAACCCGTCTACTGGGCGTGGCGGATAGCTGACCAGCCACTTGTAGATGCCCACAGAGTAGCCCTCGGCCTCGGCGACGTCCCAGATTCGGGGCACCTTAGCGGCAGTTGCCTGGACGTGAAAGCCACGAACTCCATGGTCTTCTGGTGTCTTGCCGCTGGCCATCGTGGTCCAGAGCAAGGGGCTAAACATCGGGTCCATGCTTTGAAGAACCGCGTGTGTTCCCTGCCCCTGGACCTGAGCGAATGCGGGCAGTTCACCGTCCGCGATGCCTTTGTCCAAAATGTCGAAGGTGGCACCGTCCACGCCAAAGACCAGCATCTTGACCGGCGCCTGCTCGGGAATGGGCCGCAAGACCAATCCTCCGCTCAGCAGCGGCAACACCAGCAAAGAAAAACCGAGCTTTCCAGAGGAAGTTCGGCCGACCAGCTGCCCGATAAAGGCGAGCAACACGCTGGGCAAGAACACAGCCAAGCCCAGGTAGAGGACCGGTCGATCCAGGAACCAAGGATTCACCCACAGGGCCCACAACGCCAAGCTGAACCCGGGCAGAGCACCAAACACGGCACCTAAAACCGCAGCACGCTTGAGTGCTCCAGACTCCTGGGTGGCTCGTTTCACATCGGCTCCAAGAAGCGACCCGGTTGGAACTCGTCCCAGAAGTGCCAGTCGCCTGGCCAAGTATGAAGGCAGCGGCCCAAGAATGACGCGATCTCGTCCGCTCCCTGGTCCAAAACCTGGGTGGTGGACAAGCCGCGATCCAGGTGAATCTCCGGTCCGATCTCTGAGACCCAGCGCTCCTCTTCCCGATGGGTGACCAGGGTCAGCAGGGGCGCGCCAGACTTGAGGGCCAGGAAGACCCCTCCAACCGGGATCCGCATGCGCTGCCCCAAGACCGGCCGAACCAGACGACGGCCCAACTCCTTGCCACCGCCGGTACCGTCACAGGCGCTGAGAATGACCTGGTTGTCGCGCAGAGCACGCAAGACCGGACGCAAGTAGCTCCCCCCATCTTGTATTCGGCCGGGAATGTCTTGCTCCAGGGCGTGCCTCAAAGCCGTCACCCTTCGCCCCTCTTCCGAGAGCTCTCCTTGAACCCCGCCCCCGCCGATCTGCAGCACAGGGTACCCACGTGCCCCAAGCTCGCAGAGGGGCAGCTGGGCTGGGCCCATGTGCGGGTGAATCAGAACCACACCCTTGCCCTTGGACAAGGCGGAATCGACATACTTCACGCCACGAAGGTCCAGGTAGGCGCTCCCCTCTCCCGCTGCGATGCGCTTGAAGGTCCAGGAGATGTACTGATCCACAAAGTGCGTCTCAAAGACCTGACGAACCAGGGGGTCCAGGTGGCGGCCCGGAAAAGCGCGGCTCATGTTCTGACGCACCCGCCGAGCCTTGGAGCGAGCGCCCAGGCTAGCCAAGTGACCCAAGCGTCGATTGGCCCGCAGCTCGGAGCCCGCGGGCATGCGCCCCAAAAGCTCTCGGTATGGCCCCCAAACCAAGCGGCGGTAGAGGTCCTTGATTGGCGACTCGCCAAAAACCATGCCTACTCCATGTACCCGAGCGCTTCGAGCATCGCGCGCTCCTCCGGGGTGATTTCGGCAGCGCTACGCTCGGCATCGCCGTTCAGCATGCCGTCGGCCTGTTGCGCCAACGTCTGGACCTCCATCGGGAACTCCTGGGCTTGGCTAAGGTCCGAGACAGGGCAGAGGGCACAGGAATCCTCCATCTCGGAGCGGTACAAAGCATCGGAAAACTCAGGCGATTCACGGCGAACGAACAGGCTACTGCCACTGCGCAGGCTCGCCAAGCGCAACGTGGGACGCTGAGTGGGGTCCTTTTCCCGAGCGGCCAAGTTGGCCTCGCGGTCAAAAGCCAGGCCCCGCGCTTGCGTTCGACCCTGCCAATCCAGGGACAGGTCCATGCCCTCCACCTCGGAGGGTGCCTCAATCCCCAAGAGTCCGTAGACGGTCGGCGCAAAGTCCGAGAGCTCGACCAAACCCTGAACCTCCGTTCCAGGTGGAATCACACCGTCAAAACGCATGGCGGCCGGAATGTGGGTGGAGGCGTCGAAGAGGTCATCTCCGTGGTTGAACCAGACCCCCTGCTCCCCCAGCGCCTCACCGTGATCGGCGTTGACCAGAATCAACGTCGACTCTCCCCGGGACTCCACGCCCTCGAGCAGCCGCCCCAACTGGGCGTCCGCAAAGGCGATCTCCCCGTCGTACTGCGCGACGACGTAGTCCACATCCGTGATGCCCCTCAAGCTGTCGACCAAATAGGGCGCCACATTGCGCACTTGGTCCATGGACGGGTTGCTCGGATCCCCGGGGTCTCCGCTGTAATAGCGGCTGTCGTAGGGCGGGGGGGGCACGTAGGGACCATGAGCGTCGAAGAGGTGTACCCACAAAAACCAAGGTGTTTCCTGCTTGTCCAGCCAGCTCAGGGCTTGGTCGACGGTGTCATCGCCGCGGCGCTCCAAGACCTGGTTGGGATTGAAGCGACGGACAAGCCCAGCCTGAAGGCGGCCGGGCAAGGACCGGTCCCAGCCGGGCACGACCGAAAAGTCGTCGTCGTAGGTGGAAAAGCCCTGGGAAAACCCGTATTTTCCATCCAACACATAGGCGCTAACAAAGGCGCCGGTCGCATAGCCCTTTTCCTGCAGGGTGCTGGCGATGCTCGGCCGGTCTGCTGGCATGGGGATGCCGTTGAGCAGTGTGTTGTGGGACCAGGTCCCGGAGCCAGTATGCAGGCTGGTGTGGGAGGGGCCCGTCACAGCAATGGGCGCGATCGCGGCTTGGAAGAGCACGCCCTCACGGGCCAGCGCATCAAAGACTGGACTGGTGTCTCTCTCGTAGCCGTAAGCCCCCATGTGGTCAGCACGGGTTGTATCCAGAGTCACAATGAGCAAGTTGGGAGCAGAGATTGCCGCGCCCTGATCACCCGGACTGTAGGCCCCCGGATCATGGTGTAGGACAGCCGCCACAGGAATCGCACAAAGACCGACCCACCCCAAGCTGGGAAAGCGCCGAAGCATCCATACTGCAAGTCCCAGGCTTCCCACCAAGGCCAGTGCTGCAAGCACCGAAGCGCTGTACCAGGGCGGGGCCTGGAATGGCGGCGGATCGGTGACCACCGCCAAGCCACCGTTGAGCAGTCCCCAACCTACGGCGCCAAGCCCAACGCCAGCGGACAACGTTCGCCCCTTTGCGAGCAACCCCATCGGGGCCACGAGTGCCCCAACAACGCCTGCCGTCAACAAAAGCAGAATGCCGGGGTTGGGCAGCCAGAGGCGGCCCATCCAGGCGACCCCTATGGCCTCGCTAATGCCCAGGACTACGCCCACAGCGGCAGCACCGAGCAGAGAGTGAATCAAGGATCCAGTTTCGGACTTCATGGCCCCCCTTTAGCGCACCGCCAGAGGATCGCGCTTGCAAATCATGGACGTTACTGGCAACTTCCCGCGCTGCCCCGGGTACCTTTCCAGGGAGGAGACCAATGAACCGTCGTCTGGCCCGCCAACTGACCCCCATGATCCTACTCGGCGTTGCCGCTTTGGTGCCCTCCATCGCGTCTGCACAGGAGGTAGCCGTTGCTCCCTTCTTGCCGAAAGCCGGCATGGATCAAAAGGTCGCGACCAACATTACCGCCGTGGTGTCTAGCGAGCTGGACTTCATGTCCGACTTCGACGGCGCCACGGAGCTTGAAAGTAAGCCCAAAAGCCTGACTCTGTCTTGCTTGAACAAAGCTTCTTGCCTCAAGGCGATAGGCAAGACCGCCGGTGCGGACTTTTTAGTGGCCGGCTCCGTTGCCCCCGCTGGTGACGAGTACGCCGTGTACATGGTCCTGCTCGACGTGAGCAAGGGCACCTATGTCCGCAAGTTGAGCATCCAGGTCGAGGGCTCCCCAAGTGGCGTCGCCGACAGTATGGGAGCCCACGTCTCCGAGTTGGTGACCGGAGGGGGGCCGGGCAAGCAAGAGGACGAGGTTGTCGCAGTCGACGACTTCGACATGTTTGACGAAGACGACTTGGACGAATTCGACTTTGGCGGAGACGACGGTCCCGACACAAATCGCTTGGGTGCCCCCGGCAACTCCGAACGCAGCCTGGACGACTTCGAAGACGAGCCGGACAGCTGGGAGCAGGAGCAGCAGCGGGAAGACGAAGCCCGTCAAGCACGCGAGGCTGCAGCAGAGCGGGCCCGAGAGGAAGACGAGCGTTTAGAGCGCGAGCGCCAAGCCGAGGCACAGCGCCGCAAGGACGACGAACGTCGCCGCCGGGAGGAACTCGCACGAGAGCAAGCACTGGAGCGTGAGGCTGCTGAGCGTGAGGAGCGCATCGCCGCAGAGCGCGCTCGCCAGCGTGAGGCCGATGACCGTGCCCGGGAAGAGGCCAATGCGGCCGCTGACGACGACTTTGACGACATTTCCTTCGGCTCGGTCAGCCCAGACGACATTGGCGTGGAGATCGACGACATCAGCTTCGGCGATGCGAGCTCCGAGATCGAGATGCTGGACGATGACCCCATCGATTTCGACTCCCTCGACGACTACGACTCTCTGGACGAGGTCGACAGCCGAGACTCCAGGAGCAGCTCCCGTGATAGCCGAGGAAGCCGGGACTCGAACGCATCGGATCGCTTCAGCAATCTTGATGGCCCCTCGAGCGAGGTCAACATCCGCGGTGCACGCGGGGAGAACGACCCCCGCTTTGGCATCGCACTGCGGGCTGGCTACTCCAAATTTCAGGTCTTCGACTTTGTGACCTACGGAGCCGAGCTCTCCATTCCTGTGGGAGAGGTCTTCTTCCTCTCCATCGGCCTGGAGGGGTACTCCACACAGCGCGAAGTTCCGCCCAAGCTGCAGGACGATCAGGACCGCGCGCCCCAAGAGTGGAACACCATCGCGCCCTTTAACTTTGGCGTGAAATACCAGCCCACCAACCGAACTTTCCGCCCCTACATCGGCGGCGACGTGACGGTTACCCCCTACACCTTCGAGAAGTTCCGCATGGCTCCCGGCCTGCGCGCACGCGGCGGCTTTGATTACATGATCACCGATGCCTTCGCCCTCAACCTAAACTTGAGCGCCGGCTTCTGGTACGGCTCCGAGTTTGAGATTGTGCAGAAGGACTTGCAACCCCTGGGCGGCGTGCCCTCCATCTCCCTCGGCACAACCATTTTGTTCTGATGGCCACCTTGGATCCGCCCCGCTCGGCGGGTTCCACCCACCCGGCAGCCCTGGGCGTATTTCAGGCGCTGCTCCTTGGGGTCGGCGCTTGGTACCTCTGGCAGCGCTGGGAGCCGGCAGGCGTTTTGTGCAGCGCAGCGCTTTTGGCACAACTTGGGGCTGCAATTGCACTCCTTGCGGGTGCCTCTGAAAAATGGACCCGGTGGGCGGCCCTCCTGACTCTGGCGGTAGTGGCATTGATCGTCGGTCTTCACCTCCAAGTCGGGGTGTACGTGGTCCGGAGCTTCGGCCTCAGCGCCGAGAAGGGATGGGCACTCATGGGAGTGACAGTGGGTGGCGGTGCAGGGGCCTCGCTGGTGCCGATCATTCAGCTTTTCGTGCTGCGTGGGAGTCGTCTCAGCGAGAAGATGGGTGTAGCAGCGGCACTGATTCTTCCCCTGGTTCTGCCACCCCTCTACTCCGTGTCCCAACTCAAATTCGAACACGGGCCGAGGGAAACCGCCGGACAAAACAGCTTGGCCCAAGCCTACGAGAGTTGGGTCGGAAAAACGGTCCAGCCCACGCTGGACGACGCCCATGCTCTTGGGGTGCTTTACGTGCTTCGTGACGGCCACATCGCCTCGCAGACCCAAATCGACGGACCACGAACCCAGAGTCTTATCGACGCCCTACCAGAGCAAGCACCCGGCCCAAGGGATGCCCTTATTTTTGAGGAGGTGAGGTACCTGGAGCCCCTGCCTGAACTGGCGTTCGACGGTCTTCCCCCCATCCTATCGCCGGGTCGAGAAGGCCTTTACGGGCCCAAGGGTGTTCAGGGGGCCCTGATTCTCTGGCGCTCCCCTTCGGTAAGACGGCGGCCCATCGGGGGAGCGCTGCGAGCACCGGCCGTAGACCCAGAACTGGCGGCAGATGCGACCCATCGAGCGGCCCTTCATGGGTGGCTGGCCTCCAGCCAAGGGGTCTCCCCTCTGGAGCAGACCTGGAGCGTGCCAAAGCCCGTCAGCCCCGAGAGCTTGTCCCAAGCGGCCTTGGACGGGGCGCAAATGCTTCATCGGAACATGAAAAGTAACGGTCGCTTTGCCTACATTGTAAAAGGGCCCAGCGGCGAACTTGGCCAAGGCTACAACTACCCACGCCATGCAGGCGGCGCCTGGTACTTGGCACGGGTCTACCGGCACTCTGGGGACGCGCAGGCCAGATCGGGGGCGGAAGCTGCGATTGCTCACTTGGCCTCGGTGACCAAGCACCTGCCAGACGGACGGGCCTTCGTTCATGATCCCGCGCGTCGGGATGGAAAGGCTTGGGTGGGCACGACTGCTCTGGCGCTGCTGGCTCTAACGGAGCTGGACGTTGAACCCGAGCTCCAGCAGAGCTACGCCGCCTTCGTTGCTTCTGCCGTGGATGCGCGCGGCAGCGTACGAGGTGACATGAGGGTCGAGACTGGGGAGTGGCCTGATCAGCCCCAGGTCACCTATGCCCAAGGCCAAGGTCTTCTGGCCCTGGCAGCGGCCGAGCGAGCCGGTTTGACCGGTGTTTCAGACGCGTTGGATCGAGCCATCGCCTTTGTAGAGAATGACTACTGGCCTTTACCAGCGGCAAACTTCGCGATGCTGGATGAGCACTGGATGTGCTTGGCAGCCGTGACCGTGCATGAGGTCAGGGGAATCGCGGCTGGAGAGCGGGTCTGCACCGCCTACCTTGCCGACGTGGCCTGGCTCGCACCTGAACCCTACGCGGCACATCAACCCGCAGCGGGACCTGCGGGCGGATTGGCAGAGGCGGTCATAGCGCGCGCCGAATTGGACAGACGATCCGATCGTGAAGGCCCATACCGGCAGAGAGCTCTGGACTACGCAACCAGTCTGCTCGCCAACCAGTATCAGATCTCCGATGCTCCGCTCCTGGGCAAACCCGCTGCCTTGATCGGTGGCTTCCGCGACAACCCGTGGACCCTCGACGTTCAGGTGGATGCCGTGCAACACATTGGATGCGCGCTGATGGGCGCTGAGCAGTTGCTCCTTGACCAGGACTTGCCCGGGGCCATGCCCTGACAAGCCCGGGTGCACGACGGGTCGCCCCTACGAGTGGGACATTTTTGCCGCACACACCTTGACCCACAAGGGGCGTGCAGATCCCGGCCAATGGCACCTCCGCGCTGCGATTCGCCGACAAACTGCGAACCGTAGACAACATCTTGGTTGGCACGGACCTTGCTTAGGTCTAAAGTACAGCCCCAGGAGTTCCTCAATGACCCGTGCCACCTCTGCCATAGCACTGCTAGCCCTCGTCGCGTGCAGCACCAACAATACTGACTCACTGAACGCAGATGACCCCATCGGGCGCATCGCCGGTCAGGTCAAAAGTGTAGACGGGGAAGCACTGCCCGGCGTAGAGGTTCAGGTCGCTGGCGTTGTCGCAGTCACCGACGCTGACGGCTTCTACACCCTTGAAGGTGTGACTCCTGGAGACGACTTGGTCGTCTCCTTCGAGGAAGAAGGCTTCGCTCGCGGCTACAAGAAAGCCCGCCTGCACAGCTGGGAAACGGTCGGCGTGGACGCTGTGCTGACCGAGATCGACGGCTACGCAGTCTTCCCCGCCTTAGACGGGGCTGACATTGAGATCGGCAAGGTCAAGGTGTCCTTCGACGCTGGGACCATTGTTGACGAGTTCGGCGCCGCCTACACCGGCGATGTCCGCGTTGAGGTGACCTACCTCGACCCTTCCAACGCCGAAGACATGAAGTACGCGCCTGGTGACCTGACCGCCCTGGCGTACAACCGCAGCAACGTTGGCGCCAAGGAAGTGAACGAGCCCGCACAGCTCGTCTCCTACGGCATGGCCGACATCACCCTGACCAACGGAGTGGGTGGCGACCTGAACATCGCCGAGGGCTCCACCGCAGGGGTGGACTTCGTGGTGCAGAACAAAGACCTGAACGGCAACCCAATGCCCGCCACCTACGTGATGGCAGCTGGCGATACACAGCAGACCTGGTCCTTCGATACCTCCAGGGGCGTCTGGGTGGAAGAGGGTCAGGGAGCGGTCTACAACGAAGTCGAAGACATCACGGAGGAGCGCCCCGTCTACGAAGACATGGACATCATCGACGAGGACACGGAGTCTGAGACCTACGGCGAAGTGATCGGCACTGAGACCGTCCAAGTTGGTACCGAGACCGTTGTCATCGGCCAGCGAGAGACCGGGAATCTGCGCTTTGCCTTCGAGGCCAGCCACTTCTCCTGGTGGAACTGCGACCAGGGCTTCGTGCCCTCCTGCGTGACCGGACAGGTCACCGACATCCTCGGTTTCCCCGTGCGTTCCGCACTGGTCAACGTGAGCGGCGCTCAGTCCAGCTCCGCCGTCTACACCGACGAGGATGGCTACTACGTCGCCTCGGCAATGGTCGGTGACACCGTCACCGTGTCCGGAACCACGGCCGTCGGCGGCCGTAACTGGGTCGCAACAGAGCCCAGCATCTTCCTGGGCGGCTACGGAAGCTCCGCGTCAGACTGCCAACCCATCGATCTTGAAATCGAGGTCTGCCGCGAGTCAGGCATCGTCATGGCTGACAACCTCTCCGTCCAGGCCTCCACCCTGGATGGTGCAGACGCCGACCAGCTGCGAGCTTGGTTCTGGGAGCCCACAGGTCAGCCCGAGAACTGCGAGGACCCCTGGGAAGACTTGGCCGAAGACACCTGCTACACCGGCACACCGGACACCTATGGCGCCCGCTTCTCCAACAACTTGGTCGTCGGCATCCACAATCAGTCTACCGGTACCAGGACCGTCGGTGACTACCTGGAAATGCGTACCTCTCGCGATGTGTACCGCATTAACGAGAGCGACATCGAGACCGGTAACGGTGGAAGCATCCCCGGCTACATCTATGAGACTGTGACCGTGACCGAGGGGTCCATGGATCTGACCGAGAACAGCATCGACCTGCGTGCAGGCGATGTCATCCGGGCACAGTCACCTGGCAGCGCAAGCGACTACTTCGGTCCAATCGTGAACGAAGAGTGGATGACCGTGCCAGAGCAAGTCGAGATCAACAATGTGAGCGGCACCCTGGGTAGCGTCAACCGCACAGGCGGCTTGGACCTGCGATTCGAAGGCAAGAACAGCCCTGACGCAGTCGTGGTTCTGGTCACACAGGCTGGCGATGAGGAAGGCCTGCTCTGCAAATACGCCGACGATGGAAGCGTGAACCTGAGCGGCTCTGACCTGGGTGCCATGCAGCCCGGTTGGACCAGCGTGAGTGTCTACCGCCCTGAGTTCAAGTGGACCGAAGGCCCCGACGGTATGCCAATCCGCCTCCAGTCCATGTCCGGCGCCATCCTCGAGGCTGACCTGCAGTAAGGTAGGTACCGGCGACAAGTCAAAGGTCGGCCTTCGGGTCGGCCTTTGCTGCTCTGGGCATGGTTGAAAGGCGCGCCTCTTCCCCGACCAAACTCAGTTCAGACCCGACCAATCTCCGTGGTCCAGCCAGCTGCGCAAGATGACCACCGCCGCCGCCTGGTCGATGACCTCTTTGCGTCGCTTGCGGGACAAGTCATGCTCCAGCAAGACCCGCTCTGCTTCCACCGAGGAGTAGCGCTCATCTATGTAGATCGGCACGAGAGACAACAGCTCGCCCAAGGCGTCGCCGACCTGCCGTGCAAGTCGCGCCGACCGTGTCTCGCGCCCGTCCAGCTCCAAAGGCAGACCTACGATCAAGTGCTCAGCCCGCTCTTCAGCCGCAATGCCCGCCAACACCGCGCAGTCCTTTTTGACCCCACGTCGCGCCAAGGTGGTCACCGCGTTCGCTGTGATTCCAAGTGCGTCAGAGACTGCAACGCCGATGGTCTTTGTGCCCACATCTAAGGCAATGGCGCGGCCGCGAAGTGGCATTGAAAGGATTCCTCTGTTACTGTACAGCCGTTCAGTCATCTGAGTGGCTCCACCACCCCTAACTACCTGGAGGGTGCATGACTCGAAAGCGGGCCGTCCTCTTATCCCAGGGTGACGAGGTCATCACCGGACAGACTCTGGACAGCAATTCAGCTTGGCTGGCCGAGCAGCTCACTACTTTGGGCTTCGACCTTGTGCTGCAGTTGACCGTGGCCGACCGAGTACCCGACATCGCTTGGGCTCTTGAGCTGGGCTGCGAACGTGGCGATGTATTGATCTGCACTGGTGGTTTGGGGCCTACCCAGGACGACCTGACAGTCGAGGTTGTCGCACAACTCACCCAGGATGAACTGACCCTGGACCAGGCCAGCCTGGATCACATCCAGGGGCTGTACAAAAGCATCAGCAGGGTCATGCCTCCGGCCAACATCAAGCAGGCCATGCTGCCTTCACGCGCCACCATCCTGCAGAACGACTGGGGCACCGCCCCAGGGCTGCAGATCGAGCATGACCAATGCCAGGCCTATTTTGTCCCCGGCGTTCCCAGAGAGATGAGAGCGCTGTGGAAGCACCGGATCCTCCCAGACCTGCAAGCCCGCTTCGCGCTTCCCCCCGAGCGCCTGCTGGTTTTTCGCTGCATGGGCGTGCACGAGTCCAAACTGGCCGAGCTGATGGCCCCTTTCCAAGAGCGCCAGGGCGTTGTCTTAGGCTTCCGTACAATGCTGCCAGAGAACCAGGTCAAGCTGCGCCTCAGCGCAGATCTCCCGCTGGCAACGGAAGAGTCACTGCGGGAAGAAGTGCTCCAGCTTCTCGCCAAACACTGCTTCGGGGTGAACAGCGGCAACCTGATCCAAGTCATAGGGGACCTGCTACGCACCCGTGAAGAGACTGTGGCCACGGCAGAGTCATGCACCGGTGGGCTCATCTCATCACAGCTCACTTCCGCCCCTGGAGCGTCCAGCTACTTCATTCAAGGGGTGTGCGCCTACGCCAATGCCGCCAAAACACAGCAGGCTGGTGTTCCCGCAGAGCTGATCCAGGCCCACGGGGCTGTAAGCAAGCCTGTGGCCATTGCGATGGCGCAGGGCATCCGCGATCTCTCGGGAGCCACCTATGGACTCGCCACCACAGGAATCGCTGGACCAGGCGGTGGAAGTTCTGAAAAGCCAGTGGGTACCGTTCACATTGCCTGTGCAACACCCGCCGGCACCCACCACATCAAGCTCGACCTGCGCGGAACGAGAGAGCGAATCGTCTCTCTCGCAGCCGGCGCAACTTTAGACATGCTTCGCCGCCACCTCCAGGGCCTTCTTTAGGGGCGGACATTTTTTGGCCCTCCCCGATACTACATTCAGAACATCAAGGCTCCTGAGAGCCCTACCCTTCCCTCCTCTTCATTCCTCCCGGAGTTTCAGATGCCCCTCGACAAAAACCGCGCAAAGGCTGTTGACAGTGCCATTTCTTCCATTGAACGCCAGTTTGGAAAGGGTTCAATCATGCGTCTGGGAGAAGCGGAAGCTCCAAAGATCAGGACCATCTCCACTGGTTCCATTGGTCTGGATGTTGCTTTAGGTGTTGGCGGTGTTCCCAGGGGCCGCGTGGTCGAGGTCTACGGACCAGAGTCTTCCGGTAAGACCACCTTGGCCCTGCACCTCATCGCTGAAGCGCAGCGCGCAGGTGGCGTGGCGGCCTTCATCGACGCTGAGCATGCCTTGGACATCAACTATGCGGCGGCTCTTGGGGTAAAGGTGGACGAGCTGCTCGTCTCCCAGCCCGACTTTGGCGAGCAAGCCCTCGAGATCGCCGAGACCTTGGTTCGCTCGGGTGCATTGGCCATCGTGGTGGTCGATTCCGTTGCAGCCCTGGTCCCCAAGGCCGAGCTGGAAGGCGACATGGGGGACTCCCTGCCTGGTCTGCAGGCACGGCTCATGTCCCAGGCACTGCGCAAGCTCACGGGCTGCATCCACAAATCCGAAACTGTGATGCTCTTCATCAACCAAGTGCGCATGAAGATCGGCGTGATGTTCGGCAACCCAGAGGTGACCTCTGGCGGAAACGCGCTGAAGTTTTACTCCTCTGTGCGCTTGGACATTCGCCGCATCGGCAGCATCAAGAAGGGCGATGCAGTCTTGGGCAACCGTACGCGCGTAAAGGTGGTCAAGAACAAGGTCGCGCCCCCCTTCCGCATGGTGGAGTTCGACATTCTCTATGGCCAGGGCATCTCTTTGGCCGGTGAACTCTTGGATATGGGCCTGGAAATTGGCTTGGTTCGCAAGGCTGGCTCCTGGTACTCCCTGGGAGAGGAGCGCATTGGCCAAGGCCGGGAGAACGCGCGTATCTACCTCCTGGAGCACCCAGAGGCGATGGAGATGATTCGCAGCAAAGTTCTGGAAGCCAACGGATTGGGCGAGCCCGCCCCCAAGGCCAAAGGCGAGGCCTAAAAGTTCAGCTGCCGGATGGAACCTTGGCTCAGGTAGAATTCTGAGCCAAGGAGCCTGAACACTATGGAACTGTCTACGATCTGCCGAGCAGCACTGAGCGTCGGCGCTTCGGACATACATATCAAGGCCAGGCAGCAACCCTTCTTTCGAGTGGACGGTGAACTCCGTAAAGCTGTTGGCGCACCTACTCTTTCCAAAGAGCAAGTGGCCAAGATGGCGTGGCAGGTCATGCGCCCAGACCAACGGGAGCGCTTCAAAAGCGACCCGGACCTGGACACATCTTTCCAG
>CAJQPC010000133.1 GCA_905480105.1 uncultured bacterium | reverse complement strand
GCGGCTCAGGTGTGGTGCCAAAGCCTGCCTTGGAGAACGGACGGCCTCGCCGAAGCAGCCCGGATACGAGCTGGGCTTCTGCCTTGGCCCTGGACTGCTCGGGCGCTCCGTAAAACGCGAGCCAGGTGGCTTCTGTCAAGGCCAGGGCTTCGGCTTCGTGGCCGCGCGTGGAGAGCAACCGCATCAGCGCGCGGTTGCTGCTGTGACCAAGGCACTCTTCTTCGAATTCTGCTGCGCGTGCACAGAGAGTCACGGCGGACTCACCGACGGATTCGATGGCATCGCTGACAAGAAACCAGCACTCCGACGCCCAGAAGGGGTCCTCTATGGACTCGCAGGTCACCGTCGCGTTTTCAAGATCATCCTGCTCGCACTGGCTTTTTGCCTTCCAGGCCAAGCAATCGCCTCGCATCTGCAGGTTTTCGAGTTTGCTGCAGTCGGCGTTGGGGCCCGCTCTCAGAGCCTCGGTAAATCGTTCGGTCTGCGTGCTGCAGGCCAGTAGGACGAGGAGCAAGGTCATGGAACTCGTTTGAGGATGTGAAACCCTGCGGTGCTCTCAAAGACCTGAGAGTACTCGCCCAGCGCTAGAGTCAAAGCGACCTGGTCGATTGCGGGTCCCAGCTCACCCTCCAAGAATATGCCCAGGTCCCCGCCATGCAGGGCCATGGCGCCGTCGGAGAACTCTATGGCGACTTGGCCGAAGTCTTGACCGGCATCCAGGCTTTCCATCGCGGTTTGCGCCTGCGCCTGGGCCTGTACTCGGGTTTTGGATTCGGTCTTGTTAGTTCTCCAGGTCTTTGGCACTTCCGCGTGCTGGACCAGGATTTGCTTCAGGTGGAGCTCATTCATCGCTTCGCGCTGAATGATGTGGTAGCCGAAGGGGCTCTCCGTCGGAGGCGAGATGTCCCCCACCTGCAGTTGAAAGGCCGCCTGTGAGAACTCGGGTACCCAGGTTTCCCGCTGGCCTGAGCCCAACCAACCCATTCGGGTCGCAGATCCAGGGTCTTCGCTGTACTGTTTTGCAAGGGCCTTAAAGTCCTCTCCGGAGTGCAGTTGCTGATAGATCGCGTCTGCCAGGGCTTTGGCTTCTTTTTGGGTTCGCAATCCCTTGTTGCCCTTGGGATGCCCGTCCCACGAGACCAGGATGTGCCGCAACGCAATGGTCTCCGGTACGGGGGCCGGGGCGGGAGTCTGCACCTGAACATGGGGCGTGCTGGGCACGACGGGAGCAGGTTCGGAGGAGCCTGTGCAGGCGAGTAGGAGCCAGATCAACGGATATCGTCCTGTGAGCGGGGCAGAATACGGAATTGAGAGTAGCTGTACGTCATCGGGCCTGTGATCGAAGTGTAGTTCGTACCGACCGTCGGGTGGACGTCGTGTGCGGTGCTCAGGGTATCGTCGACCCACAAGCATCCCTCGACCTCGAAGGTACCGTAGTCATCCGGGGCATCTGGATTCTCATCGCTGACGCTCACCCCCTCGACTTGGACCAGCATGCTCTCGTGGGCCTCGGCCATCGCGCCGCCGCTTGCGACCTCGCAGGCGCTCACCCCCTTTGGGGCCAGATCCTGGGTTCCCGTGACGGTGACCTCGGGATTCTCTAACTCCGCTAACCCGTTGTATTCCAGGTAGGTGCCGCTCACGCTGACCACGTCGCCCACGTCCACATCTGCGCTGGAGCGGTCGTAGATGTAGATGCCGGCGTACTCTTCCAGGTTGGGATCTTGCGCAAAGAATCCGCCGTTGGACCCGGTGCGTCGGCCGGTGACCACCAGTCCTATCAGCTCGATGCGTTCGCCTTCCTGGGGATGGTCGGGGTGGGTCTCATCCTGGATCACATCTACGCTCAAAGGGCAGCCGGCGTCGCCGGGATTGGAGAGCTCGGGGCAGCGGTCGCAAGCGTCCCCCTTGCCGTCGTTGTCGGTGTCTGACTGGTCGGGATCCCAGTTGACCGGGCAGATGTCGGCGTCGTAGAGCACCCCGTCATCATCGATGTGCACCGGGTCGTGGGCGCAATCGGTGGCGTAGGGCATAAGCGGACAGACATCGCAGGGATCCCCGATACCATCGTTGTCGTGGTCCTGTTGAAGAGGATTCCAGACCCCTGGGCAGAGGTCCTGGTCCTGGGCGATGCCGTCCGCGTCTGGGTCCTGGGGGCTGGTCTCTATTGGGGTGCAGGTGCCGCGAGACTCACCCTGGCATTGAAACAGGCCCAGAAGTTCACGGGTGTATTCCAGGCTCTGGTTCTCCACCTGGGTGCTGGCTAAGGCGCCGGTCAGGGTGCTCTCGGTGTTGGCCACGCTCCAGCTCAAGCAGTATTCCCGATCTTCGCCGCAGACCTCGATGGCCTCGCAGGTCGACTGGGTGCTGAGCTGCGAGATCAGGGCGGGGTCCCCAAACACAGCATCGCCGTCGACCAGGACCAGGAGCACCTGCTCGGCACTGGCATCGATGGCTGCTCGGTAGGGGGTTTGGGAGTATGGGAACACCACCAGATCAGCTTTTGCGCCGGGCGACAGGCTCCCCAGCACCCCCTCTAAGCCCAAGACCCGTGCTGCATCCGAGGTCCCCATGGCCCAGATCTTCTGGTCCGAGATGGGCGTGCCAGTGCTGCTCAGCCAGTCATCGGCACAGAGCAGTTCGTTCCGCGGTGTATGGGATCCAGAGGGGGACCAGTCAGGGCCCAGGGCCAAGGGGACCCCCAAGGTGCGCGCCACGTGTGCCGGGGTGGTACCGCCGTAGAGGGAGAGGTTGGAGCGCGGAGACCAGATCAGGCCGGTGCCTTCGGATGCCATGAGGGCCAGCTGACCTGTGGTGGCATTTGTGCCATGGACGACCACAAAGCCTGGGCCCGTCATGCCGATCTCGTGCATGTAGTCCAACTCTTGGCCCACGCTGGAGTTCCACCCCTCGGCAACATGGTCCAGGATGGCGTCTCGGCTTCCGTTGGACAGATCCTCTTGGTAGTCGACCGCATCTGCCGCGTCCACGGAGCTCGTCACGGTGCGCGAGCTGTAGTCCATCGCGTAGTCCAGCCCGTGGGCCCAGTCGCTCTCGTCGAGGTTGCGTAGGCCACCGCTAATGCACGAGTCGTAGTACACGCCGACCGCAGAGGTGGACCCGCCGCCGATGGCCCGGGTCTCGGCCCAGCGCATGATCTCGCAGCCGTAGTCGCCGATGATGTCGTTGTAGGCACCCTTGTAGTCGTAGTAGCGCCCGTCACTGCGCCAGTCGTAGCGATCGCTGAACTCAGGCTCAATGCGCCATGGAGGCAGGGAGTTGTACTGCATGTGGTCGTGGGTATCGATGACGCCGGCGCCGATAATCCCCTCTGTGCAGACCACGGTTGACTGGGAGATGTCGCAGTCGCCCACGCAAGTGATCTCGCCGTCTTGGGTGAGCACCACACCAAACTCTGGACCGCTCTCCAAGAGGAGCACGCCGGAGAGGGCCACTCCATCGCTTCCGGTCTGAGGGGTGCAGTCGCCCAGCTCCGGCCCCGTGGTGATCAACGCCTGCTCCTCCACGCCGGTGTCTGGGGTTCCAGTGTCAGCGGTGTCGTCTACACCGTCACCGCCTTGACGGTCCTTGCAGGCGAGAAGGGAGAGAACAAAGAGCACGTGGGCCTCCGGGGTACATGCGGTGTAGCCTGCCACGCATGTTCTCGGCTCTGATCATCTGCGCTTCTTTGGCGCAAGGTTTCCCAGAAGACACGCAGTGGCAGCCTGAACAGGGTCTGCGCAGCGTTGTAGCCCTTCGCAGCGGGCCCTCGCTCTGTGCAGGTGTAGTGGTCAACTCAGCCGGCCAAGTCGTCACGGCCTATCACTGCGTAACGGGCTCTAAGGTGAAGGTTCAGACCCGGGACGGCCAGAGTTTCAGTGCCACCATCATCGCTTCCGACAGCCGCCAGGACATTGCGTTGTTGGATGTACCCGGACTGTTCGGACACCCCTGGTCCGAGATGGACAGCGAGGTCCCCAAGATCGGGGAGACGGCCTGGGCCTTGGGACACCCCTTCGGCAGCGCAGCCGAGCAGTCTGCGAGCTTCTCGGGACTGCTCATGTGGAGTGCCTCCAAGGGGGTGGTCAGTGGGGTTGGGGAACGTTGGATCCAGGTGGACACGCCGGTGAATCCGGGGAACAGCGGTGGTCCAATCGTAAACGAACAGGGCCAGATAATCGGTATTTCAAGTCGTAAACTGGATGGGGATGGGGTGGCCTTTGCAGCCCCCGTTGCAGCGGTCCAGGACTTGATGGACGCGCCAAGGCATCGCCGGGCTGGAGGCAGCTATGGGGCCGGTGTGGATCTCTGGATGCCCATTGACCTGGATCAGGCCCCAAGCCTGGGAGGTCATCTGCAGGCCGACCTACGGGACCGGGTGGTTTTGTCTCTTGGCGCTGCAGCTGGCCTGGACCGGCGCTGGCGGGCTCTGAGCCGCAGCGAAGCGATTTCTTGGATCTCGGGGGTTGGGCTGGTCTCTGGCCGACTGCGCTTGGGTCACGGGGTGTGGAGCACAAGCGTTGATCTGGGCGTGGGGGCCATGCTGCTGTCTTCCCAGCTCCCCCCGATAGAGGGAGCGCTGCTGACTCGACCCGGACCACTCAGCCTACAGCCAGCCGCTCAACTCCAGGTCGAGGTTGCAGGAGGCGCGAGCTTCAGGGTGCTGGTTAGCCAATTTCCCCAGCAAACTCAGCTAACTGTCGGACTGGGGTGGGCTTGGCCCGGCAGAGTGGGAGTCTGGTAGCCCAGGACCGGGCTAACGCTCGCCAGCTTTGGCGCTGCGCCCCATCAACGAGGCCATCGCGGTCTTCACGTCAATCTTGCCGTGGGCAATTCCGTAGACCACCTTCGTCAATGGAATATCCACGTCCAGGCGCTTGGCCAAAGTCAGTGCTGTCCCGGCGGTCAGGATCGCCTCATTGTCCGTGTGGTCCCTGGGCCCTCCCAGGTCTCGCCCTACTTTGTAGGCTTCGTGGTCGGGTAACGAAAAGCTGGCCACCAGGTCTCCAATCCCAGCCAGACCGCCAAAAGCGCCTGGGTCGACGTTGACCGCATCGGCCAAGCGTCGCATCTCGGCCAGTCCTCGGCTGATCACCATTCCGCGCACGCCGGCACCAGCCTGCATCTGGTCCGCCACGCCCACAGCCACGGCAAGAACTTGGGCCATGGCACCTGCCAGTTCGATGGCTTCGGGGTCGTCTCCGGTGTAGACCCTGCACTTCGGGCTGTGCAGTGCCTGTTGACCCAGGCGGTTGACCTCCTCAAAGCGGCTGGCAATGATCGCGGCGGTCGGCACGCCCTTGAGCACCTCTGCTGGGATCACAGGGCCGCCAAGAATGCCGACACGGATGACCGGGCTGATCTGCGGCAGCAGCTGGGTGAGCCAACGTCCGGTGTCGGGATCAGGTCCACGTGTGCAGAAGATCACCCGATGCTGGGGGCCCAGAGCAAGCTCACGCACGGCGTCCCGTACTTCCCAAGCCAGTACCCCGAGCAGGATCACGTCGGCGTGGTCTGAGACCTTGGAGAGTTCCTTGGTGACGGAGAGCTTCCGTCGTGGCTTGCGGCCGGTGTAGCCCAGCAAGACATCGTTTCCCGCTTCGATGCTCAGGGTGGCCAAGGCCTGCCCCCAAGCGCCGTCGCCGACGATTCCAACGCGCATGCCAGCCAGATCGAGAGAACTCATGGCTGCATCTCCCCGTCTGGCGAGCCAACGGGCAAACCGGGAGGGCCCGGGGGCTTGGGGCCTCGTGCTGCGTGTGTGTCTTCGGTATCCAAGCCGTAGCCCACCACTCGGTTCCGGTAGAAGAGCAGCAACTCGGGATCAATGATCAAGGTCGCCCCGAGCTTTCGGATGGCATTTCGGGTGTGGAAGCTCGAAAAGCGCTGCAGCGCAATCCTTAAGACATCCTCGGCACTGTCGGGGGTGTTCAGGCGTACGTGGCCAGCCTGCTGTAGGGGGCGTAGGGTGGCCAGTACATGCTCGATCTCGGCGATTAAATCGGGCTTGTCGATGCGTCGTCCTCCTGCCTCGATCCGCACCAGACGCCAGGTGTCCAGGCTGGGGTGCTCTTTCTCAAAGACGCGCCAAGCCGCCATTGCAGCCAGGTGGGTGGAGAGGATGACGTTGTCTCGGTGGTAGGCCCGGACCAAGGCTTTTGCTAAGCCTTCTGTGTACTGGCGGTCCCGCTGGGCGTCCCACTCCACAAGGCCTTCGGAGTCGCGAACATAGCGACGTCGGTCGATGGGCTTTCCTTGCGGGCCTAAGCTGCGCCCGCGCTCGTCTACAGGGTTGCCCAAGGGGTCCATCGGAGCACCAAAGGTGACGTGCACGCCTTCGTCTAGAGCCAGAATACGCCGAAGAAAGCTGGCCACAGTGCGTGGTTGAGAGAACTCATCGTCCCCGATGATGTAGCGCTGCTTTCCTTCACGGGCGAGGTTGTCTCGCATGAGGGTTTCGGCCTCGAGCACCAGCTCGGTCGAGAGGGTCAGGGGCACCACGAAGACCGCACCGTCCTGGCCTCGGCCCTCGTTCAGGTTCTCCTGCCAGGCTTGCAAGCCGGTGCCAAGCAGGCCCTTTTTGAGGTTCTTTTCCACCATGCCCGAGCGGGAGCGCGTACCGCCGGGAAAGAAGAGGCTGTGGTGACCATGGCGCAGGATCTCGACGGAGTAGTCTTTCAGGGTGTTCTTGTACAAGCGCCCCTGTTTACGGCGGTCCACAGTGTAGGCCCCCAAGCGGCTCATCCAAAAGGCCATCATCGGGTTGGAGAACAGATTGAGCCCCGCCCCGTAGGCGAAGGGCGGCAGGCCCAGTTGATACAGGGCGTATCCAATAAGCGGGCTGTCCAAATTCGAGAGGTGCGTGGGGGCCAAGATGAGGGTGCCACGCTTGGACAGGCGCTTGATTTGTTCCACCGGACCTTGGATCTGGATCTTGTCAGAGGGGTCCAAGTCACGCATGAGCAGGCGCCTGGGGTCCGTTGCGCTCACCAGGTTGCTCAGGGCACGCGGCAGGACCCGAGTCGCGACCTTGTAGGCGCGCGTGGAGAATGGATTGTGGATCTCCTCTCCGTAGCAGCGCACCAAGCGCCGAAGGGCGGCCAGCAAGCTGGGTCTGGAGCCGTCGGTGATCGCGCGCGCCGCATTGTCGATCTCCGAGAGTTCATCTGGGGCCGCCGAGCTGTCCTCGAAGCGCAGGCGCTCTTTGTACACGGTGTCCGAGAGCAGTTCGGCGAGTTGTGCGGGGGACATCCGATCGAAGCGACGCTCGGCCCTGGCGACCAGGGCGTCGGCGATGGCGGGGATGCTCGGCGACTGGAACATTGGCGTTTGGTTTGACACGCCCCGATGGTAGCAACGCCGCTGGAATAGGTGTCCCAAAGAACGGAGAAGATACGTACTTACTCGGTGCTGACCGGTCTATTGGGGAGTGGTTTAGAGACTCACAACCCAGGCCCAGCGATCGGCTCGCGCTCCGAGGGGCGAAGGTAGGCGGGATGGACCTTGCGCGGGGCCCCGCCGAACAGGCGTCTCCACGCTAAGCGCGGGCTGGCCCCTTGATGGCGTGGTTGGCCAAGTCGATGGGGCTGGGCTGGGAGGGCTCATTGCCATCCGCATCCAGGACCACACTGGCCATGGGGGTGGCGAAGCGATCTGGGTCCCGGACAAAGCCTGTGCAGACCACGACCTGTCCACTCTCAAGTTCCAAGAGAGAGCCTGGCGGCCAGCGACCCAGCCGGTTGACCAGGGCCTGGACGATGACTGGGTCGTAGAGGCTGCCCGAGCCGCCTACCATGTGACGCATGGCTCTGTTGGGGCCGTAGGACTGAGACAGGTTGTCAAAATCTTCTGCCACCCTGAGGATGCGGCCGAAGAGGGTCGGGGTGGCCACTGGATCTTGTAGGTCCAGGTGGTGTTCCAGTACGGCGAGCATGCGGCGAATCTTCGACTCGTGAAAGCCGCGTTGCTTCATGAGCAGGCGAGCCCCCGCCGTGGCGTGGCGGGCGAAGGGTGGAGAGTGGCCTGGCTCGGTCTTGGTGGCGCCTTCCCGGTTGGCGTATCCGATATCGTGGAAGAGCCCAGCCACGCCCAGGTCCTGCTGGCTGCCCGAACTGAGCCCAAGGCTCTCGGACAGGACCATGGCCAGCTTGGAGACCCGCATTGCGTGTGCCCCGTGCGGATTCTCGGCGCCGTCCAGAAGAAGCCCCTCTCCGTCCAGACCCGCCTTCATCATCTCCCCCACGGCGCGGCGTACTGGCAGTGGGTTGGGCATTCTCTGGCGCTCCAGGTTGCTCCATGCCTCTGTGATGGCGCTGCGGCCGCGCCGCTCGGCCATCGCCCCGTCCACTTGGTTCAGGGCCTCGCCCCCCTCGCCGCTGACCCGGAATCGGAAGGTGCCTAACAGCTGCACCTGGGTGACACCCTTGGCCTGCATAGCCTGGGCCAGGGCCACTCTAGGAGGGTCACCGGCCGGGCCGCTGAGCAGCCGCACAAAGATTCGAATCTCCTCTTCGCTCATGGCTTCGTGGAAGCTGAGTCCTCCAGCGCCGTGGTGAGCCAGTTGGCGACGCAGCTCCGCTACGGTGTCGCTTCGGGAGTCTAAACGAACACGGACATCATTTAGGTAAACTTGGTCCTCGACCACCACGACATGGACCGCTCCCAAGAGCTTGGCCAAGCGACGCATCATGCTCTCGAGCTCGGCCACCGGTTTGTCAAAGGCGTCGTTGTCCAGAGCGTGCACCCTGGTCATACGCAGGCAGCCGACCATCAGGCTCAAAAAAGCCTGGCCCTCCTCCCGCAGGAGCGCTGCCAGGGCGCGGTCTCCACCCAGATTGGACTTTTCCAGTGAGCGGTCCAAGTGAGCTTGGGCCCTTGTCAGATCGTCTCCGGGACCTGCGGTCTCAGACATCACGAACCTCCCGTTGCATGCGACGCCGCACAATGCAGGCTTGGCAGCGTTTGGCCAAGTCGGCGGCGACCCGCTTCTGAAGCCACTTCACCGAATCCTCCGCTTCCAGATCGGGTAGCAGCTCCAGTCCAGCCAGAGCCACCCACTGGTGACGAACCTGAGCCGGGGTTGTGCCGCCAAACATTCGACTCAGTAGTTTCTGGGGACGCACCCACTCCAAGAAGAGCGGACCGGCTTGCGCTGGATTCTGGAAGGCCATTGCACGCCCAATTGCATCACTCTCGTTCTCCGGCAGCTGGCCGAGCCCACCGGCGTCCAATCTCTCGAGTAAGAAGGGAAAGACCCGTTTGTCGCTGTGCTCAGCCAGCAACTCTAGGGCCCGCACCCTTAACTGCGGGTCTTGGGTGTCGCTCAGAGAGATGAGCAAGGGGACCACGTCACCGTAGAACTCTTTCTCATCCAGAAAACTCAGGATCTCTCGTTGCAACTCCGGGTCTTCACGCTTGCTGAGTGCCACGCATTGGCCCAAGCACAGTTCCGGTGCAGCCTTGCGTGTGGCTTGAAGAAGATCGGTCACGGCCCCCGCTGATGCCGCCAACCCCAGGGCCAGTAGGACCTTGGGTTGGTGTCGACCCAGGTGTTCGGCCAACTGGCGGTTGATACGGCGGCTGTTTGGATCCCGCTCCTTCTCCAGCAGATTGGCCACCGTGTGCAGGTGATCTCCTGGAACCCGGTCCAGCAACAGCAGCAGGTCTGGTGGCGCCTCGTGGCTATCGTGGATGGAGCGCACGATTCGGCTCAGCGCACGCTCGGAGGCGAAACCACGGGTGAGAGGTCTGGCCAGCTCGGGAGGCAGCCCCTCTCGCAGCAAATCCAGGAGCTGCAGGAGAGTCCCCAGCTGCTGCTCGCCCAGCATGAACTCACGGATCTCTTCGACCAGCGGAATGAGCTCATCAGTCTGAGCGGGATCCGTGGGGTCACCTACCGCGCTCATCATGCGCTGAACGAGGCGCACGCAGAGGCTACCTAAATGCTGGGTTTCCTGTTCCAGTCGCAGGGCCTCCACCTGCTCAATGGGCAGCTTTTGCCACTCCACTTCACCGTCCAGCAAAGCCGGAAAGGGGTGATCTCGGTCCCGAGGTGCATTGATACGCAGGCCCTGGCGCGCCGGCATGTCTGACTCCTCTCCACCGTCTAAGACCACCCCTTCCACAGCCTCGACCTGAATCTCAGTAAAGCCAGCTTTCCAAAGCAGAGTGACGATGTCGTCTTCTTGTTGAAGTACGCCGGTGTAGCGGATGGAGAGGATTTCCAGCAGCCGCAGTTGTTCTTCCCACGGAGCGCTGGCCGACACGGTCAGTTGTCGGACCCCATCTCGAAAGAGACGAAAGGCTAAGCTGCGCTCGCGATCGCGCTCCAGGTAGACGACTTGGTCCGCATAGACCAACTCGAATGGGCGAACCTCCAGTTCCAGATGTCCATAGGTCTGGGCGAAGGCCTGCATGCTTTCTTTCCAGTCTTGCAAGAAGCCCCGGATGGCGTCGTTGCGGGCGTCATAGACAAGAAAGCTTCGGGCAGCCCTGCTCAATGCCAAAAGAGCCAAGTTCGCCGCTTGCGCGGCTCCACCAACACCCAGCCGCTGATCGTCTGCGGCGGAAAGGCCTTCTGGGGCGACCGTGGGGTCTAATTCCGAGTCAGACATGAACTCCTCTTGGCGCGTCTGGTCCAGTCTCTCACTCGGAAGCTTTGTTGTCATTAATTAATAAAATCTTTTTCCATTGGTTTGGCCTTGTTTTTGGTGCGTCTGGACCACGGGAGCGAGGCGGGGGCTTGTCAGGGCGGCTCCGTTAGGAACGCTCCATTCATCTCAACTTTGGCGTATGATTCGACGCGCCCTGTTGGCACCCAACTCTCCGGCATTGGCGCCTTAAGGAACGGACAAGGTGTCGATTTTCTCGCTGCTGTTTCAGTGCCTGCTCGGGTGTGGTCTGGAGACCTACAACCAGGATTCAGCTGTGGGCGCGCGCTTTGAGCTGATCCCCGAGGGTGAGTTGAGCTTCGAGCGTGTGCCTGCCAACAAGGCCAGTACGGCGATTTTAACGGTCCTAAGCACTGGGGATGAGCGCATGGTGATCGATGCTGTTGTGCTCAGTGGCCCTCAGGCGGATCGCTTTGTGCTCCCAGATGAGCTGCCTTTGCCAATCAGTCTGGCGCCAGGAACAGATTTTCCTATCAACATTTCATTCCAGCCTACAGCGCAGGGTCAGTTCAGCGCCTTGGTCGAGGTCACGCCACGCTCTGGCCCCGTCCTGAACCGCCGCATCGTCGGACAGGCCTGCGAAGACCAGGGCGGCAGCAACCTCTGTCCGCCCTGATGAGCTTAGACTGAAGGTTCAGCAGTCCGGAGTAACAATGGTTTCAGATGCCCTGACAGAGGGAATCCGGGTGCGCGTTCGCAGCGCTTTTGTCCCGGCTCGCAGCGATCCCTCTCAGAAGTTTTGGTTCTTCGTCTACCAAGTCACGATCATCAATGAGGGCGACTCACCTGCGACCCTGAAGTCTCGTTTCTGGATCATCCAAGACGGCACGGGACATATAGAGCACGTAAAGGGGCCCGGGGTCGTGGGGGAACAGCCACGCCTGGAGCCTGGAGACGAGCATGTCTATACTTCGGGCTGCCCCTTGAGTACCAGTATGGGCAGTATGAAAGGTACCTTTGAGATGCACCGGGACGATGGCCAAATCTTTCAGGCGCAGGTGGCCGGCTTCACGCTGGTGGACCCGAGCACGGTCAACTAGCGCCCGCCTGATCAGCAGTCGCCGGGACCTTCTCTTTCAGCCAAGAACATGGCCCACCCGGGTCCCTCAATGGCAGGAGCCCCATGCTGCGCGCGAAGGATGCGCTCAGTGTGGTCCGCACGGGCAGACCCCATCCAGTCTCGGTGCAGCAGCACCAGAGCGAATCCGGCGTGTGCGAGTTGGGTTTGAG
>CAJQPC010000132.1 GCA_905480105.1 uncultured bacterium | reverse complement strand
CTGCAACGCGGCGGCGCTGTGCCCCGCCTCCATCGCGTAGCTCAAGCCGTTCCGGTCGTAGACTGCAAAACCGGCAGACCCCTGCATCTCGCCTTGGCGCACGATGAGTTCGACACGCTCTCCCTGCATCCCCACTTCGGGGGTGCTGTTCCATCCGTCACTGCCAACCCAAGCGTAGCCAAGCTCCCAAATCTGGCCGGAGTCGTCGCGCACGCTCAGCACCCGCATGGGGTCCTGGGAACAGGGCACAATATTGCCCACATCGACCGTGGTGGCGGTGTCGGAGATGACCCGCCCGTTGATGATGTAGCTCTCAGCGTGCTCAACCTCGGCATCGCTGCCCATGCAGACAACAGCCGTACCGCCGCCCACGCTGCTCACGCTCCAGTCTTGGTCCAGGCTGTAGCCATCCCCCCAAATCGCACTGCCAGCCAGGGCACCGCCCACGGCACTGCAACCAGTCAGGCCGACCAAGGCAAGGGCCGAGGTGTAAAGCATCAAGTTCCGCATGCAGATCCCCTTTGTGAGTACGAATGACCTGGAACCAAGGTACACAAAAACAGAAGGCCCCGCACCCCCAAACTTCGGGACTACGGAGCACTGTCAGACTGTGAACGATCTTTCAGGCCTGGTATCAGCCCTCAAAGGGAGGACCCATGGAGCCTGGACTGGCACCTGTCAGCGGAACAACACCCACGACACTTCCGAGGAGATGTCGTCGTCGCAGCCATCTCCTTCTTCGTACTCGAACGACTCAATGGAGCAAGTGGTGTAGTAGTTCCCATCTGCTTCCAGACCGATGTCGTCCCCTGGGTCCAAGGTCACGTCGTCCGAATCAGACGCAAAGCGCAACGCCATCATGTTCTTCGATCCGCAGTCGTCATCGAAGCGGCCCACGCTGCCAGCGGTGCCAATGCTAATGCCGGGAACGTCGCCGTCCTGGAGAGCCTGCGTGTCGCGGCCTGCTTCCATGGCGTAAACCAGATCACCATTGGGCTTGCTGACCACAAACCCGGCTGCTTCGGTGCCGTCCTGGTGGCGCACGAGCAGGTCTACTGCGGTGCCGTTGGATTCATAGACCATGGGGGTCATGTCCCAGCCGCCGCCGTCCAACCAAGCGTAGCCAACGGTCCAGATCTCGCCGCTCTCGTCTTCGATTTTTATGGTGGTCTGGACATCACTCCAGCAGGGCACCAAGTTGTCAAAGCCAGGAACGACGTTGTCCCAAGTGCTGTCGACGATGCGGCCCTGAACGCGGTATTCACCGCTGCTCTCCACGTTCTCAGCGGTCGTACCCAGGCAGACCACGGAGCTGCCATTCAAGGCCGAGAAGTTGCCCTGGCCCATCATGGGACCGGTGCCCCACATGCTACCCCCCATCAGCGCGCCACCCAAGACGGTGCAGCCAGTACTGAGGGAAAGTGCGGCGACGGTAGTCGCTAAAGCTACAATCTTGAGGTTCATGGAGTTCTCCGGAGAGGTGGGTAGGGGGATTTCTCGCTGAGGTGCTCATTAGGCCGGATGCAACTGCTGTGCCAACTCCACATGCACCGATTGGTGCGGAGGCCGGAGTGAGCCACCTTCAGACCGTGACATTTCTGCCAATGCTTTTCATAAGAACAGTATAGGCAACACTCAGGCCACCCGCTGGATTCCCTTTCGGACCGCTGCACTAAAACAGCGCACCGCTAACATGATCCATGCCACTAAGCTGACCCAGAGAGACCAGCGCCAACAAGGTTTATAGACGACATTCCAGCTCTGCTCCCCTGGCGAGATCGCCCAGGCCTGCATGACCTGGTTGGCGCGTCCCGGAATGACGCTCTGTTCGCCCTGTGACGCAGTCCAGCCGGGGTACTGGGTCTGGGAGAGCACCAGCCATCCCGGGCCGGGTGCATCCACCGCCAAGCGGACGTGTCCTTCGGAGAGCTGCTCGAGCTCCACAGGGGCTTGGCTTCCGACACATTCCCCCTCTGTGGCCCCCTCCTTCAGGTGACCCAGCTGCACCTGACGACGGAGATCCAAGGCCACGAGTGGCGCACCAGCGGCACAGTCCACGAACCAAGCCCGCGGAAAGGCCTGGGGGTTGTCATAGACCCGCACCCCACTTTGGGTCTGCATCACCGGCACGTATGGCTGCCCCAACTGGTGCACCGTAAAGATGCGGCGCACGCCGAGCAGGTCCACCAGGACCTTGCCGGTCTGCGCGTCCTCAGCTTTGCTTGGCCCATGATCCATTCCCACATCCAAGCCAGCCGCTGCCAGCAGCTCCTCGTGTCCTGGCATGCGCAGTGGGGAGAGCACAATGACCTCGTTGGCGCCATAGAGGGTCGCCATGCTGGCGCTCATTAGCTCTTGATCGAGTGCGGTGGGCTGCACCCTGTCCACGATTCCGACTCGATCCCAGCCAACAGGAAGCGCCGCGACTGTCTCAGGACTCTGCATCGCCTCCGTGCTCAAGGTCATCCGGTTGTAGCCCCACAGCCCCAAAATCAGCTCCACAGCGAGGAGCACCGGCAGCCAACGCACGCGGTCCAAAGCCAAGACCGCCCCCGCGCTGAGCAGAGCGCCTACCGGAAGCAGCAGCCCCCACGAGCCATTCCAGTGCATGCCCGAAAGCAGGATGTCGGTGCGCTCTGCACCCACCGCTCCAAGCAGCTTGGGCACGATGATTGGTTCCACCAAGGGCAGCGCCAACAGGCCAGCGGCACCTCCAATCACCAGCACCGCCCCCGTGCCCCAGAGCCACTTGGCAGCAGTCACACGAGGGAATCGGTCTACAGCCCAAGCCGCCAACATGGGCAGTGCCAAGGCAATCCACAGGCCATAGCGGGCCGGAAAGCGGAAGAAAGACAGACCAGGCAAGCGATGAAACAGACCGTAGACCGGTGTGTAGCGCCCCACCGCGAGAATCATGCCGGCCAAGAGCAGCCCCACCCACAGGCGGTTCTCTTTACGGCGAAGCCCCAGCAGGCCCAGGGCCAGCACGGGCACACCCACATAGAGCATGCCCTCCCAGTGAGTCTCGCCAGTGCCGAAATACTCAGTACCTTTGTGCATGTAGGACACCGGAATACTGGCAGGGGGCTCCCAGCCCCAGAAGCGCGGCAGAGCCAGGTTGATGAGCTCCCAGGGGGGCAAGGATCCCATCGCTGCAAACTCAAGATCCACACCACCGGCGCGCGCTGAGTGCTGGGCCAGCTCGGCGCTGGCCAGAAGCTGAGGCAAGGCCGCCAGGACGCCCACTCCGGCCCCGGCGCTCGCAAAGCCAACGGCCTTGGCCGTCGGCAAGCGCCGGCTCCAGAACGCGATCGCGGCGCCCATCAGTGAGATCACCGCCGCCTGCGGATGTCCGGCCGTGAGCACCAGCGCGACCAATCCTCCGAAACCAAGGGCCCGTCCCATGCTGGGCCGATGCAGGCGCAGGGCCGCCCAGATCAGCCAAGGGAAGCTGGCGGCGACATGCTGCATGCCCGCATAGCTAAGGTGCCCGACCACAAAGCCGCCCAGGGCAAAGGCCAAAGCTGCGAGGCTGGCCGCCGGGAGGCTGCGCCCGACACTCCGAGCCAGAACCCACATGCCCGCGGCGGCCCAGAGAGCGTGCAGCGCCAAGCCGAAGCTCAGGGCGTGCCAGGGGTCCAAAATCAACCCCAGAAGGATGTTCGGCGGATACATCACGCCCGTCTGGCCATCGGCGAAGAGCGGAAACCCAAGCCCGACCTGCGAGGACCACATCGGAAACTCGCCGCTGGCCCAAGTG
>CAJQPC010000131.1 GCA_905480105.1 uncultured bacterium | reverse complement strand
GGACTGCAGCTGTGCAATGGCCGCGTTGATGGCGCTGCCCTGAGACGCCGATGTGGGTCCCAGGATCATCTGTGTCCTGCCCGCGTAGGTTCCCAGCGCGACCGTGTCCTGGGGCCCCAAGCCCTCCACCAAACCCATCAGCGCTTCCTGCGCCAGGGGGAGCTTGTCCGCCTGACTCATAGACCCCGAGGTGTCGACCAAGAAGGTCAGGTGCACCGGGGGCCGCTCGGTCAGCTCCATGCCTTGGACCGCCACACGCATCACATGATGCGTCGGCTCCCAGGGCGAGGGCGCTGCCTCCATGAACACGGCAAATGGCGCATCACTGCCTTGCCCGGGCGCCCTGTAGTGGTAGTCCACAGCGTTCACAAACTCCTCCACGCGCACGGAGGCGTGGTCTGGGAGCATGCCTTCCTTTAGTTTGCGCCGCGCCATGGCGTACGAGGCCGTGTCCACGTCCACAGCAAAGGTGCTGAAGCGGTCCCCTTCCACAAGCGTCATGTCATTGACCCCGTAGTCGGCGTAGGACTCTCTGTTCTCCCCCATCGCCCAGACCTCCCCTCGGTTTGTCGGCGGCGCAGTGCTCCCGGTCATCCCCATGCCCTGGACTCCGAAAGATGTGCCACTCCTGAGCCCTCCCTGCACTCCCTTCGCGCCGAGAATCATTGCCAGGTCAACAGATTCTTGTTCCAAGCCACCGCCCCCTGACCCATGGCCTCTCACTCCCAAGCCCACTGAATCGATCTGGTCCGAGAACAGCTCAACGATCGCATCCTCCGCCTCAGCATTGGAGACCCCAGAGGCGACCTTGTTGTCCGCCGCAGCCAGCTGCGTACCCGTATCAGCGGGACGCTCATTGGCGGTCCGTCCCTCACTAAGCTTGGCCTTCGCGGGATGCATCCCGCTTCGGCGGGCGCCCTCCCCTGCATCTGGTTTCGCTACTGGGGGGTGGTCCTGAGCGAACTCCTTAGAAATACAGGCAGGCAAGCTCAGAAGAAAAAGGGGGGCGAAGACGGTCAGGGCAATGGCCATAGGATGCTCTCTTTAGGTGTCCCAGTACCGACCTGGAAAAACCTTCAGAGTTTGTAAAGACATCCTGACAAATGAAGCTGTAAGAACCGACGCCCCGGCGCATTTGCCGCCCGCTACTCTGGACCGAAGCGGTAGATGGTCGACCCCGGAGGAGCCACAAGCAACTCCTCGGCCGCCAGTCGCCTGACTCCAGCCGGGTGCTTGGCTAGAATTTCAATGCGCCGACGCAGCTCCACGTTCTGGGAACGAAGCTCGTCCACGCGGGCATCCACGGCGCGTTTCTCCTGACGCAATTCGTGGCGACGGACCAAGCCGTGGTCCCCAAAGACGGTCATCAAAACCACGAAACCCATCAACGAAAAAGGAACCACGCCCATAAAAAGGCGGCGTAGTGAGTTCCACGTGATTGGAGCAGGACGATTCACCCACCTACCGTAGCAAGGGATCTTGCCACGTCAAGGGCGGGATCCTTGCTATTTACTGGCCTCGCTGCCGTCACCCGGGTCCGTCGCGATGGCCAAGCGGTTCAAGCCCTTTGAGCGAGCCAGATCCATCACGCGAACCACCCGCCCGTGCTCCACCTCCGTGTCCGCCTTGATTATGACGAGCGTCTGGATGTCTGCGCTCGCGGCGCTCAGTTTGGCATCCAGATCCGGCCAATCCACCGGGAGTTCATCCACATAGACCTGGCCCCCGTTGGTCATCCAGATGTTGATGTCCGAGGCGTCCTGCAAAATCTGTTGCGCGCTTGACCTGGGAAGCTCTACCTGAATCCCTGGAGCCGTGATGAAGGTGGTGGAAACCATGAAAAAGAGCACCAACTGAAAGATGATGTCGATCAGCGGGGTCACGTCCACCCGGGTCTCTTCCCTACGCTGGCGCTTGAAGTTCATCCCTCGTCAGCCTTGGGACCCAGGTTGTCCAAAATGTAGAGAGAGGCCTCTTCCAGCTCAAGAGTGAGTTCGTCCACTCGGCTGAGCAAGTAGCGGTGGCCCATTAAGGCAGGAATTCCAACGGAGAGCCCCCCAAAGGTGGTCACCAAGGCTGTGGAAATGCCACCGGCCATTCTACCAATGTCACCCATGCCGTTGGCCTGAATCACGTCGAAGGTCTGAATCATTCCCCAGACCGTTCCAAGCAAACCCAAGAGCGGCGCCACACTGGCGACGATGCCCACCACGCCCGTGAACTTCTCCATGTCGGCGCTCTCTCGTCGCCCCACCTCTTCGGCGAGTTCCTTGATATCTGCGCGCGGCTGGCCAGCATGGGCCACGATGACCTCGACGACTCGACCCAAGGGCCCATCGTCTTTGCGACATGTCGTGACGGCATCGGCCAAGCGCCCCTGACGCACCAGCTCCAAGAGCTCAATCCGCATGCTCTCAGGCACCACACGCCCTCTACGCAGCGCAAAGAGGCGCTCAAAAAAGGCGGCCAGCCCGACCAGCGAGAAGGCGAAGATGACGGCCATGATGGCCCCACCGCTCTGCAATAGCTCAAACAAGGCTGCTCCCTAACGGACCACTTTCCGCACATAATGGTGTCCGGCGAGGTGGCTTACGTCAACCTGTGGCCTGTAGCCTACTCTCCAACCAAGGCAGACGATGAAACAACGCACAATGCAAGTCTTGGCGAGCGCTGGCTTGTGTGCCGCGCTGTGCTTTATCCCTGGCTGCAAAGTGGGATACCTGATCAGCAGCGGCTACTATCAGGCTGAACTCCTTCACTCTCGTGAACCGGTCCAGGAGCTTAGAGAGCAGGAATTGCTCAATGCAACCGAGCTTCAACGCCTGGATCTCATCGCCGATGTGAAGGCCTTTGGCGCAGAGATCGGCCTGAGCGCGACCGACAACTACGAAACCCTGGCATGGGGGTGGGAGCGCACCATCTGGAACGTCACCGGATGCGACCCGGTGGCCTTCACCCCAAAGACCTGGTGGTTTCCCATCGTAGGCCAATTCCCCTATTTGGGGTACTTCCGCGAGGAGGACGCCCGGAAGCTCGAAGGCCAGCTCTTGGACGATGGTTTGGACGTTTATGTGCGCACTGCTGGGGCCTACTCCACCCTGGGCTGGTTCAAGGACCCCATCCTGCCGGGCATGTTGACCTGGGACGACTACCAGCTTGCGGACACCGTGCTGCACGAGCTGGCCCACGCCACTCTCTGGGTTCCGGGATCCGTTGAATTCAACGAGTCCTATGCAAACTTCGTCGGAGAGGTGGCAGCGATGCGCTACCTACAAGACCGCAGGGGTCACCACGATCCCGCGCTGCTCGATGCCATCCAGAGAAATCAGGACAGCTCAGCGTTTCAAGACGTACTCCATGAGACCTACGCCGAGCTGGACGCCCTCTACACAAACCCTGATCTCACAGACCAAGAAAAGCTGGCCCAGAAAGCCGATGTGCTGACTACTGGCATGCAGCAAAAGGTCAGATCCGCGCCCCTAAACAATCCAGAAGCCTACTTGGCCTACATCGAGGAGGTCCCCTGGAACAACGCGCGGCTGATCCAGTTCAAGACCTACAACACCGATGAGCAGGTCTTCGCCTCTCTACTGGCGGACCAGGGTGGGGACCTGTTGGCATTCATTCGGCTCGTCGAGCAGGTGACCGACGGCCCAGACGACCCGGCCCTGGCGCTCAGGCAGGCCGCCGGAATGCTGCGAGAAGAGGATCTGCTGCTCTTCGAGTAGAGATGGAACTTTGAGCGGCGGGGGTGGTCAATGACAGTACAAGCCCGATCGGCCTACCCCCAGCGAGGTGCTCGCTAAAGCCAACTGGGCCCAGATCCGATTCCAATGGTGTGTTCAAAATTTTTGAACATCGTTGAAATTTTCAATCCATTGGGCCTGTGAACCGGCCCAACGTTTCGCGACATGGATGTCACGGTTCCCAAGCCCTTGGGTGTCTAAACACGCATCACAAGGCTTTGACAGTCCGTCACAACGCGCTGGGCGATCCCTGGCACGCGACTTGCTGTCAATACAAACAACTTACGAGGAGACGTACATGGTTGCCAGCCCGCGGAAGAGCCGAGCCACAGACCCGGTCGCCAACCAGCTGCTGAACAAGTACCTCAAGCGCATGGGGTCCATTCCCCTACTGAGCCGTGCCGACGAAATCGAAGTCTCCCGACGGGTACGCGAAGGTGGACCCGAGTCCGAGCTGGCAAAGGTCGCACTCATCAACGCCAACCTGCGCTTGGTTGTCTCCATCGGGAAACAGTACAGCTACCGCGGCCTGCCCCTGGCCGACCTGATTCAGGAGGGCAACATCGGCCTGATGAAGGCTGTGGAGAAGTTCGACCCCGCCCGCGGCTTTAGGTTCTCGACCTACGCCAGTTGGTGGATCCGTCAGTCCATCATTCGCGCCATTGAGTCGCAGATCCGCACCATCCGGATTCCCATCTACAAGCTGGAGGTCGTCAACCGCGTCCACCAGACCCAAAAGCTGCTCTTCCAGCGCTTCGGACGCGAGGCCACCCTACTCGAGGTAGCCAAGGAACTGGACACGCCCCTGGCGGACCTTGAGCCCCTGATGCGCCTGACCCGCGAACCCATGTCCCTGGATGCCCCGGTGACCAAGGACTCCGAGTCCAGCATCCAAGACTTCATCGAAAACCCAAACAACGTGCCGCCTTCCTCCCGCATCGAATGCGTTGGGCTGACCGAAGAAATGGAGCACGTGCTGTGCACCCTGACTCCCCGCGAAGAAAAGGTGCTGCGCATGCGCTACGGCTTGGGTGAGCCCAACGCCTACTCCCTGGAGGAGATTGGAAGCCAGTTTCACCTGACCCGCGAGCGCATCCGCCAAATTGAGATCAAGGCGCTGCGCAAGCTGCGTCAGAACCGCGGCGAGAGCGAAGACAAGCTGAGCTGCTTCCTGGACTAATGGAGTCCCACCGAGTCCTGGTTACCAGGTCTCAACCCAGCTCTTCTCCAAGGTCTCTCCAGACTCGGCCGCCTGTTGTAGGGCGGCCTGTTCTTGTTCGAGGGTCAGCAGTCCATTGTTCAACAACAGAGCCCGCGTGACTTCGGGTGGGGTGAGCTGGCTGGTAAAGACCACCGGATAGCGCATGGCCAGACCGGGCCGAGATGGGACCGGGAAGACCAATGCTCCAGTGGCTTGTTCTAAACACGCTTCAGCCTGGGCATCTCCCAGGGTGGAGAGCAGTGCGACTCCCTCTTGGACTTGCCCCGTAGCATCCAGGACCACGCGCAGAGTGACTTGGCCATAGGCAAGCGGGTCCCGTGCCAGCGCCTGAGCATAGCAAGCCTGAAAGGCGGGATTGGCCCGCTCCAGGACCGCAAGCATCTTTTGGCGCTCCGGCAACATCGCATTCTCCGGCAGCTCTGCGACCACGTGCTGCCCCAAAGACGGCGAGGGAACGGGCTCCCCCTGCCGAGCCGCACACCCGAGCACCATCAAGAGCGAGAGCATCAGCTGCGTCGTCTGCGCAACAGGAGCAGCCCAGCCAAGGCAAAAAAGGCAAGGCCGCTGTTGCCCCTCACGGCCGAGCAGCCCAGGGCCACGCGCGCCCCAGGGGGGCCGACCCCGCTATCGCCTGTATCGCCCTGTGGTGTGCCCGTATCCACGGGGCCGGTGTCCTGTGATTCTCCCGGATCCATGGCGATGGAGCACCACCAGCTACCGGAGCCCGTCTCCACCGTCTGGGTGCAGCTGCCCGTCTGGTAGCCGTCCATGGTGGTCTGCACCGTGTACTCGCCAGGCGATAGCTTGGTGAAGCGGTAGTAGCCGTCCGAGTCCACGGAGACCGTCTCGCCTGTCTCTACCAGCTTGGCCTGGGCGCCCACCAGGCGCTCGCCGTTGTAGATGTCCCCATCCGCGACCACCCCGAGCAGGGTGGCGTCCGCCAGGTCAGCGTCTCCCCCGAGTAGGTCCATGTAGGTGGACCAGTCCCAGCCAGTCCCGGGGTCGGTGTGGGTCGCGCCCGGCACCTCCACGTGGCCGATGATGTGTGTTCGGTCCAAAGGAATTGAGTTTCTATCCGCGATGTCCGACGTCAAAGCTGCCGAACTCGAGTACATGGCGGTGGTGTACCACTTGCCTGGGTCGTCGACGTATCCCTCGTGCTCAATACCAACCGACTGCTCATTGTAGGACCAATTTCCAGCGTGCCAGCCCACGTCCTCTTCCCGGACCATCTGGGTGACCTGTCCGTCTGAACTGCGCACCACGTAGTGGGCGCTGACGTTTGCTGAGCTGTTGGCAAACCAGCTTATGCAGCCCGAGTAGCTACCTTGGACCGTGTGAATGATGACATAGTTGATCTCGGACGTGCCGCGACTGTAGTCGCTGTAGTTGCTGCTGTGGGCCGAGGTAAAGGTCACCGCACCGGAATAGTCCGTGCTGGCCATTGGAGGTGGCAGCACCCTGTCCAACCAATCCAAGGCATCGATGCTGTGCACGTGCTCTTGGGGAATCAACTTGGCCTCTGCCGCGTCGATGCCTTCCTCGAGTAGCTCATAGATGTAGGACACGAACAGAGCTTGGTGCTCAGGCTCCTGCCTACCGGAGAAAGCCATCACAGCAGGCGCCCACGCGCTGAGATCGTCGGGATCTGGCAAGGCTCCCTGCGGCCCCTCGGCGTGCCATGCCAGCAGCGCAGCAGCACCTTGGACCTGCAGTTCCGGCGAGGCCATAATGTTGTCTGGAGATTGTCCCAGCAGGGCGCTTACCCGCTCAATGCCCGGACCAAAGCTCTCATCGTCCTCGCGAAAGTCATACAGGCCGTAGCCACCCCACGCGCTGGCCGCCTGGGCGTCGAAGTGACTGGCCTCAAAGGCCAGAGCGACCAACAGGGCGGCCGGGACCTCATGAGTCTCGGCGGCTTGCTCGATGGCCAAGTCCAAGGGTGCAGCTTGAACGGCAGCGGCAAAGACAAGCAGGGACAAAGACACAAGTAGCTCCAGTGCGTCGGTCCGGCAGTCTACACCAAGGACCAGGACCTTTGAAGCCCCATATCCGGTCTGTCAGTCCTTCTTGCGTCTCGCGTGCCGACTGCGGGCGTTCTTGTTCGAGCAGTTTCGCGAGCAATACTTGCTGCGAGGGCGGCGCCCACGCTTGCAGGTGTCCCAAGCGCACTTCTCCCAACCCGGAGGTTGGGGGCTGTGGTCGACCGTGATGTCCTGGTGAGGCCAAGACCACCACTCAGGGGTCGCGCCATCTGCAACGGGGGGGACAGGCGCGGGAACATTTGAACCCTGCTTGTCCCCGTCCCCTGACACAACCTTGGCGACGACTGGCCGGACCAAGGGTGCGAGACTGGCTGAAGGACGAGGACGCTCGGCAGGCAGACTGCGCTGGGTAGATTCCCACTCAGCAAACTGCTTCTCGTACTCTTCCTGAACGGCTTTCTCCCCGTAAAGGACCTTGCCGCAGGTGAAGCAGTGAAGCTGAACTTGGTGCGGCCCCCGTGCTGAACTCCCACGGTAGTCCCGCTCAAGGTCAAGGTTGTGGGACCCACACTTGGGGCACTGCATCCGGAACTTGCGCATGAACTTCTCTCTGGCCTGGAGCCGGGAGGGCAACGCGGACATGCGTCCCGGCGGGGCGCAGCTATAACGTATCGGAGCTTTTCTTGCTCACTCTGCGCGCAATAGGTCTCGGCACTGAAGCGTCTACCAGGTCGGAGGCCACAGATGTTCCACCCCCAAGGTCCAACATTCGCAGAGCTCGCCCAGCAGGCGCTTTCAGGCACTACACAGGGCTACGACCTGCTGGCAGCTAAGTTCGAATACACGCCATTTCGTACCCCCGATGACTTGTTGGACATCGTGCATGACCGAGTCGCGAGCCAAGGCACCGTGGCGCGGGGCGTAGACCTCTGCTGCGGGACCGGTGCCGGCTTGGCTCACCTAAAGCAGATCTGCACGGAGGAGGTCTTGGGGGTCGATCTGTCTCAAGGGATGTTGGATGTCGCCCAGGAGCGACTGGAGAATAGTCCCGGGAGCGCCAACGTCCGCCTTATGCAGGGCGACGTACTTGACCTTGACCTGGGCCAGCACTTCGATGTGCTGACTTGTTTTGGCGCTTTTGGTCACATCCTGGAAGGGGAACAAGAGGAGCGTTTCGTCCGGTGTGTGCACCGCGCCCTTCGCCCAGGGGGCCGCTTTGTGTTCATCACCTCTGGCAAGCCCGACCCGATGAGTTGGCGAGTTTGGGCCGCAAAAGCATTCAACGCCAGCATCCATGCCAGAAATGCCGTACTGAACCCGCCCTTTCACATGTACTACCTGACCTTTCGACTACACCGTGCCAAGGCACTGCTGGAATCCGCTGGATTCCAGGTCAAGGCCGAGCGCGGCTTGTGGCAGGACAAGTTCCGCGGCGCCATCTTGGTTCAAGCCACCAAAGACTGAACACGCGGTGCCCTACATTCTTGGAACGCCACCGGGCTGAATTGGACTCAGGTCCGGGCGGCGGATGATGTAGTGGTCACCGGCGTAGTGCTCCGGGGCACGCGCCCCCACTTCCTCCAAGGTCCCCATGAACTCGTTCAGGCTGAGCATGGCAAAGCGCACCATGAGCTCCTCTGGCACCGGCCCGCCAATGTCCGTGTGGACCTCGTAAAGAACAATGACGCCATCGCCAACACGCACAATGGTCCAACGACCGCGGTTGATGGGCGTGGTCAAGGTGCCCGACTCCAGCTCGATGGCCCCATCTGGGACTTCCAGCAGCAGCTCGCTTAGTGGCCGCGGATCAAGATCCCAATAGCGCTCCCACACCTTGCCCTCACTGGCCGAATAGAGCCCTGCGTTGCTTCGGATCTGCACCACCCAATGGCGGTCCGCGAAGGGCTGCGGCACATCCAGGTGTTGGTATAGAATCTTGCGTTCCGTGTTCGTTCCGGGCAGCCAAACCTCGGTCAAACCAGCAGCCAACTGAGCGTGTCGATCGTCGAGTCCACCCACCCAAACAGCTTCAATGCTCAAGGGCATAAAAGCGATTCCCAACGCCCCGTCCACCTCACCTTCACTCTCCAAGCGGCGTCCGATGGTCTTGCCAGAACGCAAGCGAGCAAGGTCGTCTTGGCTCAGCTCCGGTACGTGTCCCTTGGAGTGCTCCTTCAAGACAGGGAGCGCGATCTCCCAGTCGGATAGGTGCGATTCCGAGCTCTCTTGGGCCCAAGACATAGCCAGCAGCAAAAGCAACATACTGCGTAGTGTGCCACAAAGAATCCCCATCCATTTCAGGAGTCCGAAGTGCCAGAAAAACTCAACCCAGCCCGGGTCGCTGCCGCCAACCAGGAGCTCACCAACTGGACCTTGGGCCAGACCCCACAGTCCTTGTCCCGTAGCCTTGAGTTTGTGGACTTTAAACAGGCTTTTGCCTTTATGACACGGGTGGCCTTACTGGCCGAGGAGTTGGGCCACCATCCCGAGTGGTTCAACGTCTACAAGCGCGTGGACATCACCCTGAGTACCCACGACTGCGATGGCCTCTCCGAGCTGGACCTAAGGATGGCCCGCAGCATCGACCAGTGGGCCCCGCCAGCACGTTAGCTGCTCCCGATGCGCTCCATCCTGACCATGACCCCAGACGAGCTGACCCAGGCCAGCGACTGCACCTTGGCTGAGTCCAGGCGTGTGCTGGCCTGTCTGCTCTCAGATGGGAAGCGAGATCTGGACGCCATGAAGCGGCCGGTATCCAAGGTCAAGCGAGCCCAGCTGCGCCAAGATTTTGAGTGCAGCCTGCCCCAGGTCGTCGAGACCATCGAGGACCCCCAGGACCAGAGCCTGCGCTTCCTATTCCGCCTTTACGACGGCAAGCTGGTCGAGGCCGTTCGTATCCCCCTACACAAGCCTGGACGATTCAGTGTGTGCCTGAGCTCACAGGTGGGCTGCGCGATGGGTTGCGATTTCTGCGCTACGGGTCGCTTGGGACTGAGCCGAAACCTACAGGCGTGGGAGATGGTGGGCTGTTGGCTACAAGTCCGCACACACACCCAGGGTGTGGTCACTGGCGCAGTGTTCATGGGCCAAGGTGAGCCCTTTCACAACTACGAACAGGTCATCCGCGCCTGCCAGGTGCTTTCCCGACCCTCCGGCTGCAGAATTCCGGCGGACGGAATCACCATCAGCACCGTAGGCTTGGTCCCCCAGATCCGTCGCTACACCGCCGAGCAGCACCCTTACCGCCTGATCGTCAGCCTCAGTTCATCCCAACAAGCTCAACGCGCCGAACTGCTCCCCATCGCTGGAAAATGGCAGCTCGAAGAACTCTTCGACGCTCTCAGAGAACGGCACACACTGAGCGGCGAACGGGTGACTTTGGCCTGGGTTCTGATGGGTGGAGTAAACGATAATCCAGCTCAGGTAAGCGCCCTGAAACAGCAACTGGATGGCCTACCCATCACCCTGAACATCATTGACGTAAATGAGGCCAGAGAAAAGGGGTACAGACGAAGTACCCCCCCCGAACGCGCCCGCTTTATCGACCAACTCGCGGCCTTGGGAGTGCCTTTTGTGCGCCGCTACTCCGTTGGACTGGAGAGCAACTCCGCTTGTGGAATGCTGGCATCTAAGAGGTCCTGACCCAAGCCCTCATTCACGGTGTCCCGCTTCACCTTTTTGGTCTTGCCGCGGCCGCTGAGCTTCTGCGTGTAGGCCAGGGAAAGAACCAAGCTCGTGTTGTCCAGCCAGAGCTCGTTTCCAACCGAGTCGGTGACCACCAAGTGGCCCAGCTCGATGGGGGCGCGGGCATGCATGCCAATCCAAGAGTCATCCCGCAAGCGCCAGAGAAGGGACAAGTCCAAGGCGACGAAGGGCGAGTAGACCACCCCTTCCGGGCGTCCTGGAAACTCACGAGCGATGGCTCCACCCAAGACACCGATGCGGGGACTGACGACGTAGTTGTTCTCAAACCATGCCCCGACAAAGGCCTGACGCTCGATGATAGGCCATCCCAAGTAGCGCAAGCTGGTCCCACGGTCCGCCTGGATTCCCCCACCAATGGAGATGGCCAAGGGCAGACGCGCACCGACCGTCACGGTCAGACCCTCGGTGTTTTCGCGAAGATGCTGAAGGTGCCAACTGGGTCCCACAGACGCCCACATGTACGGCTTACTGCGAAATCCAGCCTCGTGGTACAGCCGGCTTTCTTGGACGCTGACCAGATTCAACGCCAGGTCAGACCTTGAGCTGGTCCAGTGATCCTTCCACAGGCCGCTCTCCCCACAATTGGGGAGTTCCTCATCCGGCCCTATCAGACGCAGATAGCCACCCAAAAGGTAGGGCTGACCAGTGATGACGCCCACGCTTGCGCCCGCCTCTGCCACCAAGCCCCAGCTACGCTCCACCAGGGCCCCCTCAGCGTCGTCAAAGCGCCCTACTGCGGAGACCCGCATGTTCCAAGTCCCACCGCCGGCGCTAAGGATATTGGGGGCAGTGGCGCCACCTACAGGCAAGCTCAAAGCCCCACGACCTATGCTGCGAAGCGTGTACTGATCCTCGACCGTGGACAGCTCGTGCAAGAGCCGGAGGGTGCCGGGGGCAGAACCACCGTATGGCGAGTCCGACCACGGAGAATCTCGCTGAACCCACGTGGATTCTCCCAGGGGCGGCGCGGTGGCGTCAAAGCCCGACAACGCCCGGCGCACAAGCTGGCGGGTCCACTCTTGCCCCTGCGCCTGGATCGGATCTGCCTTGGAAAGTCCTTCCAGGTCTACGTTCCTGAGCGTGCCGTCCTTGCCCATCACCAGCTGCAGCTCGCTCTGCGTCAACGCTTCAGCGTAGTGCTGCGCCACGTTCTCAATCATGCCCGGGTCCTCGCCGCTGACCGACGCGGCCACGATCGCAGCGTCCGGCACCTCGCAGTTCAACTCCCAGTAGTTTTCAGTGGCGTCGACCGCGGAACAGCTCAGCAGCATGGTCAGCCGAACTTTGGAGGTACGCCCAAGCCCCTGCGTGCCCCAGACGCCCAACATCCAAGGACTGGGCACCGCAACCAGGGTTTCAACGTACCAAGTACGCACCTTGCCTTCCGGCCAGGTCCACTGGGTCAGGCTGTCCTGAGCGCTGGCGGTATTCAAAGCGAGGAGGAGCGGGAACATTCAGTCCTTGAAGGCTTGCACCAGTGTAGTTCCCATAGACGCGCTGCGGTGCACAGATCTCAAGCGCCTTGGCACCTGGGGCAAGCAAAAGTGCTGCGTGCACTCTGAAGAAACCTTTGAATGGGTGCCCCGCAACGAGGACAGTCCTCGCCCGCGCGGCCGTACACCTGGAAGGGGTTGGAACTTCCTGCCTCGTTTACGTAGTGGATCTCGGGGCCGCTCTCCTGCTCAATGACCTCATGCAAGAAGGCCCAAGCTTCGTCTGCGATGCGATCCCAAGACTGAACCTGAGGGACCAAGGTCCGAGGGTCCACCCCCGCGCGGAAGCAGATCTCGGATGCCGCAATGTTTCCCAAGCCCGCGATGCGGTCTTGACGCATCAGGGCCGGCTTTAGGGCCCCTCGAAGCCCATGCAGACGCTCCTCCCACCATGCTGCGCTCTGAGGCTCCGGGAAGGGCTCGGGCCCCAGATGCTTGGCCTGGAAGTGGGCCTTCAGTTCCGCCCTTGGCAGGACGACCAGCTCTCCCAGACATCGCGCGTCCAAGAAATGGACCGGAGTCCCCAAGGTCAGCAGACGCGCCCGAAGCTTTCCACCGGGGCGCTCCAAAACCACTTTTCCAGTCATCCGAAAGTGAAGGACCCAAGCGTCGTTCTCACGCTCAATCACGCAGTACTTGGCCCGCCGCCACACCTTGCGAACAGCCTGAGCATCTTCTGGCAGAGTGCCGCGCAGGAGACGGGTGTCCACTAAGTCAAGACTCAGGGGTCCATCCCCCAGCCATGCCCGCAGGTTGCGGGTCATGATCTCCAGTTCTGGCAGCTCAGGCAGGGCTCAGTCACTCAGCTTAAAATATGCGTAAGCCCTGGAATAGCTGATCTCATCCAGGCCTTCGTCATAGTTGGCCTTGGCGATTTCTTGCCAGCCCGCCGCCTGGGACTCCGTTGCCTCGTAGTACTGCATCAGAACAGACTGACTGTAGTCGTCGACCGAGTTGGCCTCGAATGCGTACTTGCGGGTCTCGCCAAGGGAGGAGCCTTCAGCCAAGCTGAAGGTCTTGCAGTCGGAGAGTTCCCCGGTCAAGGGATCGCTCAACAGCGACCCCTCGGTGTACTCAATCTCCTGGGCGAACTCAAAGTCACACGCGCTGACGCCGTCATCGCCACAGCTGTTGTTAAGCTCCACGAGTCCATCTTCGTCCAGAATGGGGGCCGTCTTCCAGCTGAATAGGCAGACGTATTCATCATTGAGAACGTCTCGGGAGTAGAAGGTGTGTGTCCCCTCAAACTCTGATGACCAGTTCCCAATCCATCCCAACTCCAGGTAATTCTGCTCCTCTTCAGCCTCTTCCTCCCCCTGAGAGTCAGAGTCATCGGGCACCGAATCGCTCGTGCAGGCGGACAGGGAGACGAGGCCCCAAAGGCAGGCAGAGAGCACAAGATGGACAGGGAATTGCTCAAACGCGGCACGGGTCATCACGAATCGCTCCGGGGAGACGGCAATATACTATTCAAGTTCGCCATTCCGCGCCTTGGTGAGCCAAGCTTCTATCTCTTCTTCAATCAACGCCATCGCTTGGCTTTGAAAAGGGCGAAAAAGAAGCGGAACATCCAACTCAATGTCGATGTTCTGACCGGTCACATCTATGTGCCCCGCGAGACGCTTGCCACCAGCGCTAAAGGACACCTCGACGCGATCCTCGCTGACCCAATGCCCCTCGGGCTGCACCTCTGGAAACTGCTCTTGGTAAGACTCGAGTGCGCGTGCAGTGGCCAAGCGGGCTAGCTCAAGGCCCAAGTCGTGCGACATGCGGTGCTTCAAAGCATCCTCCGTAAAAATCCTTAGATTCCCCTTCCGGGATTCGCAAGGGATTCCCAAGCCGGGATCCTTCGGTAGCATAGCCCCAGAGCAAGGCGACCCGGCTTGAAGGCCGGGTCGTCTGCAAAGCTACCGAAACCAGCAATCAGCCGGCAACGGTCTCCTTGAGGGTCTTACCAGGAGTGAAACGCACGCGGTTACGCGCAGGAATCTGCATCTTGGTACCGTTGGTGGGGTTGGTGCCCACGCGAGCGGCGCTCACCTTGGCACCGAAGGTACCGAAGCCGGGGATGGTGACCTTCTCGCCGCTCTTCACTTCGGAGGCGATGAGGCCTTCCTTGGCGTCGAACACGACGTTGAGAATTTCCAGGGCCTTAACCTGGCTCAGTCCTGAGCGCTTGGCCAGGGCGGCGGCCATTTCTTTCTTGTTCATGGCATCTCCAAGAGACTTGATTGGTGAGCCTTAATCGGCCCGCGGCCCTGCAAATAGCGCATCCTCGACACTATGCCACCACCAAAGTCCGAAATAAGGGCGCTGAACACAGCGTAGCAGGGATTGCAGACGCCCTGTGGACTGGAGTGAGCATGAGTGTTGCCCGAGAGAGCGTTCAAGAAATTCTATCCGGAGCCGACCCCGCTTCGCTACGGGCGGTCTTGGAGTCCTCGGGGATATCAACGGACGATAGTTTAGATTCGGAGGGCCTTTCTCAAAAGCTTGTCCGAGCACTTTGGTGGCGAACCCACACGCCAATCGGGCTTTTCGCGGTACCCGACTCCCTCGGGAAACTGGTCGACCGAACCGCCCAGCGGCTCAAGCTTCCCTTGGATGAGGCATTGGACGATTGGGATCGCCTAGACTCGCTGACCGAGCAACTCCTGACCCGTTTCGAGGGTGTAGACGCCCTACACGATCTCGATCCCAAGCACATCAATCGCCTCAAACGGAGCCAATGGCTCGCATGGACCGGCGCTTCGGTGGCCGGTGGCACGGCCGCCAGCGGCTACCTCTCCCAGCAGTTGCTTCGGATGACCGCCCCCTACCGCACCCTGCTTCCCCTGATCCCCGGCGTGGGCCCCGCACTGGTCGCCGCACGCAAGGGCGTGGAGCAAGTGGCACGCTTCAGCACACCGGTCAGCATCACCTTGGCCTTGGCCAGCGCCAATCAGGCCTTGGGCCCGGAGTACGACCGCGCCCTGGCCCTACTGTTGGGGGTTGCGCTGGTTCGACCGCGCAACCAACAAACCTACACTCCCAGCAAAGTGGTCCCCTTCGTGCAGCCCTCGGGTGTCGACAAGGCGACCCTGGACCCCGTCGTTGAGCCCCTTGTACCCCCAGGGCAGGAGGTGCAAATCGCAGCCTCGCCGCTCTCTGCCGAAGAGTAGCAGTGCTCAGGCGGGGTAGCCGAGGCGCTCCAACAGTGCGCCAGCCCGAGCGTCTATCTTTGAGAGGTCGTGCTCGCTGAGCTGACTTCGCCAGCGGTTCACGGCCAAGAGGTTGACCGGCGCCCTGACCGCCGCGGTAGACGCCTCCAGCTCCGAGAGAACCACCTGACTCTCTTCGTGAGAGAGCACATCCTCAGACCACGGCTCCCCCAAAAAAGCGAGGACCTGTCTCATGGCCGTTCTGGGGTCCTGGACCAGGTCTTCGTATCGCATCTCCAAGTAGCGCCCGGGGACCTGAGCAGCCTGTTGGCGAACCGAAGCCACCACGTCCACCCAGTAGCGGCTGGCTCCCTCCAGGTCTTTGCAGTACCAAATCGGCTCTTGAGTTGCCGGGTCCATCCAACGCTGACGCACCAGAGATGCAGACACCGCGCGGCCGTCCCGCACAATGTGTATGAAGCGCGCCCGTGGATACAGGCGACCCAGCATGCCCATGTGCAGCAGGTTGTGCGGGGTCTTTTCTGCCACGCGC
>CAJQPC010000130.1 GCA_905480105.1 uncultured bacterium | reverse complement strand
GGCGGCGGCGCGCCTAAACCCCTTCGTCGGTGAACCCCACGTGCTCATGGCCCAGATCGCCTTCCGTCAGGGCGACTACCAAGCGGCGGTCACCCACTGCGGGCAGGCTCTGGACAAGCTCTACACGCTTGGCACCGCATGGGACAAGCGCATCGGCTTTCCCGGGTGGTGCACCTTCACCCGCTTGGTGGCCCTGCGGGCCTCTCGCCGCGCCGGCGGCGCACAGCCTTCCAACGACTTTCCCCGCATGCCCAACGGCCTAGCCCACATCGACGAGATGCTGGCAGAGATCCAGGCCTTGGAGGCCTGAGCCCCTCGCTCAGTCGTAGACGGAGACGCGGTTCACCGCGCAGACCTGGCCCCTGAGCTGGCCGCGGTGCCCGCCGTCACAGGGAGCACGAAGGGTCTGTATGGTCTGCTGCTCGCGCTGCAACAGGACGAACAGACCTAGGCCGAACGCATTGAGCAACAGGTCACGCAGCACCCCGACAGTCCACTCGTGACCGACATTGCGGCGGTGTTTGGTGCGTCACCGGTCGCAAGGGGTCCGTCGGTGCACGAGGTTCTCCAGCGACCCGAATGGGCCGACCGTGTGACCAACTGCATGCTCGCTCGCTATCCGCGCAACTGCCCGTACATGGAGTCCGGCCACGTACCCCGCGCTCTTCTGAAGGAGGCGCCGTGCTCCACTAGCGACCCGTGAAGAAGGTCACCCTCCCCCCGCGCTACCCCTCCTACGATTGTTTCCACCTGCACGCTGGCGTGCTGGTTGGCGCCCACAACCGTGAAGGGCTGGGACGAGTGTGTACTACATCGCGAGGGCCGCGTGTCCGTTCATGACATGGGGACTGTGGTCGACACGAACGAGCGCAGTGAGTTGAGGTGATGGTCCCCTTCCTCCTGCAACCTCGAAGCGGCGAGGTGTTGACTTCACGAGTGGCGCTGGTCCCCGCCCTGCCTACCCTTCAGAACCCAGCTCCCGGTGGGCGTGCGACGCGAACACGACGGCGCTCAAGACGACGCCCCAGCTCACCACGTACACCCCCGCCAGCATCGCGTACCCGGCAGGTAGTAGCACAAGGACATCCCCAACCTTCCTGGCTGTCGAGACGACCCGAATCCACCCCGTGCGCCCCGTGCGCCTGGGGGAGAGGCGCGCGATCAACTCGTCCCTCGCGGGCCGCGTGGCGAGGACCGCCAACGCTAAGCTCACGATGCCAGTGGCCAACAACAGGAGCTCCACCACCACGACCGCGACCAGAGCGGTCACGCCGAGCGCGGACCCGCTTCCCAGCACCGCGAGCGTCAGGCAGAGTCGACCGACGGCGTACCAGCCCGAGGATGGGCGTTCGGACACGAGACCTCCTAGTTCATCCTCCTTATAGTCCCATCCATCGATTGTGCAGGGTACGGCGTACAGATGCTGAATCCCGAGCGTTGGCTGAAGTGCATCATCAGAAACGAACGCATCGAAAGGTTGCTGGTTGCAGCAACCGAGCACTCGGAGGGGATAGGCCACACAAGGCTTCTTATTCGAACTTCGGCCGGGTAGCGACGCCCGGCTGAGGCGCCCCGGCAGCCCCTCCGGCCGCACCGGAAGCCTCGGAGATGCCCTTCTCCCCCGCAATCAAGGCGCCAGATCCGTCCCTCGGCCACCGACGCGCACACCACGACCGCCCGCGGCTGGGAGAGGTCCGGCTCGCAGGGGCGGCGCGCTCAGGCTGCCCGGTCGCCCACATCCGTGGGTAGGCCGAATAAGCCGGGTTGTTCGGCTCTTGGCCTCGTCCGAAGCCGTGGTTGTGGGCAGACTCGGGCAGGAAAATGTCCCCCCGCTCTGCAAGGCCTCTGCTCCCGCTTTTCAAGCCGGTCCCATACTGTCCTTATACCAGCCTGAAAACAGCGCCAAATTTCATCATTGGTCTCCCCCTTCAGCGGTCCACTGCCATGCCTGCGCGATGAACACTGGACTTAGGCTATGTACCAGTAGCGCCCTGTTCTACTGCACTTCATTAAGTCTACCTCCGATATACGTAGGGACAGGAGAGCCGGCTTGAGCGTCAGCTGCGGTACAGGTAGTGTCATCGGGAGTAGAAATACACGCCCGCAAATTCAGAAATAACGTGGAGTCGGCATTGTCAATCTGGCAACCGTACCCAACCGTTTTAGACTGATCCCAAGTAGTTTTTGCCTCTCGGCCTATCCTGGGAGAGCAATCGACACCTGCCAACGGAGGCCCGCCTGCCGTTTCAGACCACCACATCCTGATCTCAGACCCGTCAGTTGGGTAGGGTGTCGACGAGGGATAAATTCCAACGCTACCGTAGTATGCGCCTTCAACAACGGTAAATGGATGAGCGACGATGACATTGGTCACCGTAACGAAGTACGTTGTTACGCCCGAACTGTCGCCTCCTGACCCAAAGTCTAAGTCCCCGGCCGTGACACCATCACCGGAAGTCCCAGTGTCGGTGCCGGTGTCCGTGTCGGTGTCCGTGTCCACATCGCCGGAATCGGTGGATGGGTCGCCTGTTTCTGTCCCTTCTGAATCCGACTTACCATCATCTCCTGACTTACAAGCAACGGTGAAGGACAAAAGACATGCAATAACAACAGAATCGAGACGCATTTGGACGTTCCTTACATGCAACGAAGCCGGTCCACCTTATACCCCAGATGCATTGCGCAAACCCCGCCAAAACTTGGTTCTCGTCTCTACGTGGTGGAGGCGGCGGGAGTCGAAGGGGTGGAGCGCGTCTGAGGCCAATGGGGTTGCGTGCGGCGCTTTGAGGACTGAGTGCTGCGTTTCGCAACCGGCGGCTTTGCTGTTTTATTTGGGGATGGCGAATGATGGGGGGCTTGATTGGGGGGGTGCGTTTTGGGCGCCGCTCTATCCAGCGCCGTTGCATCCGCCCCGGCGGTGCTCTACACCCAGCCTGGCCCCCCCCGCAGTAGCTTGAGCGTAGTGAGCGGCAGGACCACTGTGTGGCGCGATGAATTTAAGCATAAACCCCACGCAGTGCTTGATAGATAACGGCCGTCGCAACGTTGGATAGGTTCAGTGATTTCACCCGGTCATCGCGCATGGGCACATGAAACATTCTATCCTGCATCTCTTCGCGCAACGTCAAGGGAAGACCGGAGGACTCCTTGCCAAAAATCAGATACGCGCTGTCGGGGTAGTTTGGCTTGTAAAAACTATTTTCGGCGTCTTCTTCAAACAGAAACAATTCATCGTGACTGGGCTTTCGCTTGTCCATGAAATCGTCCCAACTGTTGTATTCGCTGAGTTGGACAAACTGCCAATATCGGGTCCCAGATCGCGCAACTTTTTTATCGCTTAGTGAGAATCCGTAAGGTTTGATCAGAATCAGCTCCAGACCCAGCGCAACACAGGTGCGACCAATCGATCCTGTGTTGAATGGGATTTCAGGTTCAAAAAGAACAACCTTGATCATGATCTATGCGCCTTATGCTGCGGGAACTCGGTTCGTGACTCTCATGTCGCCGAATGGTCCGTATCTCAACACTGAATCTTAGCGCTCTTAGAGCGGGCGGGGCTTATACGAGTCACGCAACCTGCCTATCCGTAAATGGTTTGGAGACGCCCATGATCTTAGTAGCCTTCCTGGGCTGTCTTTCGCAGAAGACCGAGCCCGTGCAGACCTATTGGCCTCCTCCCACACAGGAGCATGTCACAGCAGCGGTCTCCGAAACTCCAGACTACGACCTTCAGGTGTCCTCTTCCCCTCCGAACGAGGCCTGGGCTGATGGTGTGTTTCGGAAGTGCAGGGCTGTGCCTTGCGGTCACTTGGATGTCGCCACCTGGAATGGCAAGCCCATCTACGTCAAGGAGTCCGGCCACAGTGCAGATCCCGCTTTGGTCAGCCAGGATGGTTCCCCGTCTTCGTATTGGGCTTATATATTCAACTATGCCGATAACGTCTGGGCTATTCAGTACGTCAGTCCTGCGCTGACAGACAGTGAAGGGAATTTCTACTGGCAAGCGCATGAATATGTATCCGCCACGAACCCCTGGGAGGCACCGTGGCCTCAGCGCTCTGTTCGGGCGATTCCATATGTGGAGCCTGCTGCACCCATTTCAGTAATGGAGCCTGCTGCCCCCGTGGAGCAGCCGCCCGCACCCACTTTTGAGGTTCAGTCTGAGAGCATTCTCTATGTTCAGGCGTCTACGGCCAACCTTCGTAGCGAGCCAGGTCGACACGGGCTGATTGTGGCCGGGCTGGCCATCGCAGCCAAGGGAGAGGTGCTGAAGCAAGAGGGCGGGTGGGTGTATCTTCAGTCCGGGGAGCACATCGGCTGGGTCGATGCGTCCTTGTTGGGTGCTACGGAGCCGACGCTTGAAGAGGCTCTTGCCCAGTTCAATGCCGCGGATACCTGGTCATCCGAGAGACGAAAATGGATAGAGCGGGCGGCTGCCCTTGCACCCACGGATCGGGAGGTGATCGATCTGCTCATCGAGACCCTTGAGCAGCAGGGCGACAGCGACGCGCTCAGGAAGGCGAGGCTTGGTAAGCGAGCCCTTCAGACGATGGACTCAGCGTACTTCACCCATCAGAGCTTTCAGGATGGGGACCCAGAGGACTATCTACAAATCTATCCATCCCCCCTCAGCTGCCGAGAGGAGATCAGAGCTCTCGCGACTCAGGGGGCATCCTTTCCCAACGACGCCATGATTGCCCAGTGGGGTGGCTGGTATCGAGAGGTACCCAAGGAGGAGTTCTGGCCGACTTTGCAGCAGCAATGCTATGAATTTCAGCCGAACAAGACCCTGTGGAGCCTCATTGCGAAAGACGATGTAGCCAGCTGGCAGGAGATTGAACTGCAGCCAACGCTCACCGTTCGGACATTTCTGGAAGAGCCGTGCGACGGTCGACGAATGGGGGTGGAAAAAGCAGATGTGAACCTGGCCTGGAGTGCTCCGACAGGCGTAAAGCCCGTGCTGTATTACAGTTCACCCGATCCGCAGAAGACGACGGCCTTTTCCTATCTGCAGTTAACGGCCCCCAAAGCCGTGGCTGTACCCGGTCTGGTCTCCGCAGAGGGGAATCCAATTCATCGGAGTGTCCTGATGAAGGGAAACGAGGAATTCGGAATCGAATCCCTGTACATGGACCATGAAATGGGAGACGTGCCCGAGGAGTACTGGGATGAGAAAAATATCGTCCTCAAAATCAGCCTTGTCGTCGAGTGGACCTCTGGACAGCGAACCGTTCTGCATAGCGCCGAGGGTATCTTGAAGTACAGCTACCACCCTCCAGAGATTGGAGACATCGTCGTGACCGATCTGAACCAGGATGGGTTTCCTGACTTCCTCCTGAGCAGCATGGGAATCGGCTATCAACTCATGGAAACTCGCAATCAGACGATTCACTCGATCCAAACGATCGAGAGACCGATGGATCCCCCAATTGGTGGCTGCTAATCGACAGTCGAGGACATAGCATCGCCCCCCCCCGGACCACCATCCCTTCGCCAAGCGCGGACCTCTGAAGTCGTTCACCCGGAAGACGTGCCAGAACAGGTCGCTCCATGGTCAGCGCCGGCCTGTCCGAGCGCCTACCACATCAGCTCGTGGTAGCCATTGCAGGCGGCGTAGCACTCTTCGGAGAGCTGCTCGATGACCAGGTCGATGTCGTTGTCGTCATCCCCGTTCAAGACACCGCAAGCCGACGCCGTGACAGTGACGAAGAGGAGCAGAGCGGAACGCATGGTTGGGCCTTTCGGGCGTGGGGTGTAGGCCGTTCTATGGCACCGGGAGCCGAGCAGGTCCAGTCGCCCAGCCATGCACCAACGCCATGCATCTGCACCAGCCGGCAGAAACCTTGAGGTGGCTCCCGCCTTGCCTCCCTCCCGTTGGCCGGACCTTCACCCGAGTCCACCCCAAAAAAACCGCCCAAAAGGACGGCTTTTTAGATGGCTCCCCAGGCACAACCGGGCTCGAACACGGACGTGGTGGTTGAGGTGCGAGTCCGGTCTTTGACCGATTCAGGCCTTCTGTGTGGACTCCAGAGTGGAGCGGATCGCATCGTGAATGCTTGGTTCGTGGGCAGAGGGGTGAAGATCCTGGCGCTCGGAGTGGGTGTCGAAATACGCTCCCGTCACTCTGTGGATTTCAGAATCTGTTGCTGCCCAGATGATGGAACGGGCTGCATTTGCGGCGCTCTTGCCGCCGTCGTCCCGAAAGAAGAGTCGAAAGAAGGGATACATCAGCTTCATTGCACCGGGCAGGGCACGAGCCGTCAGTGACTGCGTCATGGCCGTCGAGGCTCGACCAGGAAACACCACGTTGACGGAGATGCCCTCGGACTCGAAATCCTTGGCGAGCGCCATCGACATGGCCTCCAACACACTCTTGGAGTGGGTGTAGGTCATCAGGCCCCGAAAGCCTTTCTCGGCCTGCAGGTTCTCGGGGTCAACTCGGCCCGGCTTGTCGCCCCCGCTGACATTGATGACGCGCGCATGAGGAGCGGCCTTGAGTACAGGCAGTAGGGCATGGGTAAGCCGCCAGGGGGCCAGGACATTCACGGCAAAATGCAGTTCGAGTCCATCG
>CAJQPC010000129.1 GCA_905480105.1 uncultured bacterium | reverse complement strand
GGACGGGCACCTCGGCGGTTCCAGGCTCGGCGCGTAAGCGTCGACACACTTCCGTCCCCTGGATGTCGGGCAGCATCAGGTCCAAAATGACCAGAGAGATGTCGTTGCTGCGGGCCAACTCCAATCCTTCCGCACCGTCGGCGGCGGTCAGGACCTCGAAGCCCTCGCGGCGAAGGTTGATCGCCACCAAGTTCCGGATGTCCGCCTCGTCGTCAACAATCAGTACCGGTCCACGAACTTCGTCCATTGAGCCCTCCTGCCATGTCGCGAATGTAACGGATTCTTGGCGGGCTGGCGCGCGGAGCCCCTGGGGGCCCTGCCTGCGCGTTGGCATTGCCACTCAAGCGAAGCGTGAAACGCAGCTTGACCATGGTCGTCCAAGGCCTGGAGGGTGAGCGCTGGCCCCAGCGTTAGGCGCGGCTCAGCCGCGGTTGAAGGCGCCGTCATGAACGCCACAAAGAAGCTCAAAGACTCCGAGCGTAGTAAGCTGGCGCAAGAAGGCCGTCGCGCTCCATATTTTTGGAGCGCGCGGCCGGCGCAAGGCCCTGCAGCCGCGATAAAGGCCAACGGTGAGTTCGAGCAACGTGAGACATGGCAGCTTAGAGGTCTGGGTCGATGACCCGGTCCACTTAGAGCCTCTGCCTTTGAATGGGCCCTGGTCCAGGGTGAACGGACCCGCCGGCTGCGTGCAGCTTCCCCCCCAGCTCCACAGCCGCCTGTTCGAGGAGCTAGAGTCGGTCATCGCCAAGGGCTCCCTGAACCAAGTGGAAGAAGGTGGGTTTGAGTTCGGCTCGCTCTACGCCCGTACTCGCTTGGCGGCCATGCAACCCCACTGTCTGGCGTGTGGGACCCCCCTCCCAGAACAGGCCATCGAGCAGGACCGCGACATCGTCTGTACCCGCTGTGGTGCAGCGTCCAATGTCATGCCGGTACCGTGGTGGTTGAGTACCCGGGTGCCCAGTGCGGTGCAGATCATCGGTTCTCAGCGGGTCCCACCCAACTACGGCCAACCGGCAATCCGGTGGTTCGTTCGATTTGAAGGAGAGCCCGTACCGCCCGAGCTGCTTCTTGAGCCCCAGACCGAGGAAGAGGCCCTAGCTCAGCTCGGAATCATCGAGGACCCCAGGGAGCTTAGACGCGCGATGCGCTTTGCCACCGACGGCAGCCGAAAGCAAGAACTGGGGCGCCAGCTGGACGTACTGACTCAGCGCGCCCAGACCTTCGAGACACAGGCCGCAGCAAGGGCCCGACCCTGGGCGATGTTCGCCGCCATGCTCTCCGGGATTGCAGCGCCAGTCGCCCTTTTTCCGGGCTTGGTCTTTGGCATCGAACGGACAGGCAACCTTCCTTTCCAAGGCGACCCGACCCTGATCCTCGAAGCCGTGAGCCTACTGGCGCTGGTCATCGTAGTCCCCGGTCTACTCGTGGCACAGAACGCGCTGCGGTCCTGGGGTGGCATATCCAAGCGCGAGGCCTTCAACCAAGTCGGCTTTTATGCCGTACTCGCGCTCATCCCTGCCTTGGGTTTGTTGGTCGCTCTGGCCCGCGCTGTGCCCCTGATACAAGGCCGCTTGCCCCACGCAAGCGTCAAGGACAACCAAGGCCGATTGATGCGACCCTGGCCAGTGAACGAGTGGGTGCCTGTGGGCTGGGCCGGCATCCCCACAGCAGTGATCCTGCTGGCCTGGGGACTGGGCGCGCAGCTGTTGTGGGCTGGCCTTCTCCTTTAGGCGTCCGTCTTCTCAAACACCAGGGTGAAGTTGTTGGCAGGCATGGCCACCTTCTCTACCAGAGACAGGCCGTTCTCCAACGCAAGCTCCGCCAGCTCATCGGCGTCGCGAACACCAAAGTCAGGGTCCATGGATTCGAGCAACTCTTGGAAGCGCACATTGGACTGCGCGGTGTGCAAGCCCCCAAAGGTGTACGGGCCATAGGTGAACAGTCGGCCCCCCTTGGGCAGCACTTGGCCCGCCCCCTCGAAGAGCGCCGGGGTACAGGCCCGGGGGGAGATGTGGATCACGTTGAAGCACAGCACAGCATCCGCCTGCTGCACCGGCCAGGGCTTAAGCAGATCCAGCTTCTTGGCCGGCAAAAGGCCAGCGGAAGGCTGAAGATCCTGCCAGGCGGTGATGCTTCGCAGATGATCCGGCTCTATATCGGTGGGCTGCCAGTTCAGATGCGGAAGCGCAGCTCCGAAATACACGTGGTGCTGACCACTCCCAGAGCCGATCTCGAGCACCATGCCGCTGCCTGGCAGGCGGGGCTTGAGCACGCCCAACAGGACATCCCGATTTCGATGGGTGGCAGCAAAGTCCAAGGCAGGCATAGGCGGCATCCAAAGATCGCGGATAATCGAAAGTAGATGCTCACCCTAACGCTACTCGTGTCCTGCAGCGCCCCCTCTCCCGAGGTGGATCGCCAAAGGCATACCGAGGCGATCGCCCTGGCCCTGACCTCGCCAGACCGGGCCATTCCTTTGTGTCACCAGCTCAGAGATCCGGCCCTGCGCGCGGACTGCGCGTGGGCGGTGGTGGAGGTGCTCGCCTCTTCTGACCCCCAGGCCAGCGCCATGCTCTGCGCCAAGACTCCGGAGCCAGGCGGCGAGGAGTGCTGGTTTCTGCTCGGGGAACACGCCCAGGATCCACAGGCATGCGCAAACGCTGGAACCTTGGCCGATGACTGCCGCATGCACGTGTTTTCGGACCGGGTACACAACGAGCTACCAAAGGACGCCAAGCCTGGCCAGGTAGAAGAGCTGGTTCGCCCCTGGGTGATCTGGGCGGGTTTTTCCACCAAAGATGAGCGGCCCTGGTCAGCCACATACCGGCAACTCCTGATGCGCAACAGCCCCCTGGACCCTGGAAGCTGCGCCACAATCTCGGAACCCGCCTTGGCTGAGATCTGCAGCAAGACAGCCATCCCCGTTTTTCATGATCTCCTCAACATGCACCGGGACCGAGGCGCCCAGCTCTGTACAGGGGAACTGCCCTTCCCGGTGGTGTTGACTCCCGCCCTGGAGACTGAGCTGGCTGAGCGCAGGTCCCAAGAGCTTTGCCTAAAGAACCTACTCATCGTACCCCCTGTTCGTGAGATGTCACCGTGATCCTTCTCTTCTCTCTACTGTCTTGCGCACCGGACCAGCGCCTAAGTTGGGCGGAGCAGTGGGAGCTGTTGGTCCTGGATCCAGGCCGCATGACCGTGGACCTTCGCATCACCCGCTCTAACAGTGGTTGGCTCAAGGACAGTGCCACGGTACGCGGGGCGATTATATCCAAGGATGAAGGAACAATTCTCTTTGGACTGAATGGGTCACCGAGCGACGTTGAACTCCTAGACTCCGGCATTCGTGTGGGCCCCGATCTTCTGCGAGGTCACAGCGAAGGCTGGGACGTCCAGCTCCAAGAGGGGGGTGTTTTGGGAGATCCTCGCAACCTGCGCCTGAAGGTCAAGACTGCTGGCGAACCCACCAACAGCCTAACGTTGGAAGACTGGAGCGTACGCCCCTTAGAGCTGGTCGGCCGCACCACCGGCTATGTGTCCACCACCGGACGCAACCAGCTGATCGGCGGCAAAGCCCTGCTCCTGCACCGAAGCGGCGCACGCCCTCCAAGCTGGGACGGTGCTGGGCACACAACGGTCTACGTCACTGCACCCAGCATCAGCATTGGCATTGACCAGAGCGGCACCCAGGCCTTGGCATGGGCCAGCATAGACGGCACACTCGCCTGGGCAGATGCCGTGCTCACCGGCAGTTTTGATGAGGATTGGCTCCTGGACTTCTCCCCCGAGCTCCCGTTGACGGTAGAGATCCGCACCCGTGGCCAAGGTCAAGTAAGCGCCCCCTATGGGCACCTCTCCGCACCCGAGATTGCCCTGCTCCAAAATACCAAGGGCAAGCTACGGCGAGAGCTGCGCACCGGACGGGCAAAAATCCAAGTCGGGGATCAGACCATGGACGGTAGTGCAGTGGTCGTTCACACCGGGTGGGAGTAGGTAGCCCCATGCGCATTCTCTTTGTGGACGACGAGCCGGACAACGTTGCTCTCGTGGCCAACACTCTCCGAGAGGCCCTTGGGGCGGAAATAGAGGTGGCCGAGACCGTGGCACAGGCCATACGCGCACTGCTCTCACAGCCCGCCGACGTGGTTGTCTGCGATGTTTTTGTCCCCCCAGGCGAGGACATTCAGAGCCTCATGGGTCCCCGCGCCCGCCTCCCCGAAGGCCAGCAGCACTTAGGTGGCCTGCTGCTCCTCCAAGAGCTGGACCGCTTGCCCGTACCGGTTGGTGAAGCTGGTCCCAAGGTCTTGGTGCATACGGCCTGCAACGAGTACGCGATGGTCGAGGTGCTCAAAGCCCATGGCCATCCCCGGGTGCCCAAACCAGCACCCGTGGATGTTTTGCTTCGAGCCGTGATCGAGGCCCTGGACCTGCCTGTACCGCAATAGCGGCTCCGCTCAACTACTCAGCTAAATTCGCCGAGTCATCGAACCAAACATTCACCGACGCGGTGTCCGTCAATCCCTGATCGTCCCGGGTGAGGATGACGAAGAGGTTGGAGCCAGGCTCAAGACTGGCGTCCACGGTCCAAGGCATCGCCGTAATTCCGGACTGTCCCCCTTGGTAAAAGACCTTGTCCGTCTCGTCTTGGGTCAGGTGGTAGATGATGACTTCCTGAACCGCTGACTCATCGGTGGCTTGGCCAGAGAGCACCACGCCGGACTGCTTCTCGATCAGCTCGGGCTTGCGGCTCAGACTGAGCTGCGGGGGCTTTCGCTCCGTCCAGTCGGGGGCGCTCCCAAC
>CAJQPC010000128.1 GCA_905480105.1 uncultured bacterium | reverse complement strand
CTGCGCGACGAGGATGCCGATCGCTTGATGATCTGGTCCACCGGCGAGAACGCGGAGGCCGAAGAGAAGTACCAGGAGGCCATGGCCGAACGGCTGGAGAAGGATCCCTTGGACGTCACGCCCTTGCGTACAAGTCCCCTGAGCCGGGAGCCAATACACGAACGGGTAAACCTGGGTTCAGCACCGGAGGGGCCTCGCTGGCTTCCCGATGGCAGCGGCTTGGTGTTCACAAGCTGGCAGACGGACACAGACGGGCGCCAGCGCCCTGATCTGTTCCTCTGGACACTGGACGGCGAGGAGCGTCGCATCACCCGGGGAGCAGCTGTCCGAGACGCCGATGTGGGGCCTACCGGCGACTATGCAGTAGCCGTGCGCGAGCGTTGGGCAATTTCCGAGATCGTGCGCGTGGACCTAACGACAGGTCAGGCCATCCCCATCCGTCCCGGCACTGCCATGACGGTCTATGACAGCCCACGCCTTTCCCCCGACGGCACTCAACTGGCCTACCTGCGGCACCAAGGGGCTGGCTGGGAGCTGGTGCTCTACGACATGCAGAGCCGGGAGGAGCGAGTATTAGAGCTGCCAAAAGGCGGGCAGATCTCCGCTCCCGAGTGGGCCGACGCCCAGACCCTGGTCGCGAGCATAGGCCTGCACGGTTTCGTAGAGGCCTGGGCCATTCCCACCTGGGGCACTCCCCGTCGCCTCACCCAGAGCAAGCACGGCGCCATCCACCCCACGCCTGCCCCCAACGGCGACCTGTACTTTCTGGGCCTGAGCGCTGACGGTTTGTCGCTGCACAAGGCCCCAGACGCAGTGCCCCTCACCATTTGGGGCCTGCCGAAGCTGGGCCCTGAGGAGCGCGTCCCGGATGCCCCCTTGCTGCAGCGGCCACCGGCTCCATCGCCCCCGCCCCCCCCTCAGCGCCAGCCTGTTCTGCCCCGTCCCTACTACCTGGGGCCCCACGACATTCGTCCCATCATTGGCGCGGCTCGGGTTCCGGGAAGCGGCGACTTTCTGGAGTTCGGCGTAAGAGCAGGAGACCCAGCCGGGCGAAGCACCGTCCAGGCACTGGTGGGGTTGCAGCATGCCGCCGGCGCCTCGGCCTCCTGGACCCTGCGCGTGTTGCCAGTAGACCTGGGGCTCTGGGGATGGACCTTGGACCAGAGTCAGGGCATTGCCCTGGTCGCCCAGGACCGCATTTATTGGGCCTCAGGTTCCCTGGAGGGCGGAGCGAGTCTAAGAGCTGACAGCGCAGGCAACGCCGCGGCCGGCTGGGCCAAGGTCAGCCACCGTCAGTGGTTCAATCAAGCCTGGGTCCAGGGGGACGCGAGTGGTCGCGGCCAAGTCCAAGGTGAGAGCGGCGGTCAAGCCCAAGCCACGCTCAGCGCGGGCTGGGCAGACACCGGTGTGCGCGGCGGGTTGGCCAGGGCATCCGGACCGGAAGTCCTATTGGGGGGCGTTGCCAGCTCTCTCTACACCCCTGGTTGGGACAGCTGGCGCCTCTACGACCCTGCCTTCGCGCCTGGACTCAGCGCCGCTCAGGTCACTTCTTGGGAAGCAGGCATCGGCGCACCTATAACGGGCCTCTGGTTAAGCACACGCTGGCACCAGTTGGCGGGCGAGCAGGATGACACCCTAGGCAGCTTGGCGCTCAGCGTGGAAGCAGACACTCCGTCAAAACCCTTCTTCCGTTTGAGCCAGGGCCACATCCAAGTAGGCGTTGCCTGCATCCTGGACCCGGCTGGCGGACCCGCCAAAGAGGAGCTGTGCCTCAACAAAAGTGACTATTCTGCGTGGGCAAGCCTCACCTGGTCGCCCTAGCGCAAACCTGAAGACCTCCTTTCCTACCCCTGCCGAACACGAGGATTCCATGCCCATCTCTGTTGGCGACACCGCCCCTGACTTTAGCGCTCTCACGGACCAGGGGCCCATGACTCTCTCCGCCCTTCGCGGCCAGAAAGTGGTGCTTTATTTCTACCCCCGGGACAACACACCGGGATGCACCACCCAGGCTTGCGCATTCCGCGACCTACAGGCTGAGTTCCAAGCCGCAGGGGCCGTGATCTACGGCGTGTCCAGCGACTCCATCAAAAAGCACGAGAACTTCGTGGCCAAGAAGGAACTTAACTTTCCCCTCATCTCCGACCCCGAGCACGCCGTGCACGACCTATATGGCGCTTGGGTGGAGAAGAAGAACTATGGCAAGGTCTATATGGGCACCCAGAGATCCACGTTCATCATCGACGCGGATGGCGTGGTGCAGAAGACTTGGCCTAAGGTCAAAGTCAAAGGCCACGTAGACGAGGTCTTAGAAGCCGCAAAGGCCCTCTGAGGGTCACGCCGCCGGCTCTAAAACTTGCCAGTCACGTCCTCGATGTGCAGCTGGCGCCAGTTGCTCCCCTTAGAGGGCAAACCGGTGTAGGCCAGCAGGGTGCGGCCGGAGGCGTTCTTGACCAGGCTAGGCTCTCCCACGGCGACGTGAGGAGTCTCGATGGCCACCGTCTTTGAGCCATCTACCCGGCTTAGGTAGATCTGCCCGCTCTTGTCGGGCTCCGAGCTGCCGTAAGCCACCCACTGGCCGTCCGGCGAAAGCGACGGTGCAGAACGGGCGGGCAAGCGTACGTCTCGGGCCACTACCTTACGGCTGCTGCCGTCGGTGACCGCAATGTCCCAGTGCCCTTCACCCCGCTCGGAAGTGAAGTAGACCACTTTGTCTTCGGTCCAGATCGGCCGAGTCTGGTCGCCATTACCGCCAGTGAGGGGCTTGATTGTGCTCCCCCCTTCCCAAGTGAACAGGTCCTCGGTACCGTTGTTCTTTCGCGAAAAGACCAGCTTGCTCGCCTCTGAGTTCCACCGCGGATTGTGTTCGGAGAGGTCGCTGGCGAAGGTGTTGTGCATGTCGGAGTTGGCCAGCTCCCACACGTACACATCTCCAGCGCCTGTGGCGTCGGTCACAAAAGCGAATCGCTCACCATTGTCACTCATGCTCGGCGCAGCCAAGTTGCCGGCGATCTGGGTGCTGCTGATGAGCTCGTTGGGCGCGCCAGCCCCCGGAGTGGCGTAGTACAGCCGCATCATGCCACCGGGGCTGCTCCCCTCAAAGATGACCATCAGGTTTGGTTTGCTGGCCCAGGTAGGACTAGCAGCCAAGTAGCCACCGGTGCCGAAGCTGGAGCTGGAACCAGGAATGCGAAGGGCCAGGGGGCTGCCCGGCGCCGTGCCATTGACCTGGGTCAAGAAGAGCTCGACGCTGTTGGACATATTGTTGATCTCAAAGGCCAGCCAGCTACCATCCGGCGCCCAGACGGGGTTCTGAACGTGCCCGGTGTCCGGCGCGGCGACCTCCGCGGCGCCAGCAACACCGATGCTGGCGCTTAGGCCAAACAGGAGGGCAGCAGCAATCATGCGTCGCTTCATCGTCAATTCCTCGAAGAGGCGGGGCCGACCGTAAAGGAAAGCTGACCCCAGGGGTAAGATCGTGTTGGATCGAATAGCAGTCCGCCGCTCAGGCCAATGCCACCTTGCAGGCCTTCGCCCATGTCAAACAGGGCATAGCCCAGGCCGGCTTGAACACCAGAAGTAGTCAGGGATGTAGTCCACGGGAAGTACTCTCGCTTTCCTTCTTCCACACCAGAAACCCAAGCACAAACTTCTTCTTCCCCACCGTAAGGACATTGCGAGCTGACCGCATCGGGGTTGGCCACGCCGCTCGCGTTGGCCACTCCAATGGCAAGCACGCCACCAGCGTGAAGCCACAGGTCACCGAATCGCAAGCTTGGACCGACCATTCCGTAGCCAAGATGCAGGGAGTCTGCTTTGTTCGGCACCCCCACAACATCTGGGCGGCCACTTGGGGAGAAGAGGTTGTGGTAGCCAACCTGTGCGACCAATCCAAAGCCGCGCTTTAGGCCCATTTCTACGCCGACCCCCACCCGCGCTCCACCCCCAGAGAAGCTGGGGGGCCCTTGGACCACACCGTCTACCTGGGGCGCGCCACCGACCGTGTAGGCTGCACCTAAGTCCAAGCGAGGACCGACGTACGCCAAGAACCCAGTGCTGCCATCGGAACCCGGCGTAATTTTAATCTGCATGGGCTCACCAGAGCCCGCGTTGACCACGAACTCTTGGGACACCCCGCCAGAGCTCAGGGTGTAGGAACCGGCAGGCAACAGCCCGCGAAAGGTACGGCCTTGGGACAGCTTGGACTGAGCGTACTCAATGGCCATGCGCTGGTCCGGCACAAAGGGCATTGCCTTTGCGGTGAGCACAGCCTCAGACTCCTTGTCCAGCGAGCGCAGGTTGACAGGCCCATAGCTAGCGTCGATCGCGGTCAGCCACGAAGTGGCCTCGTCTTTGGGATCCTGTGCGATCGCGCCTTCCAAGCGCTGGCGACAAGCGGCCATCTTGCCAAGGTTCTGGGCAGACTGTGCCCCGAGGAACCACTCATCGTAGGTCAGCCGCTCTCCCTTCTTCTCTAACTCCATGAGCTCGATGAAGCGGGAATCCACACCCTGCCAAGCGCCGCGGCTCGCCAGGCGATTCATCTCCTCGGAGAGGCGGCGATGCTCGGCGATCTCCACCTCACCGGCTTGTGCCACGGTGGGGAGCACGGCCAGCCCCCCAAGGGTCAAGGCCAAGCATGCGGTCAGAGTCTGTAGTGCGCGCTTCATGGGGGTCCCTTCAAGCATTCCAAGGGTCAAAGAGCTGCCGCGCATAAGGATGCGTTGGCGTGTCTCTGGGCAGATTCAGCTCTTCGACAACACGGCCTTCCAGCATGACCAAGGCCCGATGGGCCCAGCGCCGTGCGGCCGCAAGATCATGCGTAACAAGGATACACGCCGCGGTAGGAGGTAGGTTGCCAATCAGGTCCGAGAGCACAGACTCCCGGCGATCTGGCTCTAAACCTGAGGTCGGCTCATCGGCGACCACCAGCCGGGGCGTCAGCGCCAAGACACGGGCCAACGTTACCCGCCGCTGCTCACCGCCAGACATCTGACGGGGCAAGGCGTTGAGGCGCTGACCCAAGCCCAGGCGCTGGAGCATGGCTCTTGCTTCTTCTTGAGCTTGGTCGCGCTCCCGCTCACCAAGGACCCGCAGGGTCTCCACCACATGCTCCAGGGCGGTCTGCTGCGGGTCTAAGGCCGCCATGGGGTCCTGAGGCACGTACTGGAAGCGGATGCGATGCGGCAGGCGCTCCGACTCACTCATGGTGGACCAAGACAAACCATCCAAGGTGATGCGGCCAGTGGAGGGCGCTTCCAGGCCCAGCACGATTCGGGAGACCGTGGTCTTTCCGGAACCAGACTGGCCCACCAGCGCCAAGACCTCCCCTTCCCGAACCGTCGCGCTGACATCGATCACTGCGTCAACCCTTCGCTTCTCACTCCAAGGCCACGGGCCGGGTAGCTCAAAGGTCTTGTTTAGACCTTTGATCTCGACAACAGCCTTGTCGGTTATGGGGCGCTCTTGGCTCATGCGCGCCCCCGTCCTGGGAGGTGCACTACGCGATCGGCCACTCGGTCCACAGTGTCCTGGTGGTGGGAGATGAGCAGCATTCCACAGCCCTTGTCCTTGGCGACGGAGATCATCAGCTCGATGATCTGCCGAGTGAGCACCGGGTCCAAGCCCGTCTCTGGCTCATCAGCAATGAGCACCTTGGGCAAGGGCGCTACGGCAATGGCCAGGGCGGCGCGCTGATTCATTCCACCACTGAGCTCCCGCGGTAGTCCTCCGGCGGCGCTTGGGGGCAAACCCACGTCCTTGAGACAGGCGCGTACGGCCATGGCCACGTCACTGCATCCACCGTCTCGACGCCCGACAGCCAGCGCCAGTTGCTGTCCAATGGTGCGTCCTGGATTCAGTGCAGAACTCGCTGCTTGCGGGGAATAGGTCACATAGGCCCCGCGCATCACACGGGTCTCCTTGAGCAGTTTTCGCTGGGCACGGCCGCCTCGCACACCTTGAAGCCAGTCCCGATCCGAGTGGGCGGGGTAGCGCAGCGTGCCAGCCGTGAGACCCGGCTCTACATCCAGGACTCCCATGCAGGCCCGGGCCGTCAGGCTCTTTCCCGCACCCGACGGACCCATCACCGCGGTGATCTCCCCCTGGAAGACATCCAAGTTTACGCCCTCTACCAGGACCCGGTCAGCGGTGCGTATGCACAGGTCTCGCAGCTCCAGCAGATGACTCATCGTGCCCTCGCCACGCGGTTCACGAGCACCCCAAAGAGTGCAACGACGCCCACCAACCCCAAGCCCAAGAGCAGGGCGTGGCCGCTGGGCACCTCCAAGAAGTAGCCGTAGCCCATGTAGAGCAGGTCAGCCCAAGAACGCGTGGAGTCTCCATGGGTGAAGCTGGGCTCGCTGTCTTGAACCGCCAAATAAGAGAGTCCAATCTCCAAGAAAACAACTTGAACCAGTGTATCTACGCCCTGCCGAACCAAGACGGGCCGTAGGTTCATACCCACAACATGGATTAGGTAGATGCGGAAACCCGAGAAGCCGTGGGCTCGCAAGGCCTCCACAAAGCGGGTACCCCCCAGGCGCCCAGCCACTGCGGCCGCCTCGTCCATGGCGCCCGGCGACGAGAGCAGCGCCCAGGTCAAAGCGATGGGGGTCAATGAACGCGCGTCTTTGGGGAGAAGCAAGGCCACCACAAGGATCACCACCATGCGTGGAAGGGCGCCTACGAGCTCACCCAGACCTTGGACAGCCGCCTCCACGCGAGGCCAACCTGCACAGGCCAGCAGCCCGCCCAAAACTCCGAAAGCCATGACCACCAAGCCAGCGATCAGACTTGGACCCGCGACCACCGCAGCACCTTGCATGGCATAGCGGTGCAGGGCGTTGCCGGATCGGTCGCTGCCAAGAGGGGCTCCCTCACTTCCAAACCCCAGCCAGGGCTCGAGGCTTGCTCCGTCGACCAGGTGATCAGGTGCAAACAGTCCAGGTATAAAAAGCAGTGCAAAGGCCAAAACGGCCAGAATGCCAACAACCTTGCGGCTTAAGACCTGGTCCATCACGCCAACACCTGGGGGCTCTTGCGCACGTGCAGGGCCACACCGACCTCGACGGCGGCCTGGAGGATCAACATCAGGCTGGAGAGAAGAGCAAAGCCAAATGCCGCGGCCAACACGACCGCGAAATCCTGGGTCAACGTCCCCTGCCAGATCAAGTCCCCCAGACCATCGATGCGCACAATGACCTCGACGATGACCGCGCCGCTCAGCAAGCCCAGGAGCCGAGCACGCATCTGACCGGCCAGCGCCGGCAGGACGTTCGGCAGGGCGTTAGATAGCTCACCTTCCCCACGAAGAATGGCCATCTGTACATAGCGCTGAGTGCGTTCGGACTCGGTGATGCCGCGCACCCCAACCACCGCGCCAGAGAGCGCAGCATCGGCCAAGCCCAGCACCAGCGCACCCAAGACAAGCTTAACCTTCATGGCTTGGGGGTCATAAGCCATCGCACCATAAGTGAGAGTGACCCAAGCGGCGGCCAGCAGCGAGAGGACTACCGCGGGAATTAGCCCCACAGCCGAGAGCACTCCATCGACCTGCTTGGGAATGATTCGGGTGGCAGATCCGACAGCCCCCAAGAGCAGCGGAATGAATGCCAATGCGACCAGGGCGGCGGTTCGCGGAACACTGTCCGCCAGCAGCTCACCCACGGGAAAGCCGGTCTGCATCCGCCAGGAATTCCCAAAGTCACCCTGGAGTGCCCCACCGACCCACTGGCTGTAGAAGTGCCAGGGTCCCTGATCCAGGTGCCACTTGGCCGCGAGCTCAGCGGTGCCTCCGCAGATCTCCGGTGGGCAGATGATGCTCGCAGGATCCCCAGGCAGGGCCCAGATAAACAACGTGATCACCGCCGGCACTGCCAGTGGCAGGGCAAGAGCGGCAAAGAGCCGTACCAAGGGGCGAATCCACCAGCGCTTCAAATCGGCAGCCTAAGAAAGAAAAGATGGGCGAACCCTTGAGCCAGGGCCGTCCCTTGCAACTCAGCCGCCGTACTTCCAGCTGTCAAAGGCGGTCCAGTAGTAGTAGGGCGAGATGGTGTTGGAGCGCACCTCGGTCCGCCAGGCACTCTTGGTGTCCAGCTTCCAAAGGAACATGTAGGGCAGTTCGCTATCCAGCTTCTTGTGCAGCGAGTGGTACGCGTCACGGGCCTGAGTCTGGGTCTTGGAGGCGTCGAACTGCGCCAACAAGGCGTCCACCTGGGCATTGCTGTAGCCAAAGATGTTGTAGGCGCCGCGCCCATCGGCACGGGTGTGGAAGAGAGGGTTGACGTCCTCTACCAACCCAAAGGACCACTTGCCGACAATCAGGTCGTAGTCCGTGGCCTTGCCAGTGAGTACCTCACGGTTCCACTCATCCGTGCTGATCTTGAACTCTTGGCGGTCAAAGCCCGCCTCACCCAATTGGTTGCCAATCTGCGAAAGCAGGTCGGGCGCCTCGTTGTCCAGGGGGGCCTTGATGCCGATGCGCAGGGACACGGGCTCGCCGTTGTAGTGCCATCGCTCGCCAACCGTGCTCATGCCGGAGTCAGCGAGGAGCTCCTTGGCCTTGTCCAGGTCCGAGCGAGGGCGGGTCTCAACGGAGCGGTTGTAATAGGGGCTGGTTTGAACAAATGGACCCGAGATGAACTCACAAGGTGAGTTGCGCTCCTCGGGGCCTACACCGATGGCCTTCTCGCGCAGTTGCGTGCGGTCCAGGACCAAGTTCAAACCCTGTCGGGCCCGCTTGTCCTTCAGGTAGGCCTTGTCCTGGTTGACCGCGACGAACCACCAAGAGCGCAGATCGTAGCCCTTGAGCGTCAGCTCGTCCGAAGCCGAAACATCTGCGCGAGAGCCAGGAGGAACAGCCACAATCCCTTGAACACCGTTGTTGATCAACGTACGGACCTGAAGGAGCGGGTCGCTGCCTTCTTGCAGGGTCATGCCGTCCACTTTGGCGTCGTGGTGACCGTTCTTGAACTTCTCGAAGGTCACTCCACGCCGGCCCTTGGAGCCCTTGAGCGCGCCTGTGCCCGTGGGCTGGTTCGCGAAGGGATTCTCAGGGGTGATGGCCGTGCTCTGAAATACGTGCTTGGGCAGCACTGCAAACCCAAGGCGCATCTGTGGATTGTGGAATATCTTCGTGAACTTGACCACAGCGACGTTCTTGGACTCCACATCGCAACCCGAGAACACCGAGCGTTGCTTTTCAGCAATGGGGCTCGGTGTGCCGGGGTCCAGCATCGCGTCGATGGTGAAGCACACATCTCCAGCGGTCATGGGCTGGCCATCGTGCCACTTGATGCCCTTGGCCAAGTTCAGCTTTACAGCCCTTCCACCGTCCGCCAACTCGTAGCTGTCCACCAAGCGAGAGGTCAGCTCGTTGGTGATGGGGTCGTGAAAGTAGAGGCGGTCAAACACCAGCTCATGGACCCGATTGTCGACCATAGACTGGGCGAACAAAGGGTTCATGGTCGAGGGCATGGACTCTTCGTAGAAGGTCATCGACGCACCCGTAGATAGGGCCAGAGTGGCCAATCCAAGTGTCACGCCAAGGAGTCTGCGCTTGTCCGTCATCTCAAGGCTCCGAATCAGTGCATGGGCATTGCAGGGCCGGCGTCCCGGCTCACCCGCAAATGCAAGACATCCAGGCTCACCCGCACCGACGCCATGCCGGGCAGTACTTGAGCCTGAGTGTGAAGCAACTCCTGGGCACGCAGAGCATTCCGCGTACCCGCATCCCAAGCTGCCTGGGAAAGTAAAAAAGAAGGGTCCGCCGCAGCATCCCCACTGTGGTCCAGGGCGTTTATACGCAACAGCGCAGCGCCCCTATCATCGCCGAGAGCCAAGGCCACCCGGGCACCACCACGAAGCACCGTGGCACGGGCCCCCTTGGCATACATGCGGTGGTCCTTCGAGACCGGACCGGCAGCACTCATCGCTTGCAAGAGCGGAGCAGGAACCCCGGCCGCAGCATCGATCACGCACTGAGGCTCCAGGACGCCAGCGGAGAGGCAAGGCGTGATGGCCGCAGCCACCATCGAGCGCTGGCTGAAGTTGCCCACCACAGCCGGCACGTCCGCGCCCGCTGCCCCAAGCGACGCCAGAAAGGCCATGTCTGCGGCGCTGCCTACAGTGCCAAGGAAGAGCACCTCGAGCGGCAACTCTGTGGGTTCCACTATCAACTTGGGCTCGAAGGGCAGGCGCCAGGGAGCAATCAGTGCATCGGCAATGGCGTCCCCTTTGTCCGAGGCGGAACGGGCCGCCGCTTCATGCCAAACAGCCAACTGAAGGGTCGCAGTTGGGTCTGCCAATGACATTTTCGAATCGCCAACCTGTTCGAACAGCTCGACCACCGCGTCTTGGGGCAGCTCGGGGACCTGGCCCGGGCTGACCGCGGGTAGGGTGTAGACCGCCGGAATGCTGGGCAAGCTCAAGTCACCCTCCAGCTCAGACCAGGCTTTGGACGCCGACTGGAGAGGGTCTGGCGCGTCGCTCAGAGCCATGACCGTGCCCGTGTGCCCAAGGATGAGCTGGGAGAGCTCGTAGTAATAAACGGCTTGCTCAGGGTCCGAATCACGCCGCTGCTCGGGAGAGAAGGACTGGGCGATGGACTGAGCCTGCAGAAGAGCAGCCTGCCTGTAGATCACCGAGGCCTCGGCGTGCAGCCTCGCCTGCAAGTCTCCGCTCGCTGCGGGAATAGCCTGGACGTAGTCCCTGTCAAAGACTGCCTTCCAAGGACCGTTTGACATGACCTGCTCCTGTATTCCAGGAACGGAGATCTGCACCATCCAGGCGCCATCCAAGGTCGCCAGCGGCAAGCTCACAACAGACGGCCCGACCCCTTCTTCAGGGGCGTCTGGCTCGGTCCCTCCGGTGCAAGCAGAGAGGCTTAGCACGAGCGCAAGCAGCGGTAGTTTCAGCTGGGTCAAAGTAGTCTTTAGTCCTGACAGAACTTTTTGCTGCCCGCTGCGGACACGCACAGGGACATGGGCTTCTTGGTGTCCTGCGAAGAGGCTCTGGCGTAGTCCAGCCACTCTCGGGAGTAGTCCTTGGCCATGCCACGGTACTTCTCCTCTTTGGAGGCCCACTGGTCCCGATCAGCACCCGCATCCAGCAGCTTCTTGTTCGCGTCTTCCCAGAGCTTCATCGCAGCCTCGGACTTGAGCTGGTAGAGCGCATAGACGCGTGTCTTGTACGTGGTACCCGACCACTGGCTCTTGTTTTCCAACGCATAATCCGACCACTTGATTACCCCCCAGGACCGACCCACACCACCCCGAGAGAGGTGCTGGGCATACTTGAAGCAGAGGTTTGGGTCTGATCGGTCGATGTCCTCCAGGTGACGCCTAGCCAAGCGCTCCCACTCCTTCTTGGAGCCAGAGGCTTCGGCATTGATCAGCAAAACACGGCTGATCTTGTCCTTGTGGGTGATGGTGCCCGTGGTGCGAATCAAGTCATCAAGGCAAGACCGCTGGCCATCGTTGAGCTTGCCCATCAGGGCCGCAGGCTCCAGGGTGACCAGGTTGTCACAGCCCATCTCCACCTTCGGTGGCTCTGGCGCAATCTCGGCGAGCACCGGCTCGGGAGCTGGCTCAGCAGTCCGCCCCGCATTGGGATCATCGGGTGGATCCTCTTTGGGCTCTGGGTCCTTGGGGATGTCGATTACCGGAGCAGCAGTGCTCACGGGGTCTGGATCTTTGGAGATGCCTCCGCCGGTATTTCCGCCGCCGTTGAAACTGCTGCCGCCTGAATTGTTGAAGCTATCGCTGCTGTTGCTGCCGCCCCCGTTGGCAGGCTCAGGGTCTGGAGCCTTAAAGCTTCCAGAGCCAAAGTTGCCGCCGTTCACCCCTGGGTCGGGCCGCGTGTAACCCCGCTCCACATTGGGCTCAGGCTCCGGGCGGGTATTGGGGCCAGGGTCCTGCACGGGGTCCGGCTCCACCTCCGCAACGACGGGCTCGGGATCAGGCGCGGTAGCCGTGTCCTGAGTTCCTGGGTCTGCCTCCCCTACCGGGTCTGACTCCACAGCATCCGCATCGAGCGCAGCGCCACCCGCTTCCGCCGTTGGAGGGAGCTCACCGGTGTACTCTGACAGAGGTGCGAACGGAGAAAAGGCAGGACCAGCGCTGAGCTCGAACCAGCTCACACGAAGACTGGAAGGCATGGGCCGCCCGGCGCTATCGGTGACTGGCTCGTGAGAGAGCTCCTTGCCATCTACGATACACCCAGCCCAGCCATCTTGGCAGGGGCTTGAGCCTTCGGCGTTGACCAAGGCCTCGATGGGGGAGCCAGCAGCAGCCCAAGCC
>CAJQPC010000127.1 GCA_905480105.1 uncultured bacterium | reverse complement strand
CTCCAGCCAGATCTCAAAGCGCGGATGGGCTGCTTTGACCGAACGCAAGACCTTGGCCAGGGCCGCCATGTCCAGCCCAGGGGCACCGGAACGCTCCGGAACACCCAAGCCACCGCCCAGATCCAGAACGCGAACGTCTGGAAAAGACTGAGCGAGTTGAGCCAAGAAGCTGGCCTTGTCGGCCCACGCGGAGACGTCGTGAATGCCTGATCCAGCGTGGGCGTGCAGCCCGACCACAGTGACCTCGTTGGCGGTACAGAGGGCGATCAGTTCGTCCACTTCGGCAGGTGGAACACCGAACTTGGATTGGGCGCCGGCCGTGACCACAAAGCGGTGGTGACCGTCCCCTCGGCCGGGGTCCAGGCGCACGAAGATCTCCCTTCCTCTGAACACCTCGGGCCACAAACGCAAAGGAGCGACGCTGTCCAGAGTCACCCGCGCGCCCGCCGCAAACCCGGCCTCGTAGTCTTCCTTTGGCGCGAAGTTGGGGGTAAACAGCAGCCGCTCAGGTCCCAGCTCACCGAAGAGGTCTGTGACCCGCTTCAGCTCGCCCGGGCTCACGCACTCAAAACCCAGTCCGGCATCGTAGAAGCGACGTAGGATTTCGGGGTTTGGGTTGGCCTTGATGGCGTAGAGCACCCGATCCACCGGCAGGTCCAACAAGCGCTGGGCTTGGCCATCCAGAGTCTGGGTGTCGTAGAGGTAGGCCGGCGTTCCCAAGGCCGCTTGCTCGAGCAGCGCCTGGGCCTTGTCCCGCCACCAGGGGGGCTGCACCTGCTCCGTCGGCGAGGTCAACTCGCTCCAAGCGGGCCCGAAGACCTCGTCCACTTTGGCCCGGGCGAAGAGACGCTTGTGCAGCGTGCTGACCAGTGCGCCGGCCTGCTCCTCCGGAATGACGAAGCTCAGGTTCAGATCTGAGGCGGCCTGGCTCATCAGGTGAACGCGCTGGTCCTCGAAGCGCTCGAAGACCGGGCCGAGCTTGTGCAGGATGGCGCGAATGCGTCGACCGACCAGGGAGACCTGGGCAGCCCCACGGATGATCTTGGGGGTACATACGGTCGCCAGATCCGCCATCAGCCGGTCCAAGGTCCCCGGAGCCAGCGTGTTCGCGGCGGAATCCAAGGTCACGCTCACGTTGCTCTCAGAGGTGGCGACCAAGTCGATGCTCACGCCGTGCTTCTTGAAAATGGCAAAGGCATCGGCCAGAAAGCCCACCTGCTGCCACATCCCTAAGGTGTCCATCACCACCAGCGTGATGCCGGTTCGCGAGCTAACCGCCTTGACCTGAGCCACGCCGGATGCCGCGTCCGATGCGATGACCGTGCCCTGCTGATCAGGCGCATTGGTGTTGCGAATGTGCAGGGGAATGCCTGCTTCTCGTACGGGAGCGATACAGCGGGGGTGGAGGACTTTGGCGCCCGTGGTCGCCAACTCCTGGGCCTCGTCGTAATCCAAGGAACGGAGCAGACGGGCGCTGGGAACATCCCGGGGGTTGGCCGTGAACATGCCCGGAACGTCGGTCCAGATCTCCAAGCGGCTCGCGCCAACCTTGGCGGCGAAGATGGCAGCAGAGGTGTCGGACCCACCCCGTCCGAGCAGCACAGTCTCCCCGCTTGGATCCCGGGCGATGAAGCCTTGGGTGAGCAGAACGTGGGAGCCTTCGATGTCGGCCAGCACTGAGTCTCGTCCCCAAGGCACCTGGGCGCTCAGGTAGCGGCGTTCGAGCTGGCTCTCCTCCGTCGAGGTCAACAGGTCCCGGGCGTCCATCCAGCGTAGGTCCAAGCCACTGGACTGAAGATAGGAGGCCAGCAGCCGGGTGCTGAGCAGCTCACCAGCCGACAGAGTGCGTGCGCGCAGGCGGGGGCTCACCTCCCCAAGAAGGCTGACTCCCCTGACAAAGCGCTCAAGGTCCTCCAAGAACTCCAAGGCCATGGCATCCAGCTCCACCCCGAGGGCGACGGCCTGATCCTCGTGCCGCTGACGGATCCAAGCCAAGGTCCCCATTCCCTCTCCGGACTCGGCCTCCACCAGCAGACGCTCCAGGGCCCCCGTCACCCCGCTCAAGGCGCTGCACACCACCAGCGGCCGCTCTCCATCCTGAACACAGCGGCGCAGCACATCAGCGATGGTCGCAGCGTTTCCCGCCCCGCTCATGCTCGTTCCACCGAACTTAAGAACCACCCACGCGCTGCTGTCCATGTCCACTCCTGGCCAAGGGGGGTCCGGAGAATCGAGGGCCGCAGGCTGATCCCAGCCTTGGTCGTCCTCGTCCCACGAGATCTTGGGCTTTTTTCCGCTCATGGCGGGCTGCTAACGCGTCAGGCGCTGGTAGATGGCTGGCAAGCGTTGGGGCAGGGTCTCGGCCCGGTCAATGACCACAAAACCCACATCACCGTACATCTCCTTGAGGTAAGCCCGCGCACGGGGGTCCACAGTGATGCAGAAGGGGTGAATGCCCTGCTGGCGTAGCTCTCGGAGTGCAACCTTGGTGTCGGCCTGCGCGTAGGCGTCGTAGTAGGCATCGCAGCCGCAGTCCAAGGGCCGGCCGTCGGAGAGCAGCACCAGCAGGCGAGTGCTGGCGGGCTGGGCCAGCAGCTTTCGTGCCGCATAGCGGATGGCCGCTCCGTCCCGGTTCTCCATCTTGTGGGTCATGCGCCCGATCCGCCGCCGAACGGTGTCGTCGTAGGGATCCTTAAAGTCCTTGGCCACGTAAAAGGCCACGTGGTCTCGGCCATAGCCGGAGAACCCGTAGATTCCGCAGGAATCTCCAATGGCATCCACCGCCTCCGCGATCATCACCAGGGCTTCCTTCTCCACATGGATGATGCGCTTGCCGGTCTCGCCCGCCACCTCGTTCGTGGAGCTGCTTAGGTCCACCAAGAATGCCACCGCCACATCACGCTGATTGCGATGATGGCGGCTGTAGATGCGGTCCGACGGCGTGCCGCCAGCTCGGCGCTCCACCCGGGCCTCTATCAAGCGGTCCAAGTCGAACTCGTCCCCGTCCACCACCCCGCGGACGCGGCGCATCTGCTCGGGACGCAGCGCCTGAAAGCGTCGCCTGAGCTGCCGAATCTCGGATCCATACTCATCCAAGACGGCCTGGACGAATGCACCACTGTCCGGCTCCAGCTTGTGCTCTTTTACCTGAACCCAAGCGGGCTTGTAGTCTTGAATACCGTGGTCCCACTCCGGCTGAACCACCCCCTTGGCGTTGGGATCTGCGTCGGGATCCAAGGGACGGCCGTTCTGACGGGCCTCGTGCTCAATGGCTTGGCGCTCGGGACCGATCTCGACCTGCCCCCCTTCCGGAGGTGGGTTGCGCTCCAGAAAGGCCACCATCTCGTCGTAGCTGCTGTCATCCCCTCCCCGCTCCTGTCGCATGGCACGGCGGATCTCCTGCAGGGTCGCCTCCAGCCCCTCCTCGGCCATCGCGTCCTGTACATCGCGGGCCTGTTCATCGGCGGCCCGGTCATCCGAGGTCATCTCCTCAGGACGCATCGCGCTACCCAGCCCGTTCGCCTCTAGACCCT
>CAJQPC010000126.1 GCA_905480105.1 uncultured bacterium | reverse complement strand
TGTGTTAAGCCCGCCGCTAGCGTTCGCTCTGAGCCAGGATCAAACTCTCCAGTTAAAAAACCGGCTGGTTTGATTCCAGCAATACTCTATTCATTCAACAGAGCTGTTACCTATTTTTCAAAGACCGAAGCGGCTGTCATTTCTGACTGCCCCTCGAAGCCCCCGCCTACTATTGATTCCAGTGTTTGGAGTCAAGGCGTTTTACGGAGCTTTGTGACCGGGTCGTTTCGAGAACGTTTCCGGTCGGGGTGTGCCGTCGGGGAGTTCCCCTTTCAGCCCAACGCATCTAACAGGACCTGGGACCGCGTCAAGCGAAGCGGGCAGAAGAGATCGCCTAAGCCTTCACTCGCTGTCGTCTGCAGCGTTGTCGCAGTCCGGATCTACCGAGTCGACCCACAAGTCCCCGTCGTTGTCCACCCCGTCATTGCACTGAGTAGCCCCAACAACCGTCTCGAATTGGAAAGCCCTGTAGCGAGGCTGACAGTCAGGATCCAGGCCATCCACTAAGCCGTCGGAGTCGTCGTCCAGGCCGTTGTCGCAGTCGGTTCCCCAGACAGCCGATTCGTCATTCAGGAAGCCATCCGGCTCATGTCCGAAGTCCGGATTCCAGCAGCTCGGATCGGCGGCGTCCGTGAGCCCGTCCCCATCATTGTCGAGGGTATCGTAGCATTCTGTGGTGATGGGGTCCGAGGTCTTCCAACCCTTGGAGCCTTCTGAGAAGTAGGGACTTTTCTCACACGCTGGGTCGAAAGCGTCCCAGAAATTGTCTGTCTGACCGGCGGACTCGTTGTCCTGGCCATCATCACAGGTTGACTCGAATTCTGCGGGGTCCTCCCTGTCCGCGGCCGCCCCATTTAGGAAGCAATAGTAATCTTCGGAGTCCGTGTCCATATGGCCATCGTTGTCCACGCCGTCGTTGCAAGCGCTTCCCGAAAAGCCTCCCTCATCCATACCGGAACCATCGGCACAAGCGGGATCTTCGATGTCGATCCATCCGTCGCTGTCATTGTCGATTCCATCAGAGCAGAGCCACGCTGGATCGTCCTCGCCGAGCTCGGCAGAGTTGTCATCGATGCATTCGCCGTCTAGCGCATCGACCCAACCGTCGCCGTCATCGTCCTCACCGTTGCCACAGTTCGTTTCACCGTCGACGCCGTCCTCGCAGTTCTCTCGGTCCTCGGCGTCGATCAGGCCATTCCCGTCGTTGTCGATTCCATCCGAGCAGCCCGCACCGTCAAGCTCACCGTTTTCTACTCCCTCCCCTTGCTCGGCGAGAATGCAGTCTGCATCCAAATTATCCACCCAACCGTCTTGATCGTCGTCCAAGCAGTTGTTGCAAGTACCACCTTCGATGGCCGGCTGAAACTCTGCGTCCTGTCCGATGCCAAAGCCACCGCTTACGTATGCGATGACCAAGTCACCGCCGGTGTTGTAGGGATGAGCCGGCGAGCTCAACCGATACTCTGTGACTCGACTCGCTGAGACCACAAAGAAGCCATTCGCATCTTCCACTGACCGGTAGTTGCAGCTTCCTGCAGTGCACGCAGGGACGAGCGCGTTCCTGAACGATGGAAATTGGTTCGCAATATCCACCGGGAAGATGAGCTGCGAGGTGCCGGTCTCGGGATCTGCGTCGAAGACATCTGGAACCGTGATGGTGGCCTGAATCGGGAAGGACTCCGTTCCGAACCATCCCGCAAACCAAGTACTGATGGTGACGCGGACGTGGGAGTCCACTGCGACAACCTTCTCGTGGCTGGTGTATTCAACTTCCGTTGGCATCCACTCAAAGACAAACACCGCCCCCTCTTCCGTGCCTGCGCAAGAGGACAGTCCCGGTCCAGCCAATGTGCCGTCTCCTGTATACGTGTATTGGAGCGGCTCTGGAAAGCGCAGCACCAGGTCATCATCGGCGAAGCCGATTCCCCCAGCGTCAATCCCAATCTCTGGATGGCACTTCGGGTCCTGACCGTCCACAAGTCCGTCCCCATCGTCATCGAATCCGTTGGTGCAGCTCACCCGACGCTGGTACGGCTCCTCACTGTCTGTCTCGCCCAACCCTGCAAAGAAGGGCTGTTCGACTGGCCAATCGATCCCGTACTGGCTGGTTCGGCCTTGGAGAGACTGAATCTCGCAGAACTCCAAGCGCTGATGATCGAAGGAGCGATTGTCGGTGTCATTGCAATCTGCGCCCTCGGAGTAGCCTGCATCGTCGATCTCAACACAGGTGGTGCCACTGTTGTTGTCGTTGGTCAGAGCGAAGTCGCTTGGCAGCGGTTTACGGAGGTCCTCCACGGCCTGAACGAAGGGTCGGTAGGACGGGATCTGGACCGACCACTCGCCCGGCGACCAATCCGTTCCACCGCCAAAGCCATAGGAGCCAGAGTGGGCACGAGGGAAGGCAAAGTCGTACCACTCCAGTTCGGCGTCCAGGCCAGCCTCCCCGAAGTACGGGGGAATGTTGCGAAACTCTGGGTCATCCACTGCGCGCCAAAAGTCATTGATGACGATGTAGCCAGCCTGGTCATCGGTCACCGACGGGACTTCGTAATGGTAAGCATCGAGGAGCTCAGCCTGCCCGATTGCCGTGGCAATACGAAGGTCTACAAGTCCGCCCGTGATTGGGCCCTTGGGGCTAACTACCGTGATGCTGTCATTGCTGACGGTGAGTACTTCGGCGTTCAAAGAGGCGAACTGCACAGTCACTTGGCCAACATCGTCACCAAATCCATCACCTGTGATGGTGACCTCGTAGCCACCAATGTTGCCAGGCTCAGATGCATCCCCTGCGAACCCTGAGATGCTCACGCTGTCGATATCAGCGTAGTAAGGGACTCGGTCTCCCTGCTGGCAAGCGATCAACGAGAGGACCAACAATGCGATGGACATTCTCATGTCAGTTTCCTACCGGCTTGAGGTCGCTTGGGTCGTCCACCCAGAAGCGCCCAATGGTCACCGAGTTGGCCCGAACCTTGACCGGGCTCACGTCCCTTCGCATCCCGGCTTGGTCGCGCACAGCAGGGACAATGGCATCCGTTGATGTACCCCGGGAGAAGTAGAATACTGCGCCGCTGCCGCTCTTGGCCTGTGCATAAGTCAGCGCGGACTGCAGGTGGTCCATGGTGAGCGTGAACTCACCGTCGTCGACGATGGAGCAGCTCACCTCAACCAGCTTCTCGGAGGGAGCGCCTTGCAAGGTGATGGGAAGTTCGCCGCTACTGTCTAAGATCGACTCATTAAAAACGTACTCCAAGCCATCTGAGCGCCCGTCACAGGTCAACGGACTCCGAACCGAACCGTCTTGGTTGACGACCACTGGTACCAGAAAGCCCTCATCATTCCGGTCGACGGGCCCAAGGATCCGGACGTTCAGGGTCACCCGCTCACCATCGACCGAGTCATTGCTGTCCCAGTTAAAGGTCACACTGCCATCTGAGGAGTCCCACGGTCCGGTGTACATCTGCCCGATGATCTTCGCGTCCTCAAACTGATTGGGCTTCACAGGGGGGCTCAGCTTTGAGCAGTCTGTGCCGAAGTTCGCAGGATCACCGGGGATGCCGATGTACTGGACGCAGGTCTTCCAGGCTCCCTCACCGAGCGCCTCACCGGTGTAAGTGTAGGCTTGACCATTCCACTGAAGCGATAGGTTGTCCGTATCGAATGGGAGAACGAAGCTGTGTGCCCCAACAGAACTCGAGGGCACTGGGATGGAGGATACTGGAGCCTCCAGGGGGGGAAGACCGCCTCCGAATGTCATTTCGACCTCTGCGCCAGGTGCCCAATTTGCTGGCATCAGGACCTGCTGCGCCCATGACCCGTCCGCCTGAGGCGCCCAGTGTTCTACCGGGTTGGGTCGATAGGACTGAACCTCAGAGTAGTAGACAAAGACGTCCTGTGGGTTGGGGGGATAGATCTCCGGAAAACGACCAACAGAAAAGTCCAACTCCCCAGATTCGTCAGCGAAGCGGAGCTCGGAACCCAGTTCCACGGTCGAGGCCATCAGGTAGGAGAAGGGCTCAAAGTTGGTCCAGCAGGAGTCTTGTCCGTCCAGCTCTGGGCCGATTCCGATGGAGCCGTGATGAACATCGGGTGCAGGGACCTGCTCGTCAAAGATGAAGCTAAGGCCGTAGACCAGACTATACGGAGGTTTAAACTCGGCGAACAGCTCCGGCCCCACCTCATCATAGGACTGGAAACCCACCGTACCGAGAGACAGCCCCCCCCCTCCGAAGGTGATGAGGTCTAACTCGACCAATCCACCGTAATACTCGGGGAGCGGACCGATCTCATCCGGGTCCAAGCCTACACCGGCGAGCTTGACGTCCGACTCGGTGATGTTTCGACCACACCCGACAAGGGCAAGCATAGAAAGTAGGGTGATGCTCATGATGGTCTCCTACCAGCCCGTACCGATACCGATGTAGACCCGAACTCCGGGGAGCTCGCTCTCAGCGCTGAGCGCATCGCCCAGACCATTGTCTGCGGTGGTGATTACGTCATCGCCATTGACGTCGCCGACGCCCCGAATCTCATTGAAGCCATAGGCCACGCGAACAAAGCTGTTCCAAGGCGCACGGTTGAACATGACAGAGGAAACGCGAACTTCGGCACCTGCGTCGTACAAGAAGTAGTTCTCGGAAAACTCCCCCGCGCCGTCGACCGGGGAGTTTTTGTACGCGTAGTCCCGGAAGGGGCGCTCACGGTACAGGTCTGACTCGTCGTAGGCTACCCGAGTACCAAAGCGGTCCGTGTAGTACTCGGAAGCGTCGTCCGGAGCCCGGTAAGACCAAAGGTTGCCCGCAGTCCCCATCACCTGAGCGTCGATACGGTAGACGTACAGCGGGCCAATCTTCTTGTTGATGTTGTCCTTGACCTTGAAACGATAGGCCGCGTTCAAGATCGCCATGGTCTCGCCCGAGAGAGAGAAGCCGGGGTAGCCAGCGAAGAAAGTGTTGGGCTGAACTGCGCCACTACCGAACCAATACGGATGACGGCCGCCAGCACGGAACTCGTCGTTGAACTGAACGTTTCGGTCAATGTAACCGCCCTGAAGGTCCACCGAGAAGGTGTGCTGCTGCTTGCGCGCCAAGCTCAACAAGCCCAGGGGATCCCAGCCACCAATGGGTTTTACCGGCATGTATTTGGTGACGCGGCCCTGGTACGCGTTGTAGCGGTATGCGTCCAAGCGCTGGCCGTCATCGGTGTCAATCCCGTAATAGGGTGCGTACACGATGTCGGTGTAGCCATGGACGTAGTTCAGATCGATCATCGTGCCGTTGAGCGGCAGTGGATTGCGCTGGCTGATGGTGCTGTAAGTCGCGTTGACAAAGCCAGTGGCTCGCCACGAGAAGGGCTCGAAGGCCGTGTCTGAAATGGTCTGGAAGCCAAAAGACATAGCAGACATGCCAGCGCTGAGATCGATGAAGCGATTGAATGGGTAGTTCATGCCACCCATGACCATGTTTTGGACTTGAGCCTGCTCACCCTCAAAATAGGTCTGGTCGGCCGTGGTTGAGAAGTCTCCGTCTGCATCAAAGGCACGTACAAAGTCGGACTTGGACTGGACCCGGTATACGGTCATGAAGAAGCTGGGGTACCAGACTTGATTGACGTACTGAGCCATTAGCGTGCTGTCTTCGCCTACAATGGCCATGATGACGCCACCGTGGCCCTCCACAAAGTCCTGCATGAAGAGTTGGAATCCAGCAGTAATGCCCCAGTTGGTCATGCTGTCGTTGCCGTAGCGAATCAGTGGGGTCGCCGTAGGCGGCATCATCGCGCGGGTGAACTTGTACTTTTGAGTTGCCGACTCCAGGAAGGACAGGTCCTCGCTGTAGTCCAGGCCAGCCTGAACCTCACCACGGTCCGGGGCGATGTTGAAGCGGTGGGTGGCATCCCGCAGCATGAACTCATCACCAGCCAGACCCCAGATCTTAAAGCCGAAGGCGGTGTACATGCTGTACACAAGGTTGCCATCCGGTGTCAGGGTGGGGCTGCTTGCGCCGCCAAGCACGTTGGTGACCTGCTCCACCTCTCGAGTCGCCGGGTCCATGCGGTAGATGTTGTAGATACCGTCGGGATCGGAGGTGAAGTAAATCAAGCCATCGTGACCCCAGTGAGGGTCGTAGGACTCGTGCTTGTCCCAGGTCAATGCTTCGATTTTCTTGGAGCTAACATCGATCATGTAGAGATCGTTTTGGTAGTTCCGAAACATCGAGAAGACGACTTTGGTTCCATCAGGCGACCAGTCTGGACGCTGGAACATCGTTCCATCGTGGAACTCCGTCAGGTAGGTCTTGTCGGTTCCGTCCAGGTTGATGACAACCAGGTTGGTCCCGCCGTCGAAGTACTCGATGTAGACCACTTTTTCTCCATCTGGGGAGACGTTGGGGTCCGTACCGCGCATCGTGTTGGGGATGGGCGTATACAGGTCAAGAGGCTTGGCCCGGCCAAGGACCCTCCCCGGATCCGAAGTCTCGGTCATCTCCCCCTTGACCTTGCGGTCCACTTTGGTGAGCTCTCCGATGTACAGCTGCTTCCAGTCGTACCCGTCCTCTTCCAGCTTGATACGTGTCCAGTACTGGAAGCGGTTGGTCATGGCGTCTTCGCTCATGGTTAGAACCACCGCGTCCTGACCGGGGATGAAGTCCCACTGATGCGAGAAGGTCGCTCCCGTTCCCAAGCTCCAGTTGAACTCCTTCATGTCCTCGGAGACATCAGCATCACTCGTTGAGGCACCCGAGAAGGCAGGGAAATAGCCCTCTGGCGTCTTGCTCACGTAGATGCGTCCACCGTTGTAGCCAAAGTACTTCCCGTCATCCGAGAACTTAGGCTCCAGCTCCCACGTCCCTGTGGAATGACGCTCACTCTCCCGCTGGTTGCGGTCACTCCTCTCGTACGCATCGCGGTCAGACGGCTTTTTAAATTCCCAGGAGCCCGGACTGCCCTTGAGCTCCAGGCCTTCGACCTGGCCCTCCGCCTGGATCTCGCGCTCTACAGCCTTGTACTTCTCGGTCACGTAGGCGACCCAGTCGTTGTACAGCGTTCGACCATCGATGCCGATGACGTCCTCGATGACGGAGTCCCAGTTGGGACGCCAGCCCTTGGAGTACTCAATGGCGAAACGGGCCATGGTTTCATCGCCGAAGCGCTCGCGAATGTACAAGGCCATGTTGTAGCCCTGCTGATACCCCCGCTCACCGTCGCCCCAGTCCGAGGCGTCGACCCGACTCTCCCACTCGCCGTAATCCAGCAGTCGGTCCTGCAGGACGGTCATGCGGATGTTCTGGTCACGGGCCGAGGTCCACCAGTAGTAGCCGGTGTTGTTCGACCAGAACTCAGCGCCACCCTCGGTCCACCACCAAGCGTCATTGCTGGAGACGTAAAACTGAACGCCCGTGTCCATGTCGCGAATGCCATCGGAATAGAGACCGCCGACCTGGATGCCGCCCGTGCCCTCTGCGATAGAGGTACTGGCCTTGAGTGAGACCACGTGGGCAAACTCATGAATAAGCACGTCTGAGAACCACTCTCCCCGACCACGCATGCGGTAAAAGTAGCCACCCGGGTTCGCGCTGATCTCAATCCAATCCCAAGAGGGAATGGTAAACCCCTCCAGATAGTCGGACTGATCCAGGATCACGACGTGGATCTTCTCCTTCAGGAAGTAGTTCAGCTCGCCACACATCAAGGGCCACATGCGCTCGGACTCCACTGCGGAGCGGCGGGCACTGTATTCGGCGTTGATGTAGTGGGGATTGCCCTCTTCGGTGGTCTTCTTCGAGACGGGATAATGCACTGCAAAGTGCTCCGTATCGATGGTGTACCAGTCCAAATCAGGGTGGTTATAGGGCGAGACGAACTTGGCCTGGGCTTGGGGAGCGAGAACCATACTGCTTAGACCGAGGGTCAGCGCGGCGGCGGCAATGCGTGAAATCCGGCTCACTGCGACTCCCATCAGAAACGAAATTCGAGACGAGCTGTGTAGGTGACGCCACGAGTGGGATGCAGGTCCTCGATGGGGAAAAACATCAGGTCTTCGCCCGTGAGTGGAATGTTGGCGGCAGCAACGACGTCAATGCCACGGATGACATGCCCAATGGCTGTGACATCCAACCCAAAGCTTGACCCGTCAGAGCCGACGATGGGCTCCAGGTTGCCGTTCGGAAGCAGCCCACTCGAAGTGGTCCCCGCATCTACCGTGCCCCACCGTCGATACCAGAGTCCTCCCTGGATTGCGACGGGGCCGAACTGAACCGTGCCCGAGGCGTCCATGAGCACCTGGTTGCCTGGCTTAAGACGCCCATTCAACTGGTTGTTCGTGGTCTCCAGTAGGTACTGCGCAATCCCAGAGAAGCGATACATGTAGCCTATGCCCGCCTCGGTCGCGAAGACACCGAACTGGCGTTTGCCACGGGCCGACAGAGTCAGGTCCGGGGTGCCAGTGGTGGTGATGAAACGCTGGAAGGTACTGGGACCCGCGATGTAGGAGCCTGGAGATTCGTTCCCCATCGGCGCTTTCATTTCCGCCTTAACGACCACAGAGGTCAGCGGGACCTGGGTGCGAAAGGGCTCGAAGGTGAAGGAAAAGCGTGGGTCGCCCCAGTACAGACCCTTGGTGTTGGTACCCAAGTTCTCGTTCTGCAAACGAAGGTAGTGAACGGGCACCTCCCAGCTCAGCTCACCGCGGCGAAGGACGCCGTAGCGAACCCGCACGGTCTCCTTGGTGTAGAGCCACTCGGCGTAGTCCCACTCCAGCTTTTCCCCTTGCGGCCCCCAGTACTGGTCCGTGGATTTGACCTGGGCTTCGAGGCTGAGCTCAAGCCATCCTTTTCCAAGGATTAGGGGGCGCTCTACCTCTCGCGCCGAGAGGGAGGCTCGCATGGTCTTGGCTTCCCAGGCAGTCGCCTGAGCTTCTGTCGGCAGAAGAGCCATACAGGACAGGATGAGCGCCAGCGCAAGCCACAGCTTCTTCATTGTACGGACCTAAACAGGGGACCTTCAAGGGGGCTTGAATCCCCGTGCCTACTAACGTAGGGCAAGGGGGTCGCGACTCTACCCCCAGCCAGGGGCACGCAGAGCTTACACCAAGGCCTTTTCACGCTGGCCGGCACCCAAAGTGGTGCTGAGCCTCAGCGTCTGGTTCCTACACCACGGAAGGATTCGGAGTTGCGTACGCGGCGACTGACCTTGATGTCTAAAAAGCCCTGGTCGACGAACCAGGCCTCCAACTCCTCTCCCGGTATGGTGTGGAGGACGGGAATCCGCAGCCTGTCGTAGATATCTGCAACCACAACATCAAAGGGCCACTTGTGGTGGTCGTGAGCGGGCAGGTGCGAGACCACAGACCGTCCACCCGGAATGTGACGCATGAAGCGGTAGGGGGTGTGGGAGAACAACCGCAGCGTGCTGGCCAGCCCCTGAGAGAGCCGGTGCAGGCTATCGTCGTCCATGCTGGCCGCCGCACCACGCAGAGCGCCCGAGACAACGGCGGCACTTCCGGCACGGGGTCCATAAGCCCAGACCTGAAGCTGACCTCCTGCACGCACAAGGTTGCTCAGGCTACGAAATGCGGCCTGCGGCTCCGACAGGTGATGGAGCAACCCAAAGGAATAGGCAAGGTCCATCACTGAAGGACGCAGCGGCGGTCGGAGCACATTCCCCTGAATGACGTGCACTCGCTGCAGGTGCTTGGTGTTCTCCAAGGCCGATGCCACCGCGTCCGGGGCCACATCCATCGCGATGACCTCGGCACCATACCGGGCTGCAAAGAAGGCATGGCGACCAAAACCACAGCCGGCATCCAGAACCAGCTTGCCCAGATAGTCTTCTGGCTCCAAGGGGTGGCTCATGTCACGGAAGTTGTCCTCATATTCGGGAATGGTTCCGTCAAAGCGGGTCCATCGATGTCCCGAAGCGGGCGTGGGATCCGACCCGTCCAAGATAAGCCTCGGGATTCCCCCCTTGATGGGGTAAACCCGGCTGCATTCCGAGCAGTGCAGGGCCCCTTCGAGGATCTCCGTCCTCTCCGCTCCATCCGTGGATACGCCAGGAAAGTCCTTCTCTCCCGGCCCCCACGAGCCTGGAAAACTGTGCTCGGTTGAAGTCTTGGTAGTCTCCAGGACAAGGTCGTCGTTTTCGCATGCTGGGCATGCGAGCCACTGAAGGAGTCGGTGCTGCATGGAATGGACGTAGTCACATCCGCAGGGATGCGCAGCGGCCAAGCAGGCTAAGAGGCGACCATGACTCCATCCGCACTTACCGAGCTGAGCCCATCGCAGGCCAGAGCCCTTCGTGGCGTGTTCTGCGACATCGATGACACCCTGACCTGGGAAGGCCGAATTGTGCCCCAAGCGTTCGCGGCTTTAGAACGGCTACAAGAGGCTGGCCTGCGGGTCATTCCAATCACTGGACGACCCGGAGGCTGGGTAGATCACATCGCCCGTATGTGGCCAGTCCAGGGAGTCGTAGGTGAGAACGGGGGTCTGTGGTTCTACATGGCCGATGGCAAGCTCCAGCGACGCTTCATGCAGGACGAGGAGACTCGCATTCAAAATAAAGGGCGCATGTCCGCATTGGGGGAGCGGATCCTTCAGGCCGTTCCTGGTACTGCCCTGGCCAGCGACCAGCCCTACCGGGAGTTAGACCTGGCCATCGACTTTTGCGAAGACGTTCCACCTCTGGGGCAATCCGAGATCGACCAGATCGTTCGCTGTTTTGAGGAGGCAGGCGCCACCTGCAAGGTCAGCTCCATTCACGTCAACGGATGGTACGGCGACTTTGACAAACTCTCCGGCTGTAGAGCCCTCCTAAAGGAACGCTTCAGTGAGGAGCTGGAGCAGGTCGTCGGCGAATACGCCTTCTTCGGGGACTCGGCCAACGACAGTCCCATGTTCGGTGCCTTTCCGGTGAGCATTGGTGTGGCCAATGTGGCGGACTTCTTAGACCGTATGCCCCACGGCCCAGGATTTATCACCCAAGGCTACGGAGGCCACGGCTTTGCCGAAGGTGTGAACCACATTTTGGAGTTGCGCGCATGACCCCTCTCATCGCAAAGGGCATCGAGAAAGCCTTTGGGGACCGATTCATCCTCCGAGGTGCCAGTCTAAACATCGCACCGGGAGACCGGGTCGGGCTGGTCGGCGTAAACGGAAGCGGGAAGACCACCTTGCTCTCCATATTGGCTGGAGAACAGGATGCAGATCACGGCGAGGTCCTACGGGACGGCCGTCACGGCTACTTGGCTCAGGCACCGACACTTCCCGGGCAGACCGTCGGCGACGCCATCGACGAGGCCTTGCAATGGCACAATGAACTCTTGGCCGACTACGACCGACTCCTGCAAGAGGGCAAGATCGAGGAGGCCACCACCCACCAGGACCGCCTGGACCAAGTGGGCTGGGACCTGAGCCACCGTGCAGCTTCGGTGCTCTCCAAAGTGCAAGGCCCTCCTAGGAGCGCACTGACCGCCAATCTGAGCGGTGGTGAGACGCGCCGGGTTGCCCTGGCTCGCTGCCTGTTGGGTCAGCCCGATCTGCTGCTGTTGGATGAGCCTACCAACCACTTAGATGCCGACATGGTCGAGTGGCTCCAGGGCTACTTACAGGGCTTTCGCGGCGCCATCCTGCTCGTGACCCATGACCGCTACCTGCTCGAGGCGGTGGCCAACCGCATCGTCGAGGTCGAGGACGGCCAATGCGTGAGCTACCAAGGCAGCTACACGGACTACCTGCTGGCCAGCGTGGAGCGCCGGGGCACTCTGGAGAAGGCCGAGGACAGGCGCTTGGCTCTTATTATGAAAGAAGCCGCCTGGGCTTCCAGGTCGCCTGCCGCACGAAGCACAAAGCAAAAGGGCCGTCTAAAGCGTCTGGACGACCTGAAAGCCCAGAGAAGACTCTCCAAAAAAGAAAGCTTTGAGCTGGACTTTAGCACTGGAGATCGTTTGCCCGGAACGCTCATCGAGCTACGAGATGTCTCCCATGGCTACGGCGAAGAGGATCTGATTCGGGGCCTTGATTTGGTGGTTCACCCTGGAGACCGGGTGGGCATCTTGGGACCCAACGGCGCCGGTAAGTCCACCCTGCTGAAGATCTTGGCCGGCTCTCTGAGCCCACGCCAGGGAGAGATGATGCGCAGCGGACGGGTAAAAATTGCCGTGTTGGACCAGCACCGCACAGGCCTGCCACTGGACGGTACGGTGTTCGAGGCAGCAGGCGGAGGCAACGACTGGGTCAAGGTCGGCAAACATGACCTGCACGTGGCCAGCTTCCTGAACCGCTTTCTCTTTGGGCGGGAATACTTGGATCAGCGGGTCGCTTCTCTCTCAGGTGGCGAGCGCGCCCGGCTGCTTTTAGCCCGCCTGCTCCTGGAAGGCGCCAACCTGCTCATGCTCGATGAGCCCACCAATGACCTGGACCTGCAGACTCTGCGGGTACTGGAAGAAGCCCTGCTCGGAATGGATGGCGCCTGCATCGTGGTCACCCATGACCGGGCACTTCTTGACCGAGTATGCAATTCCGTCCTTGCTTTTGAAGCCGATGGCCACATCCAAACCTACGCCAGCAGGCTGCAGCATCTGGGAGCATTGGCCAAGCGCAAGCAAGCCCCTCCCTCACCCAAAGCGGCTGCAATTGCTCCTAAACCTGCACAGCCGAGCAAGAAGCTCTCCTACAAAGAGCAGCAAGATCTGAAGGCCTTGCCCCAGAAGATCGAGGTTCTTGAGCAGGAAGTGGAGGCGATGAACGTCGTACTCGCTGAACCCAGCACCTACACCGAGCGTCGGGCGGAGCTTCCGGAGCTCACAGCAAAGCTGGCCGACTTGGAGTCGCAGATCGAGGCCGCCTATGCCAACTGGGAGGCTCTCAGTGAGCGAGCTTGATGCTCCCATTTTGGAGCACCAAGTCTCCGAAGAGTTTAGCGACCGGATGCGCTTGGATCGCTACTGCGCAGAGCACCTGGCACGCATTCCAAGCAAGGCCTTTGCACGCAAGGCCATCAAGCGTCACGAGATCCGCCTAAACGGTGAGACTGTGGAGTCCAGCCGCTTCGTGCAGCCCGGCGATTTGGTTCAGTTGATGCCCTCTACGCGCAAACCCCCAGCGATCTACGACGCTCCGCTCCATGTGATCTACCAAGACACCCACTTGGCTGTCGTGGACAAGCCCCCAGGGCTGTGGACCAGCGGCTCCAAGCAGCGCACCCTGGAGAATGCCCTTCCTGTAAACCTGACCCCGTCCTCCGAGCCTGACGCCCTGCGCAGGCCGCGTGTCACACACCGATTGGACGCCCAAACTCAGGGCCTGGTCATCTGCGCAAAGACAGCCAGTGCCCACATGCACATCGGCCACGCCTTTGAACAGCGCCGCATCCAGAAGCGATATCAAGCCTTGGTGCTCGGCCGTCTGGAGGGAGAGGGCATCGTCGAGCTGTCCATCGAAGGCCGCCCCGCCAAGACGCACTATCGGGTGCTCTCCCACTGCCGCAGCCTATTCTCCAGCTGGCTGACCTGGGTAGAGCTGAGCCCGCACACTGGCCGCACCCATCAGCTTCGCCGCCACATGGCACACCTGGGTCACCCCATTCTTGGAGATGGCGTGTACGGGGGCCCGCGTCCTCTGCGCGGCAAGGGGCTCTTTCTCTGCGCCTCGGCTTTAGAGTTTGCGCACCCTGTCACCGGTGAGTCGCAGCGACTAAGCCGCGCCGCACCCGAAAAGTTCAACATCACCTTCGCCCGCGAGACCAGACGCTGGGTCCGCTACGAGGAACTCCACATGGACCGTCTGATGAACCTGCGCGCCTTGCTTGACGCGCACATCCCAGCCGACGAGGTAGAGGCCTCGCACCTGGACAAGATGCGGCGCTTGGCTAGAGCAGAGACAGGCGACCCATGCGCCCGGGACCACTTTGAGCCAGGCCACTTCACCGCTTCGAGTTTTGTGCTCTCTCCCGATGGCACCTCGGTGCTCCTGATTCTTCACGGAAAGCTTCACCGGTGGCTGCAGCCTGGGGGGCACATCGACCCGGAAGATATCGACGTGCTCGCAGCCGCCAAGCGCGAAGTGGCTGAAGAGGTCGGCATCACCGAACTGGAGCAAGTGGGTTCGGGACTCTTCGACGTAGACGTCCACCGCATTCCTGCGCGCAAAGAGGACCCTGAGCACGAGCACCACGACCTGCGCTTCCTATTTCAGGCCTCCTCTCTCACCGCCGTAGCTGGCTCTGACGCCAAAGCAGCCAAGTGGGTGTCCCTTGCTGGCGTGGCCCACATCGAGAGTGATCAGTCGGTGATGCGAGCCATCGCAAAGGTCAGGTGATGGCATGGGGCACGGGCTGCCCCTGGACGTGAGCGGCCACAGCATGGGCCAGCTCTCGAGCTACCGCTTCCCCAAGACCCACGTGATACCCCGCCGCGTGCGGCAAAAGCAACGTTCCAGGGCGCTGAGCCAAAGCCTGGAGCTCCGGCCATGGCTCTTGGGAAAACACGTCCAACCCGGCCAGCACATGCGGCCGATCCATCAAGGCTTGTAGGTCCACGCACCCGCCGCGAGCGGTGTTCAGGAGAATGGTTCCCGGAGCCATCGCATCGAGCCGTGCGGCGGAGATGAGCCCGCTGCTGGAGGGCGTCAGTGAACAGTGCAGGCTGAGCAGTGCACACCGTTCAATAAGTTCATCCACACTGGTTTCGTGCCCGGAACATGCATCGGATGTCAACACTTCTGCACCCAGCGCACGCCAGAGGTCCGCGGCTCGGGCACCGATGACACCGTGCCCCACAATGCCAACCCGAAGACCACGAATCAAGCGCATAGGCAGCTGTGGCAGCTCACTGCGTGCCCACACACCCTGTTCCGCACGCCCTTGGAGCACAGGCACCTGGCGAAGCAAGCTCAAGCCCATCGCTAAGGCGGTGTCAACCACCGCATCTCGCCTGGCCAGGGGCGACCTGGAGACCACCACCCCGGCGCGCTCACAGGCGGGAACATCGATGTGGTCGTAGCCACTGGTCGTGGTCACCACAAGCTGGAGCTCGGGTGCCGCGCGGAGCAGTGCCTCGTCCACCCGCACTTTGGACGTCACCGCAAGGCAGTGCACGTCTTGCATCGGCGGCTGAGGGCCAGTGTGCCGATGTACCCGGACACCGTGCTCTCCCAACAGGCGCGCCTCCATGTCCAAAGAGGCATCCGTCTCGTAGGCCGACTGTCCCCAGCGTAGGAGTTTCATGCGGGCACGACTACGATCTGTCGTGCCAACGCCTCGCAGGCAGTCTCATCCAGAGCCGCAACACCGTCGCTCATAGCGGACTGCGCACCACAGGCCATCGCAAATGCCACCGCCTCTCGGGCGGGCCTGCTGGAGGCGTGAATCAGTCCCGCACAGAGTGCATCGCCGCAGCCGATGGTGTGAACGACATCCACCTTTGGAGGCATGACTCTAAAAGTCTTGCCTTGCCATCTGAACCAGGCCTCGCCCCCACCATCCGTCACCACAGCGTTCCGCGCTTTGCGGCGGGTGAGTTCCAAGAGCGCGCGCTGCCCATCCAGGGCGCCCAGAGTCTCTGCTACCTCCCGCATGTTGGGCTTGGCCAGGAACACATCTCCGCTCAGCGCCAACTCCAGCCCCTCTCCATCAGCATCGACCACAATCGGGACTCCCAAGTGGGCCAAGCGTTCGTAGAGCTCTGGTCGAGAACAGCTGCCCCCAAAGACAATCAGCTCCGCTGGAAGCAAACAGCTTACCGTGGACACGATGGCGTCCAACTCGGCATCGCGTAGGGATACCCGTGGCCCATACACCGTGGTGTCCTGGCCCTCGTTGTCGTAGAGGGCAAAGCCACGCCGGCTCTCCTCTCGGATGGGCACCATGCGGGCATCTATTCCTTCGCGTTCGACCAGCTCCTCGATCTCTCGCCCAGTGGCCCCGCCCACAGCGCATACGGCCGTGACCTTGGCTCCAAGCGAGGTGAGTGCACGGGCCACATTGAGCGGCTTTCCAGTCGCCACGACCTTTGCTTTGCGCTCAGGTCGCCATTCAAGACCCGCTGCAAAGCCAGGGATGTGGAAAAAGTGCTCGACCATCGGATTGGCGGTGACGGTGATGATCATGGAGTTGGCTCCGGTTCAGCCTGCATATCCCGCCACATGTCCTGATACCCCAGGGCCTGGAGCTGTTGCTCCAGATCTCCTAACTCCTGCTCCGGAAGCACCCAGCTCTCAGCGAGGTCCAGGGGCCGATAGCCCGACGGCGTGCGCAGCGCGGCCTGCTCGGGGTCTTCGCGCAGACCGGTGACCGGCACCTGCAGAACCGGTGAGAGCACCTCTCCGCCAAAGGCCACTTCCGGCAGGTCCCAAGCAAAGAAAGTCCCTTCACGGCTCGGTAGGCTGACACCCATGATCCAGGCTGGGACAAGCAGCTGGGGGTCTGAGAGTTCAGTGCCATGTCCCCAGCGTCCCCCCTCTCCCAGTGATTCTCCGTGGTCGCTGATGATCAACACCCGAGTCCCCGCCGGAATGGCCTGGAGAAGTGGCGCCAAATCCTGGGCTGTGCGCTCGACTGCCAAGGCATATAAATCCGCTGGGTCGCTGATGACCTGGGAAGCTGGGTCCCTCAGATATTCATGTGGACCGAGTATGTGCAGCCAGACGAAGCGACCATTCAGTCCCTGACTTACATCCTGTGTCGCCAGAGCAATCAGGGCCCTGTCACGCGCACGCCAAAGACGGGGAATACGACCCGTCCACCGCTGAATCCGGTCATCGACCAACACGCGCAAGAGCACCGGATCACGCCAGTCGTCCGTATGCATATAGGAATCAAAACCCTGGTCAAAGCCCAGTTCCCTACGGAGATGAGGGTTGCAGACCCAGGCCGAACTTACATATCCCTGCCGGGAGAGGCGCTCGGCCAGAAGCTCCCCCTTCGGACGCGTGATGCCCCTCTCTCCTCGCCTTCCGCCCCCATGCTCCACGGCGCTGAGTCCCAACATCAAGCTGTCCATGGCGGGCAGCGTCCAAGGCGCAGCACTGACCGCTTGCAAGGGTTGCTCGGCAAGCAGCTGTCCAGCATGATCGAAACGAAGGGTATCGACCGTAATCAAGACCAAACCGGGGAGCTCTGGACTGCCAGCCTGCACCGGCTTCGCACTTGGGTGTTGCCAAGCAGACAGCAGACCCAAGAGCGCAAAGACCCCAAGCCCGATCCTTGGCAGGCCGGCGGCCAACACCCCAGCGAGCGACCACCAGGGGGATCCGAGGAGGACCGGCAGAACCAGAGCCAAGAGCACCCCTGCGGCGATGCGTTCCCCATACTTGGCCAGGGACAAAACCAGCCCCAGTAGACACCATCCCATCAGAGATATCGGCAGATCAAGCCATTCATACGCAAGCCCCTGGGCTGGTATGAGCAGACCCAGAGCGGCTTCGAGCAGGCTGAAGAGCCCGGCGCTGACCACAGCCCACAATACGCGCTCACTGAGCTTCACGGCTGACCCTGTTGAACCTTCCTAGGCTAACGAGGCCACTTTGATCGGGGCTGCCAATTTCTGTCCGCCCCCTCGGTTAGCTTGGTGCATCGGAGGGCGAGATGGCCAAGGCCAAGACCATTTATGTATGCAAGGAGTGCGGTGCCCGCGACCCCAAGGGCGGCGGACGCTGCATGCGGTGTGGCACATGGGGCAGCTTCGAGGCCCAGGTCACCGGAGGACCCAAGCCGACCCTGAACAGCAAGGGACCCATTCCCACGCCCCGCCCTCTCTCAGAAGTGCCCATGAACGAGGGGGAGGTCCGCCTCCGTGTAGGCATCGGGGAGCTGGACCGGGTGCTGGGTGGTGGCTTGGTGACCGGATCCTTGACGCTCATCGGCGGCGACCCTGGGGTGGGCAAGTCCACCCTCCTCCTGATGGTTCTGGCGGCATTCGCAGACCGGGGCATTCCAGTGCTCTACGTCTCCGGGGAAGAGTCCGCACGACAGATCCGACTGCGCGCAGAGCGACTGGGAATCAGTGGAGAGTGCCTGTACTTACTCCCTGAGACCAACCTTGATGTAGCCCTGGCCGCCGCTGAAAAAATGGAACCGGCCGTGCTTGTCCTGGACTCGGTTCAGACCCTGTATACGGGACGACTAGAAGGTGTTCCCGGGTCGGTCTCCCAAGTCCGAGAGGTGGCCTCTCGGGCAATGACCTTAGCGAAGACTCGCGATATTCCTACATTTCTGGTCGGACACGTCACCAAGCAAGGCGGTATCGCTGGCCCAAAGGTACTCGAGCACTTGGTGGACACCGTGATCTACTTCGAGGGCGATGGACGCTCTCACCTTCGTGTACTGCGGGCAACCAAGAACCGCTTTGGAAGTACCGGAGAGCTTGGCTTTTTTGAGATGGTCGCGGAGGGCCTGAAAGAGGTCCCAGATGCAAGCGCGCGCCTGCTCAAAGAGCGCGTCGTGGGCGCCTCTGGAACCTCAGTTCTTGGGGCTTTGGAAGGCAGTCGCCCTCTGCTCGCGGAGATCCAAGCCTTGGTAGGCAGGCCGACGCCGGCAACACCTGGCCGAACCGTCCTTGGCTTGGACAAAGCCCGCCTCAATATGCTCCTGGCGGTGCTGGGCAAACTGGGCCATCCGCTTCACGATCGGGACGTCTTTGTTTCCGCTGCGGGCGGACTCCGCCTGCAGGAGCCAGCCGCCGACTTGGCGATCGCAGGGGCCCTCTTCTCCTCCCTACTCGACAAGCCCATCCGACCCAAGACCTTGGTATTCGGTGAGGTCGGATTGGTCGGCGAGCTCCGTGCAGTACCCCACCCAGGTCCACGTCTCATGGAAGCCATGCGTCACGGCTTTGATCGAGTGGTGTGCCCGAAGGGAGCAACCGCCGATGCACCAGAAGGGCTTGAAATTGTGGCCGTATCGTCTCTTCGAGAGGGCTTGGACGAACTCTTCGGGTCCTGAAAGCCAATCCAGGTACCCACAAAGATGCGCAGTCCCTTGACCACAATAGGTTCCGCGAGTAGAAACTGAATCACCATTCAGTGAATGACGCTTCATTCAGGAGAACGAAATGGACGGCAGTACCGGCTACAACATCGACACCCGTGACATAAAATTCGTGCTCTTCGAGCAGCTCAAGGTGCAGGACGCCCTGGAAGGAATCGAGCGATTCGCCGACTTCGACGAGGAGATCTACACAGCGATGATCGACGAGACCCTCCGGCTCTCGCAGGAGGTCTTCTGGCCGGTGAACCGTGATGGCGATGCATCCGGCGGCTGCGTATTCCACGGAAATGGAAAAGTGACCACCCCCAAGGGCTACCCCGAGGCCTACAAGCTGATGGCTGAGAGCGGCTTGGTTGGCCTCTCCGGCGACCCAGAGTGGGGTGCGACCGGCCTTCCGGAGCCCGTCGCTATGGGAATAGGCGAGGTCCTGACCGGCGCCGCACCCGCACTGAGCACATACGGCGGACTGACCCGTGGCGTAGCCAATCTCTTGGCCCACCATGGCGCTGAGTGGATGAAAGAGAAGTGCCTGGAAAAACTGAATACCGGGGTTTGGGGTGGCACGATGTGCCTGACTGAGCCCGGCGCCGGCTCCAGCGTCGGCGACTCCTTGACCAAGGCGATGCCATCGGGAGAGGAAGGCGTCTACCACTTGGAAGGCGAGAAGATCTTCATCACCGGCGGTGATCAGGATTTGACCGAAAACATCCTGCACCTTGTCTTGGCCAAGCTGCCTGACGCTCCTGCAGGCTCCAAAGGGATTTCCATCTTCTTGGTGTCCAAGTACAATTTCGACGACGGTTCCCGCAACGGCGTGTACGTCGCAGGTATCGAGCACAAGATGGGCCTGAAGGCGTCTGCCACCTGCGCTTTGGCGCTGGGCGCCGACGAACCCTGCAAGGGCTTCCTCATCGGCAACCCCGGTGACGGCATGCGCATCATGTTCCACATGATGAACGAAGCCCGCATTGCGGTAGGTATCCAGGGCCTGAGCAGCGCCGCGGCCGCCTACGAGAACGCCAAGGCCTATGCGAAAGAACGCATCCAAGGCACCTCCATCAAGGAGTTCAAGAACCCCAACGCCAAGCGCGTGGCCATCATCGAGCACCCCGATGTCCGAAGAATGCTCATGAACATGAAGGTGACCATCGAAGCCCTCCGCTCGATGAACTACACGACCGCCCTGCGCCTCGTGCAGGCCGAGTCCACTCAGGACGAGGCTGAGCGCAAGCAGAAGATGGCCCTGGTGGAGCTACTCACCCCCATCTGCAAGTCCTTCTCCTCTGACAAGGGCTACGAGATCGCAACGGAAGCCATGCAGATCTTCGGCGGCTACGGCTACACCAGCGAGTACCCCGCCGAGCAGCATGTGCGTGACGTGAAGATCGCCTCTATTTACGAAGGCACCAACGGCATCCAAGCCATGGACCTGCTCGGCCGCAAGATGCGGGCACAAGGCGGCATGGTCTTCATGATGTGGATGCAAACGGCTCAGAAAGACATCGCTGCCGCGAAGAGCACTGGCCAACTGGATGCAGAGGCCGATGCCACCAACAAGGCCGTGGGCTTTTTGGGTGCAGCAGCAATGCACCTGGGCAAGCTCGGTTCTGAAGGCAACTTAGAAGGCGCCATGCTCCAGGCCACTCCCTTCCTAAACCTCTTCGGGACTGTGGTCTTGGCCGTGCACACCCTAGACCAAGCCACCATCGCCATACAGGCGCTCAAAGGCGATAGCGTGAGCGAAAGCGACCGCAAGTTCTACAAGGGCAAGGTTCTCAACGCCAAGTGGTACGCGGCCAACAACCTACCTGCTGCCGTGGCCATGTCAAAGGCCATCCAAGCTGGCGAATATGCCTGTATGGATCCTGACCTGTTCTCCTGAATCGACCGCCCATGAACCACGGGGATTCACCAGCTGGTGAATCCCCGTGCTTGCTTTCGGCGCAGAAGCTCGCTCAGTAGAGCAGACAGCGCTCCCTGGCCTCGTCCCAGTCCGATCGCTGGGAATCCCATGCGCGCACCCAGTCACCGGGCGGAAGCCCCGCTTCGATGGCCAAGCGTCCCTCTGCGCTCCCACAGAGCAGATCGATGGCAATTGGGTTGTCGACGAACTCGTAGGTCTCCGTCCGCCAAGCAAAGTTCTTGGGGTCGCAACGCCGAGCAGCCTCGATAATCACCCAGCCCAGAAGAAGGGCGTGAAGCGCGTGACGATTGGTGAGGTGGATCTCTACGCCGCCACAAAGCCGGCCTGCATGCTTCTGAAACTGAGGTAAGAAGCTGGCCGACCTGAAGGCCACACCCTCAAGTCCAGCATCCTGAGCACCCTTTTGACAGAGGGAGGCGAACTTACGCGGGTCCAACCAGGGTGCGCCCACCAGATGGAAGGGACGCGTTGTCCCGCGGCCTTCAGACAGGTTCGTGCCTTCGATGAGGCACAGTCCTGGGTAGATGATGGCCGTCTCCACGGTCGGCATGTTTGGACTGGGCAGGACCCAAGAAGTGTTGAGCTCATCTATGTACTGATCCCGGCGCCACCCTGTGCACCGAATCACGTCCAGGGTGCAGTCCACCCCGAGCTCCTTTTGGAAGTACCGGCCGAGCTCACCCATGGTCATGCCGTGGCGGCTGGCCAAGGGATACGCGGAGACGAAGCTTTCAAAGCCCTTCTCCACCACATTGCCTTCCACGCTCAGACCATCGAGGGGGTTGGGTCGGTCCAGAACGACCACCTTGGTGTCGGTGGTCGCAGCGACCTCCATCATAAAGCCCAAGGTGGCCTGGTAGGTGTAGTAGCGACTGCCGATGTCCTGGATAT